>JBHPGL010000094.1:0-5540 GCA_042570655.1 Nanobdellota archaeon | reverse complement strand
AAATAAAGCTTTAATCCCTTTAACTATTCCAAAGATTATAAAGAACAATATAACCAATACAATAATCAAACTTAAAATCCATCCACCTTTAAGGTTAAACCGTACAAATTTAGCAAATAATGAAGGATTGTTTCCTGCAGCATAAGTGGTTGAAGGAACTTCTTCTAAAGGTTCATCTGTTTCCACAGTATAACTATAATCTTTAGTTTCTTCTGGAGGTAAATTATTAAAATTCCATTTTACAATTGGATCTTTATCCAAAATGATTGGCCTTTCTGAAAAACTTAGTTCATCAACATCATTAGCTACTGATTTAGGAATATCTAAAGCAATCTCTAACGAATTCATACCTCCTTTAGAATCAACAGAAATTACAACTTTATTAATATAACCAGACCCATCTTTTAATTCATAAACATTTAAACTTTCAGATATAATGGGCATAGCCTTTTTCTCCATCATTTCTGTAATAGCACTTTTTGCCTTAGCACTTTTTGCCTTAGCCAACAATCCGTCCAATTCTTCCAATACAACTTCTTTTGCAGCAATTGTTTTAATAGGGGTTGGATTAACATCATTCATACCTAATCCTAAACTATCTAAATCACTTGCAATCACTGTTTTCTCTAATCTTTCAATCTTTTTTGGTTCAGCGTGATTTAATATTTCTAATGCAGCGTCACCTGGTAAAGCTTTTGTAACAATTCCAAGCGCATCAGATCCAACACCGGTAGATGCAATATTTAACCGCGCAATAAAATCCTGTGTTCGATATTCATCATTTCTATAATAATGAGCAGTAATATCAACTCTCCATTCACCTGCAGGTAATGTTCCAGGCAAATCAACCATATCCTCTAAAATTTGTTCTGTAGCAGAATATTCTAGACCGTCAAGTAAATTCATTTTTTCAAGTAACATCTGTTCAATAACACCACTTTCAGATGTAATATCTAAATATTCAATGACGACCGTTGGTGCAATCTTTAACTTTGCATCCATCTGTCCGCCTGCAACAATATCAACACCGTTAGCAGGATCTTTCCCTTCTATTGTTAAACTAATATCTTCTGCGCAAACAAAAGTTAACATCAAACATAACATTAAAATTAAAATTATTTTTTTCATGCTCAAAAATTGAAAATTTTTGGCACAAGAAAATACTCTGTATTTTCTGTGCAGAAAATTTTCTTTAAATTTTCTTGCATGGTAAAAATTTTTATTTTTATCCATTTAATCACCCTTTTTTAATCTTTCATAAGCATAAAATCCTATTAATCCAGTAAGGATTAAAAATATAACTACAATAATTCCAACAGGAATTTTAACTTGCATATCGCCATCACCTGCTACCATACCTGTAATTCCGCTTGGTCCATTTTCTCCATTTTCAACTGTAATAACTTCTTCTCCTTCTAAATACTCAACAGAACTTTCAACAGATTCATCCGAACCACTTTCTTCACTTTCGCTTCCTTCACTCTCAACACCTTTAACCTTTTCAGCACCAATTGCAAAATAACTTAATCCTGGAGAATCTGCAGAATAAACATAATCATCATTTTCAGTACTATCATATTCGGTGTTTAAAACAGTCCATCCATCATCATATCTCATTAAAATAACATTATCCTTGCCTCCATTATCATTTACCCAATCTTTATTAGCTTTAAATGTAATTTTGGCAAATTCAAATTCAGAATTAACAATGTTATGTTCTACAATTTCAATATATTTGTAAACTTCATTATTTGGAGAATCAATGTTACCAGGTAATTCTGCATCTTCATTAACAACAAGTTTAACATTTGTTACAATACTATTAACTCCAAATACAATTTTATTAAATAATGCATCTTCTCCTATATTAAATGTACTAATACTGTCTGGAGAAATTTGTTCCCATAAATGTGTAAACGTATTTTGTTCAGGTATAACAATTATTGGACTATCAGTAGTTGTAGTTGTATCACCACTTGAAGAACTTGTTGATTCTGTACTACTTGATTCAGAAAAACTCCATTTTACGATTGGATCTTCTTCAACAACAGAAAAGTTAACATCTACACCATTAATTTCAACATCTTCAAATTCAATATCTGAAGCATTCAAACTATTTTCCCCTGTTAAATTTTTATCAATAACTTCAACAAAATAAACTACACCATCTTTAGTTGAAACAACAGTCTTTGTATCAGAAACTTTATCAACATCAACATTACCAGAAACAGAATAACTCATTCCTTGACCAGTTCCAATCAAATCCAAATCAGAATTGCTTCCAACTGTATTAACATCTTTTCCAAGAACAGTTTTAGTTTCTTCTCTTCCAGATAAATACGTTACAGTAACTACATTAGCAGAAGCAGAAATGTTAGTATTATCTTGAACAGATGTAGACGAATCATTAACAGTATCTAAAACAGCATCAATTTCTCTTTGAGTAATTGACTTATTAACTTCTTGAACAAATGTACTTCTACTGTTAACTTTTAATTCTCCCACAGTATTATTCTTAATATTTTCAATTTCATTAGTATAATTTTGTATCAATTCTAATTTTTCAGATTCACTTAAACCGCCATCTTTAACACCATCAATTAAAGATTTAAGATTTACAAGATCTGTAGATTTATTTGATAGATCATTTAAAATATTAAGATTTTCAATAACTTCTTGTTCAGAATCTGTCAATGAAGTTGAAGAATTAAAACTAGTTAATAAATTATTAATTTTATCATTAAATCTATCAGCTTCGTCAGATGCAGAATCAAAAAATACATTAGAATCATTTTGTATAGTTATCCAAAATACTGTACTATTAACTTTATCAAAATCTCTGGCATTAATTTCAACTTGATAAGTATCATCTGCCCAGTCAGAAGTATCAATTCTATTAAATCCTCTTCCGCTTAATATTTGTTCACCATCACCTTTATCATAACTAATAACCGAACTTCTGTTAAAATCAAATGCATGAATTTCAATATATTTTCCAGGTGATACAATACTATTATTTTCTGGATAAATAACTTCTAATTCTGGTGCTAATGCATCAACAAAGAAATAAGTAAAATCATGGTTAACATTTCCATTTTCATCTTCAGCAATAACAATTAATTCATATTTACCTGAATTAAAAGGAATATCTTCCAATAAAACAGTTTGAATCATATCTTCACTAATATTTTCATAAGGTAAATTATTTTCAAAGTCATAACCATGAATTTCATACCGCCATTCAAAATCAGAAGAATCATTAACAAAAATATCTAAATTAACAGTTCCACTTTGAAATTCTGTATCTGGACTATTAATTTCAATCTCAGGACCTTCAAAATCAGGAGTTATCCTTAAAAAATTAAATGTTTTTGTACCTGTTCTTGCATTTAACAAATTATCATCTTTATTTGATGTAGTTACAAACTCATCAAATTTAGATATTTCTATGCTAACACCTGCTTCACCATATCCTTCAACATCAGGAGCTTCAATAATTAAAATAACAGATTCAGTTTCTCCAGCTGAAACATCAATACTTGTAAAATTTCTTAATTCATCTGTAAAACCTTGGAAAGGTTCAAGTTTCATAACAACTCTCCAATCAGTTAAATCTACAGTATGACGATTAGTTACAGTAATATTAACAATAATATCTTCTCCTATTTCATAATTTTTCATTTTATCAAAATTAAAATCAGTTTCAACAATATCATCATAATTTTCTTCAACACCTGAAACATTTGTATTAGTTTCAACATTTTCATCAATTCCAACCATACTTTGATAATCTTCAGCGCCAATAAAATCAACGTCAAGAGATATTTCATCATACAATGTCACATTTATTGTTGCATTCTTGCCAGAATCCAATTCTAATAATTGAAATCCATCAAACAATTCAATAAAACTAAAAGAATCACTTGTTTCATCATAAGTATCAGCATACATTCCATATTGGAAAGGTTTTGATAACATTGTAAATCTTGTAACACCGCTTATTACATCATTACATTCATGTTCTTTTGGATTACCTATACATAACATTGCCTCATCAATTAATTGCGAATCAGCATCTAACAAATTAAAATATGCTGTTAAAGATAAATCATCTTCTTGACTTTCATCAACACAATCAATAGGGCATGTCATTAAGTTTTCAATACCTTCACAAATACCATTATAATCGCATGAAAAACCACCGTCATCAACATAAAATCCTTCATCAACAAATTTATAAGTTAATGCAGTGATTCTTTCATCTCCAACATTTATTTTACCACTTTTAGCAATTCCCAATCTTAAATTAACAGGACCTCTTACCTCAGAAGGAAGAGTCACATTAATAATATTTTCATAAGAACCACCTCTTGAAGTAATATTAACTAATTGTGAAACTCTATATATTACAATCTCTTTATCAGATATTGGATTGTATTGAACAAGTTTAAAAATAGCCATCCAATTATTTAAATTTGTATCTTCATTATTTGTTATTGTAATAGGAAAACTTAAATCAGATCCACTTGCAACTTGATATTCAGAATTTTCCAAATCAGTAAGATCAACATCAACATCAATTTGATATAAAGTTGCGTTAACTGTTAAATCTCCGTCAATGCTTAAAACATTTTCATCTTTAACTTCAATTGCAGTATAATCAGAATCAGGCCAAGTATTTTCATAAATCATTACATTAAAATCTCCTGAAGGTACAGAGATCGAATAATATCCATCTCTATCACTAAGACCATCATAAAAACCGCCGCATAAACTTTTAAGTTCAATGATAGTTCCTGTAATTGAAGATTTTCCTGTTGTAAGAATATTTCCATCTAAAGTTAAATTTACATTATCTGAACATTCACCAATATCTTCATAATCTCCTCCGTAAGAATAACATTCATCTTCTTCATAATCCCATTCACATCCATTGTTCCAACAATCTTCTTCAGAACCGTATGAACAATCATCTCCAGTATCTTGTCCGCAATCATTTGGACAATTAAAATAATCTTCACCAACATCACAAACTTCATCATAATCACAAGTCATAGATGGATCACATAAGCTTTCTTCTCTATCCCAAATACAAATACCGCCAAAAGCACTTTCACAAGCGGTTTGATTAGTTGCATCATAATCAAAACAAACCGAATACTCTCCTCCTGCATTACCCACACATTCATCTAAAGAACCGTCCCAAAAACATCCATCATGATTGTTACATTCAAAAGAATCTTCATTTAAATAACAAGGTTCAAAATCAGAAAAACATTCCTCTAATCCAGAATCCCATTCACAACCACCTTCACTTAAACAATCTGATTCATTAATTAAATCAGAACAAAAATCGAAAAAATCAGCATAACATTCATCATAAAGATTATCCCAAAAACATAATTCATTTGCTTCGCATAAACTTGAACTGTTTAATTCAGCACAATCACCTTCAAGATCACATCCAGGACCATCTGCACCATCAAAATATGCATTATCTAAATAATTTTCAAAACAATAAACATTATCATCTTCATATC
>JBHPGL010000093.1:0-5641 GCA_042570655.1 Nanobdellota archaeon | reverse complement strand
TCTCTATCCCTTGTAACCTTTGCAATTATGGAAGCTGCTGCAACAACGGTATAGTTTAAATCTGCCTTATGTTCACATAAAACGTCTAAATTTTTATTTTCAATATGATTCATGATATAATTTTTATAAGCAGGTGGATTGTTACTTGGACAATCAAGAATAACTTTATCAAGTTTAAGTTTGTTAATTATTTTAGCAGATGTAACTGCTTCTAACCAATTTAGATTCATGTTAGGGTCATTTAAAGAATCGTCAACATCCTGCGGTTGTAAGATTATGATTTCATGTTGTTCAACTAAATGAATAACTTGATCAAATATTCTTTCTCTAGTTTGAGGAGTTAGTAATTTACTATCTTTTGTACCAATTGTAACTAGTTTATGTTCGTCTTCTTCTTTAATAACTACTCCACACATTACTAATGGACCTATGACTGGTCCTCTCCCTGCTTCCTCCACTCCTCCTAATAAAACCATGATATCACCTTAAATTGTATTAATTTTTAAGTATTTTTAAATGTTGTTCTATTTATTGAAATTAATAGTGTTAACGCGCTCCGTAGTTTATGTTTAAATAGTGTGATTACGACCGAGTTTTCATTCCTGGACGTATATAATAGAGTACTACGCATGGCGTTAACAAATTAAATAATGCTATTATTATATGTAACAACCCAAAAATTTATATAATCATAAAAAATAATTTATTATAGGGTGAAAGGTCAAATAGGGTTAAAAAAGAGGAGAAAGATAAGAGATAGACTTAAACAAAAAACCACTCTTAAGGAATTTATAAAGAGATACAGAAACGACGAGAAAAGACCTGATGTTAAAGACATCGAAAAGAAAACGTTCGAACAAATTAAAAAGATTACAATCGAGAGTAACAAAAATGGATGAAAAACAAAAAATCGAATATGTATGTCCTGATTGTGGTAACGATAATATGATGAAGGATGGTGAAGAAGTGATTTGTTCTAAGTGTGGATATGTAATTGAATATTAAGGACTTCAAAATATTGAATGAAATGATTTTTCTACAAGATGGAAGCTAAAAAAGTTAATGCAGAAGTTGTAAAGGATGAAGTATCTAGTAAGAAAAGAAAATCTCCTCGTGTTAAGATAAATTTTAATGTGGGTAGTCCTGATTTACTTCATAAAATGTTTGCTCCTATCAAATTGGGTATGGCAATGTTTCTTGATTTAATTGATTTAGCTGCAGGTAATTTCTATATTGTTAATATTATATGGGATGTAATTGTATTTTTTATTTTGAATAAGATATTGAGACAAAAGTATTTGGCTTTCATATATTTAGCTGAGTTTTTTATGCCTTTCAACGCTGGATTTAAGATTAATTCTTTGATTCCGACTGCGACAATTACGGTTTTGATTGATATTGGGCTTATGCAGTATAAGAAGTAAATTTGTCTCTTTTCAGTGGTGAATAACCGAAAGATTTATAAAGGGTGGGTTCTAGAATATTTATATATGGCTTATGAAATTCATGATCAGGCAAATATAAGAGGAAAAAATTTCATCATTGTTGATGGTGATTATACTAAAATTGAATCAGATGCAATTATGTCAACTGTATATAAAGAAAAAAAAGCAGAAAATTATGTTAATAGATTAATTCAAAAAGTTTCTGATTGTTATTATTTTTCAAGATTAAAGTTTCCTATAAATGATGAGATTAAAATAATTGAAGGAGATAAGAATGTGCATGATGGAAATTTCAACGATGCGATATTTGTTGTTGATAAAAATTACAGTATAAAACATTTAGTAATGAGAGGATTAGTTCAATCTCCATTTAAAAGATATAATTCTATAATTATTCCAGTATTTAAAAGTGTAGAAAATATTTTTAACAAAGATGGGATTAAACAAGAAATTGATGTAGTAATTCAAAGTATTTTAAAATATGTTGATGCATATGGTGATATTTCAACTATTAAAGATTTTTATATAGGAATTAATAAAAATCCTTCAATGTTTTCAATTGCAAGTAAATTTAATTTAATTCAAGATAATTAAGGTGAAAAAAATGAAATATGTTATACCAATATTGCTGGGATTAGGTGTTGCGAATGTTGCTAATGCAGAAGTTATTGGAGAATCTAATGATATTCATGGAAATGCAAATTTAGAAGTTAACGGTAGTTCTAACATATTTAGTAGAAGTTATACATTAAACATTGCTGATAGTAGAGATCAAATATTTAAGAAGATTCATACAAATTGGATTGGTGATATTCAAAAGGTTGAAGTTGGTAATTTAACTTGTATTGATGGGAAGTTTTCAATGGTTAACAGTTATGAAAGGAAAGCAAATAAAGATGATTATATTCAATTTGATGGATTAGTCAGGTCAATGGCTGATTTTAATCATTATGGTTATGTACCACAAGGTAATATGGATTGTAAAGCACAAGATTTAAATAAAGAAGAGGAAGAAATAATATAAAATGAAGATACTAGCTGCTGGAGATAATGAAAATTGGAAATTTTCAAATCTCCCGCATCTTATAGCATACATTATTTGAGGTAACTAAAAGGTAAAATGAAAATACTAGCTGCAGGAGATATACACGGAGATATTGGTTTAGCTAGGAAGCTGGCTCAAGTAGCTGATGATAATAAAGTAGATCTAGTTATTCTTTGCGGTGATGTTACTTTTGCCGAACAAAATACTGATAATTTATTGGGACCTTTTGTTGAAAAAAATAAAAAAGTTCTTGTAGTTCCTGGAAATCATGAAACTGAAGCTACTGTTGCAACTTGGGCTGACATGTATTATGAAAATGTTAAGAATTTACATGGATATTCTGTTAAGTATGATGATGTTGGAATATTTGGAGCAGGTGGTGCTAACATAGGATTACATCAGTTAAGTGAAGGCGAATTATTTGATTTATTGAAAAAAGGTCATGAAAAAGTTAATTATCTTAAAAAGAAAATTATGGTTACACATGTTCATCCATCTGAAAGTAAGATGGAGAAGTTTTCTGATATTGTTAAAGGAAGTTCTGGTATTAGGAAAGCGATTTCTGAATTTAAACCGACTGTTTTATTATGTTCTCATGTACATGAAGCAGAAGGTTTACAAGAAATGATAGATGGTAGTCTTGTTATTAATGTTGGTAAAAGAGGAAAGATTATAGATATTTAGGCAGATAATATGGTTATACATCTATTAGGTACAGTACATTATGAATTTAATGGTCCAAGAAGATTAAAGAATGCTTTGGACAAACTTAAACCAGATGTAATTACAGTTGAAGCTAGCCAGAAATGGATTAAATATTTAGAAGATAATTGGGATCCTCAAAAACATAAAATAATTAAAGAATTGAGAGAGAGAGGTTGTAGTGAGAATTTTTTAGATTTCTTTAGTGACTATATTGATTCTGCATCATATTATGAAGTAGATATAAGCAAAGAGTATGCTGATAGAAATAATATTCCAATTTATTTAATTGATAATCCAAATATGATTGATATTTTATCTGAAGAATTAAATTCATTATATAATCTTGCTCTGGATAAAATTAATCCTAAAGATTTAGATGAAGTAAATAAAGAATCAATAATTGAGAAACATGATAGTGCATATAGGATGGTACAATATGTTTATGAGGGAAAATTACCAAGATTCTTTTTAGAAAAAAGATTAATTAATCCATTAAGAGGTACTTTTGTTGGTTTAAGAGATGAGACTGAAGCAAAGTTTCTTGGAGAAATTAATGGTGATTATAATATGATAGTACATGTTGGTGGATGTTACCATAATTTAGATGATTCTAAAGGTGAAACATTATATTCAAGGTTAAAGAAATATAATCCTAAAAGGTCTACATTAATATTATATGATTAACTCGTTATTTTATCAGAATCTAATTAATATAATCTATCATTATTGGAAATTGATCATAAGTTGGATATTCTTCTACAAATGCAAGTCTTATGTTGTTACAGTTCTTAGAAATACATGGCTTGATCTTTTTTGAAATCTTTTCTAATATCCAAGATGCTATAAGAATTCTTTCTTGTTTTTCGTTTTCATCTATTACAATTAGTTTTTTTGGTATTTCAAATGTTTTTGAAAGACATTTTACTATTGTTGGAAGCATTTGTTTCTTTGCATAGATTGCACCTCGATATAATGTTCCTTCATCTGTTATTAAGTCAAATGGTTGTGCTATGTTCTTAGCTCTTCGTTTAATTCTTTCTGCCATTTGTACTTTATCTTTTAATTTTGCTGTACAATAATGTACTTTTAATTTTGGATGATTTTTTTCTATGAATTTTAACAATTCTTTTGCCAACTCTTCTGATCCTTTTACTGCATAGGATAATTTTGATTTTGTTCTATATCCTAATTTAAGAAGTTTGTTTACTTTATTGTCTGCAACTTCAAGTTCGTTGAGATTTATGAATTTTATGTGTGGTGCGAAATGTTTTATTAGACTTTTAATTTGCCTTTTCTTTTTCGGGATTGCAGGGATTTCTATTCCTAAATCGAATTTGTAACCTTTAATTAGATTTATTTTATCCCATAGTTTATCGTTATCAATGTTTGGATGTATTCTTAATTCGTCAAGTCCTGCTTTTTCAAGTTTATCTAAAGTTGATTTTGTTATTAAATCTAATGAAGTGTATAAATGGATGTGGAATTTTTTTCCAAATTGTTTTTTTAATGCTTTTATGAATTTAATTGTTCTATCTATTGTACATAAAGGATCACCACCTGTAATGCCTGCACCTTTTGCATCACATAGTTCTGCTTCTTTTATTATTTCTTTTATATCATTTGTTGGCCATTCATTTGCATATGTTATATCTTTTTTGTATTTTTTATCGCTTATAGGACAATAGATACAATGTCTTGGACATAATCCTGTTATGAATAAGACAAGTTTTTGGCCTTTCACACATAGTTGGCAGCCTTTTGGTAATGCGTGTTTATTAGTTTTGTATGAATAGAATTTTGTTTTTTCCATTTTTCTCTTATTTTCTTTTCTTTTGTTTTCTTTTGTTATTAATTTTATCAATAGTTCTATTTTTCATTTTTAAAAGAGATAATGATGCAATTAATCCTATAATAGAAATAATCAACATAATAATAAATAAGGATTTAAACCCATAAATATTTGCAATATAACCTCCAATTAATGCTGATATTCCGCCAATAATATATGCCATTGTTTCCCATAAACCCCATTCTGATACAAATTTTCCATGATCAAGATTTTTCGAATAAAGTCCATCGAAAGCAGGGACACCTATTGCTTCTCCCAAACCAAAAATAATCTGTACAATAAAAAGATGCCATGGTTCTTGAACTAATAAATAACCTATAAAACCAATACAACCTAAAGCATAGCCAATAATAACTAAGATTTCTTTATGTTTAACATGATCTTCCCATCTACTTATTAAAAATATTAATAATCCTGCTGCTATTGAAAAGGCCGCATAGGCACCTCCCGCTGTAAGCAAGTCTCCGCCTATTTGTTCTACGAAAACAGCATAAATAGGACCGAATAAACCGCCTGCAAGCATAGCTAAAGAAGATGCTATTAATAGAATTTTTAATGCAGGTCTCATTTGTAATATTTATTTATTTAAGTTTAAAT
>JBHPGL010000092.1:0-5747 GCA_042570655.1 Nanobdellota archaeon | reverse complement strand
ACACTAATAACTTCACTTCCTAACTTTTCTTGTTTTATCCTTAACTTTTCAAGTTTATCCTTTTCACTTTCAAGTTTTAATCTAGCTTCATCTAATGCTTGTTGTTTTTCTACTAATTGTGTAATTAATAATTTTTGTTTATCCAACTCTTCTTTTAACTCTTTATTCATTTCTGTCTGTTTTGATTCTGATTGTTGTTCAACCTTTTTTTCTTCAACTTCATCTCTTTTAATTTCCTCTTTTTTTTCTTCAATATTTTCTTTTTCTTTTCTCTTCAACTTTCTTATCCTTAATTTCCTCTTGTACTTCCTTCTTAGGTCCATTATCTAAAATTTTTCCTATAATCTCTTTAGCGTGTTCATCAGATAATAAAAACCATTTCCAAAATATTTCACTTTTACCTTGAACAGAAACATTTAATGGAATTGCAAAATCTTTAATTTGCCTCAAACTTACCCTTAATAAAGGAGTTAATTTATTATCTCTAAGCATTTTCTTTTCAGAAAGTAAATTATAAGCATCTTTATCTTTAGCATTTAAATAATTATTTAATTCCACCAATCTATGCTTGTTCTCAGGCAAATAATATACTGGAGAATTACCTACTTTAATATTACTAACTTTTAACTTTTTAGAACTTGACAATTCAGATAAATATGCAGAAGAAACAAGTTGATCTTTTTGAATTACTTTAGCCACATCTGCAGGAATAACATAACCTTTTGCCCTGGCCAAACTCATGATTTTATCTTTCATTATATAAATCAAATCTCTTTGATTTAAAAATATTTATGTTTACAAAAATACTTATTCAATTTTCTTTGGCGGCTTTCTTATCGCCATTGGCGATTCACCACCATGCCAAGTTAGCCTAGGCCTTACTTGAATAGGATACATTCGTTCATTTTCATCATCAAAAATGATTGCTGCTCCTTTTGAACGAGGCAAATTATCTAATTGTGTAACTAATCCCTCTCTCATATAACTTTGCATTAATGCTCCCAAGGCATCTGTATCTAATTTAGCAGTAATTCTATGTGCTAGAACAGTATCGCTTTGTGTCATTACATCTGTGTGGATCTTACCTGGCTGTTGTGAACATACCATTAAACTTATTCCTGGCTGCCTACCTTCCCTTAAAATTGTAATTAAAGGGTCTGTTGCAACTGTCTTTCCTTCTAAAGGTAAAAATTCATGTGCTTCATCAATAACAAGCCAAACTAAAGGAAAATCTAATTTTACTTTCTTTTCTTCAGTAAAATAATGTACAGATTCATGGATCATTTTAAACTCTTCAAACTTCCTAGCAATCATTCTTTCAATAAACAATCTTTTAGCAATTAATCCAATAACTAAACTCTTTACATTCCATCCGCCACCAGGTGCGGTTGCATATGCACTTACGTCAAGTACAGTAATTTGTCCTCCTGCAATCATATCTCTTAAATCTGTACCTTCTTTAGAAAAAACACCCCATTTCTCAGCATTTAAAAACCTATTTTCCAAATTTGCTTTAATTGAATCATCAATTTTATCATCTTTATTGATAGTTTTAATAATATCTTTTAAATCAAAATTTTTACCTGTATCTTTTAATAAATTAATAGTCCTAATTAAAGATATTCCAATAGGATCATTTTCACTTATTCCAAAAACAAGTAACCAATCTGTTGTGTCAAGATCATTTGGTTTTATTGCAAAAGGTGCATCTGTTGGAACACCTTCTTCCTTATATTTTTTATAAAATCCAATAGGTGTAAATATTTTAACATCTAATCCTTTACCTTTCATACCCCATTGTCTTAAAAGTTCATGATCTTTTTTATTAGGATATTTCATAGTCCAATATACACCCATTGTATCAAGCATTACAATAGAAATATTTTGTTTAATTTCTGGTTTAATATCTAATAATCCCTCTGAAATTGCCCCCATTGAATAAGATTTTCCACTACCTCTTTTTCCGACGACAAAAACAACATGAGATCTTGAAATATCCATATAAATATTATTTGACATAGAAGTAGATCTACCCATTTTAACGTAATGTTTTCCGACAAGAACAGTACCATCTAGACCGTATTTTTCTCTATCCTCTTTTGACCTGCCTATTATTACTTCATAAGCCATAAGAATATAAAAAATCTTCTGATATAAAAATTGTTTGGTGGAAATCAATATACATTATCGTGATGATCATAATTTATCTAATGGACTTTTAATTTTTCTAATAGAATTATCTGATACTTTTGTATAAATCAAAGTTGTCTCAATTTTAGAATGTCCTAATAAATCTTTAATATACCTAATATCAATTCCATCTTCAAGTAAATGAGTTGCAAAACTATGCCTTAAAGTATGAGCTGATATTATTTTATTAATTCCAACTTTAATTCCAGCATTTTTTATAATCTGTTGGATTGACCTTTCAGAATGCTTTTTATTTCTATTTAATGGTGCTTCGCACTTGATAATCCGATTTCTCTACTCTGCGGACGCAGTTTTGCCCCATAGAAAGTTTTATTAATCTACTAATATAATCATGAGCTATGAAGAATAATTCAAGTAAAGATTCAATAGTTATTCCAAGAAAGTCACTTATAGCTATGATGTGTCTTGTCCCCTTAATTGCAGTAATATTATCTAAGAGGGATGTAGGTGCACTAATAGTTTTAATATTAGGTGTGGCTTCAGGGATATTTATTTGTAAAGGTTTTTACGATAAAGGAAAAAACACGAAGGCTAAAAAAAAGGGGCAAAAATAAAACTCTTCGGAATTTTGGCTTCACCAAATCGTCTTGCAGACTATTCCTTGTACTTCGTAGAATATAACAACAATTAAGAGGTAAAATTTATTGCATAAATTTCTCACTACGTTCGAAACTTCTCTTAACCGCGATGTTAAACCTGTATTTGAACGCTTTCCGATTAATTTAAATACATAAATAATATTGTTGATAAAATGAAAGCAATCATATGCACAAAATACGGACCACCAGAAGTTCTTAAACTTAAAGAAGTAAATAAACCTGTTCCTAAAGACAATGAAGTACTGATAAAAATTCATGCAACAACAGCACATAGGGGAGACACGAAAATTCGAAGTTTAAAACCGGGTTTAGGACCTGTAAAGGATTTCTTTTTCAAACCTATGATGCGAATAGTGACAGGTTTTAGAAAACCAAGAATGATCCTAGGAATGGATCTTGCAGGAGAAATTGTTGAAATAGGCAAAAATGTAAAACGGTTTAAGAAAGGCGACCAAGTTTTTGCATCTACCTACGAAGGATTTAAGTTTGGTGCTTATGCCGAATATAAATGCATGCCTGAAAACGGAATGATTGCATTAAAACCTTCCAATATGACTTATGAAGAAGCCGCCCCAATTCCTAATGGTGGACTAACTGCGTTGCTTATTCTTAGAAAAGCAAATATTCAAAAAGGTCAAAAAGTTCTTATTTATGGTGCTTCGGGAAGTGTAGGTACTTTTGCTGTACAGATTGCAAAGTATTTTGGAGCAGTTGTTACAGGTATATGCAGTACCACAAATTTAGAATTAGTAAAATCATTGGGAGCAGATAAAGTAATTGATTATACTAAAGAAGATTTTACCCAAAGTGGTGAGACTTATGATGTTATTTTTGATGCAGTGGGAAAAATTCAACCTTCACAAAGAAAAAAATCTTTAAAGCAAAATGGCATCTATCTTAACGTTCTTACGATAACTAATAAATTAAAGAATAAAGATTTAATTTATCTAAAAGAGCTTATTGAAAATGGGAAGTTAAAATCAGTAATTGATAGGCGTTATCCTCTTGAACAAATTGTTGAAGCTCACAGGTACGTCGATAAAGGACATAAGAAGGGGAATGTTATAATTACAATAAAACATAATTAAAAAAGGTGATAAAATGAAATATTTAATTCCAATAATTGCATTAACAATAATTCTAATTTCAGGATGCAATTTAAACTGTATTGGAGGTTCAGGAAACGTAATTTCAGAAGAAAGAACAATATCTGGTTTTGACAGTGTTCAAATAAATGGTGCTGGCAATGTATATTATACTCAAGGTGAACTCACTCCATTAATAATTGAAGGAGACGATAATTTACTCCCAGAAGTCGCAACATACGTATCGGGTAGCACTTTAGTAATTGATTATAAACAATGTATTAGAAACCATCGTCCAATTGAAGTAACAGTTAGTTCTGAAAATATTAAAAAATTAGCTATTGCTGGTTCAGGGAAAATCGAAACCATGAATGAAATCTCTACCGATAATCTAGAAATTAAAATTGAAGGTTCAGGAAATATTAAAGTAAAGGGTGAAGCTAACAATTTAAATACAATAATTCAAGGATCAGGGAAAATTGAAACATATGATTTACTAACTCAAAATTCAAAAGCTTTAATTCAAGGATCAGGTAATATTCATGTAAATGCACAGGAAGAACTTGATGTAACGATTGAAGGATCTGGAACAGTTTTATATAAAGGCAATCCAAGAACATCTCAGAAAGTTTCAGGTTCAGGAACAATTAGAAATGTTGATTAAAAAATTATTTCTTTCATTTCTTTTTTTGGTTTTGGAACAGGATTTTCATCAGGATAACCAATAGGAATAACAAAAGGTAAAATGAAATCTTTAGAGATATTAAGTACTTCTTTAATTTTCTCCCTTTCAATTAATCCAACAAAAACAGAACCTAGACCTAATTCTGTCGCCCTTAAAACTAAAAATGAAGACGCAATAGAAAGATCTATTAAAGAATAATTCTCACCAGAATTATATAAACTAGGATCAGCACAACATACAATAATTAGGGGGGCTGTATAAATATAAGGTTGCTTAAAAACTTCTTTCTCTTTTAATTTATCTATTAATTCACCTTTAACAACAAAATATTTATGAGATTGCGTATTTCTTGCTGAAGGAGCTCTTCGTGCTGCATCTAATAGCTCATTAATAATATCTTCAGAAATCTCTTTATCTTGATATTTCCTAATACTTTTTCTAACTGAAATAGCTTCTTTTACATCCATAAAATATTTAATAAACTAATACTTTAAATAATTATCGGATCAATTTTTTAAATTCTTTAGAATTAAACAACAATTCATGCATTTTCTTAAATGCATTAATTTTTATTTTATAACTAGTCTTATCAAAAAAAACCTTCTTCAATTGTAAATAAAAATCAGGATCATTTTCTTTAATATAAGGAAATGCTTGCTGCGGCCTCAATTGAAACTCATTCCTAATACCAAACCACCAATCAATAATATTTTCAGAATAATGCCAACTAATCCTTAAAAACAATTCTGCATAATTCTTATCTTTTAAATTATCTTCAAACTTTTTCATATACCTTTGAGCCTTAAAAATCCTACCTTGAGCATACTTTTTTGTCCATTTTGGACCTTTTTTAAATAAAGTCAAAGCTTTCCTCTGCAATTTCTTACCAAAACCCTTATAATCCAATAATATTTTTGAATTCCTTAAATCTCGCCATAATTTCGCAGAATATTTCTTAGTATCCATTGAATTTAAATAAACATCTAGATCTTCATTTTTAATTAATCTAGGTAAAGATTTATAGAACTCTTTAGGTGTTTCTTTAATTTTCTTAGATGTAAATAAATAAATATCCCAATCACTTTTAGCTTTAAAATCACCAACAGCTCGAGACCCAACTAAAATAATTACTTTAGCATTATACCTCTTTTTCAAAAATTCAACAAT
>JBHPGL010000091.1:0-5852 GCA_042570655.1 Nanobdellota archaeon | reverse complement strand
GTTATGTTTATGCTTCTTTTTAAACTTTTCTTTTATTAGATTAAAAAATTTTTTTATCTTTTTAAATATTAATTTAAAGATTTTTTTTATTTTTGTAAATCCATACCAGTGTTTATAGAATATGAAGCATGCAAAAATAAGTATAATTATACTAAAGTATTGCGCTCCTGTTAATGGACCATATTTTGGTTCAACTCTAATAAATTCTATCAAGAATCGCCAAACAGCATATATTATTAGATATAATGAAAATGTCCAACCATGAAAAGTTTTTTTACCAAACAATTCTTTATTATCTTTGATTTTGTACAATACTATAAAAAATATGAATAAGGCAATTGCCGAGTATAAATGCGTGGGATGTACTGGAAATGAAGGATTGTTAGTTGTGACTTGAACTGCCCAAGGTAAATTTGATGCAACTCCATGACAACCGTCCCATGAAAAGAAACAGCCTAATCTTCCTAAAGCATGACCTAAAGGAATGAAAATTGCTACCACATCAACATATTTCCAAAAATTAATCTTTTTATATTTGACATATAGTAATCCGCCTATAATTCCTCCTATTAAACCTCCATGGAATACTAAACCGCCTTGCCAGAAGAATAAAATTGAAAGTGGATTATGCATATATGCTCCCAGATCTAAAAATATGCCGAAAACCCTCGATCCAATCAATCCGAACAATAATACCCATATGATTAGATTATAAATGTGATCTTGGTTTAGACCTCTTTTTTTAGCTTCTCTAGCTGATAATAATGTTGCTAATAAGAATCCAAGTGCTACAAAGAAACCCCATGTTTGAATTGTTAAAGGTCCTATACTAATTAAATCCTTTATAGGAGTAAAATATAATACCATTTTCACCTCTTTATAATCCTCTTTTTCTCCTTAATGCATCTATTGAAGGAGCTGGTTTATTATCGATAATTTTTGGATTAGGACGTTTTTCAACAGGTTGTTGAATCGGAGTTTGCAGTTGAATAGGAGGTTGAGGTTGTTCCTGTATTGGTTTTTCTTGAATTTCTTGTTTGATTGGTTGCTGTACTGGTTCAGTTTGTATTTGTTCAGGTTCTTGAACAGGTTGAGTTTCAGGTTCCTTTGGTATAAATCCTGGTTTTTTAAATTCCTCTTCAATTTTTTCAACTGTTTTCTCTCTTTCTTCCTCTTCTTTCTCAACATCATTTATAGCTTTTTCAACATCTTCTTTAATTTCTTGAAAATCTTCATCTGAAATATAACCATCAGAATCAAAATCTGCTTTAATCCTTTTAGAACTTAAATCTGTTAATATTTTATTTTTAATTTTTTCAATCCTTACCTTTTCATTAAGATCTTCTATCTTCTCTTTAAATTCCATTTCTTTATATGATTTGTTAATAACATTTTGAATTTCTTTTTCAAGAAGATCTGCGACTGTTTCAGATATTTTCATATTATTTTCCCTGCAATAATCTCTAAAAGTAATAAGTAAATCCTTATCTACCCTTAAATTAAGTTGTAATTTATCCCCCATACTATGGAATAAAAAGAATGTATATTTAAGCTTTATTGAACTGGTATAAATATGTTAGAAAAAAAAAGCAATATAGTATACAAAATTGTATACTAAATTTAAATTTATTTACCGCTTTGAATTTCTTCAGCTTGTACTTTTGATAAAACTCTCCAGCATTCATAATCTCCTGTTAAGGATTTTGTAACTGCAAAGAATCTACCACTTTTTTCTCTTACTTCATATTCATCGGTTTCAAATTTTTCTTTTGATTTAACATCATAAAAACTTAGTTTTGGTTTTGCCATTTTAGCACCTCCTTATGCTTTTCCAAGGATTCTACATACTGTTGTTCCACATCCTTTACTACATTTACCTTTTAAAATTTTTTTATTGTTTGTCGTAACTGACTCTTCTCCATCTAAGATCTCTACTTTTTCTTTACACCTTACACAATATCCTTCTGCCAATGTAGCACCTCCCTAAATGTAATATGTGTGTAAAAATATACTGAGTTTATAAAGATTTCTGTGTAAATAGAAAGCTTTAAATGAGTTATTACTCTAGAATGATTATTAATCTGGCGTGTAATTAATTGGTAATTCTTCTAAATTATTTAAGAATAATTTAGCTTCGTCCTCGTCTAATTTTTTTAATTTTTCTATATTAGTATCAATTTTTTTTAATAGTTTATTCTGTCTTTTTCTTGAGAAATAAAGACTTAAAGTCAAACCTGTTAAAAATAAACTAGTTCCAAAATTCAGATATTTAATAAATTTTCTTTCATTATATGCTTCATTAAAAAACATGACTGTTCTTGTTGCATATAATCCTGATAAATATAAGTATCCTTTATCATTTGGTGAAGATATTGTATGATTTTTATATAATTCATAGGACCATCCTGCTGCTATTCCTGCAGAAATAGATGCACTTAAATAATCTTTTGTTAAGCAATCCATTATTGAATCAAGTCCATTTAATCCAACCAAAAGACCTGCAAGATAAGATAATCTTGTATCTTTCTTACATATATCTTCTCTAATATCTTCAAGCTCTTTTGTGCTTTTTTGAGCAACTGATACAGGACTTAGATCTCCATAAAACATTTTTATTTTCATAATTACTAGCTTAGGGACTATTATTTATAAAGATTATGTAAAAAAAAGAAAAAAATTAACACAAGCCATCAACAAATGTATCTATTTTCTGACAGGCAAAACAAGAGTTGTCATATGTAATTCCATCATCTCCACACACAGGCTTATACATTTCAAAACATTCTGTTACATCTCTTGATCCTGGAGAACATTCGTATACTTCTTCTATACATGCACCCATTATATAACTTATTTGACCATCTGAACATGCTGTACAAGGATTACTAAATGTAGTTCCATCTGCGCAAACAGGATTATATTCTCTTGTACAAGGACTTCCCTTATCTCTTGGATCACAATAGTTTAATGCTGAAGCTCCACATTCACCTTGTTCATAGTATTTTACTTCTCCACTTGCACAAGCTTGACAAGTATTCCCGTATGTATTTCCATTATTTCCGCATACAGGAGCATATTCTAATGTACATGCAACTGGTCCTGTTCTACCTGTTATAATAGGACAATATGTTTGACCTGGTTGTAATGGTTGTCTTACTTCTGAACATTCGTTGTCAACTACTTCGCATCCTGTTACACCAAATTCACCAAAACAATTTATTCCACATAATGCTTCTGTACTAACTTCACCTGCTGGATGACATTCACAATCGCATAAAGATAGTTGACAATCGTCATTATTAAGTATGTTTACATCAGGTAATGGACCTGTATCACATGCTGTTATTAATAATAATGCTGCTGTTAGAATTCCGATAAAGATTAAGTATAGTTTCATTGTATCACCTTTGAGTTTTTTACGAAAAGGTTAGAAAATTTCCTTTTTGAAATTTTGTTTACCTTTGAGTTTATTATATTTTATTTTAATATATTAATGTTTTTAGTATTTATTTGTTACACAAAAGTAGCAAAAATGGAAACATTTAAATATTAAAAGTGTCAAGTTAAAAATTATCAGAGGTTATAGAGGTAAATAAAATGGGAACATTAGAAACAATTTTAGAATTTGTCGGGAAACATCCATTTATTACATTTTTCATGGGCTTAGTTGTAGTTGGAGGAGTTGTTGAAGGAGTTCAAGCTGTCACAGGAAATTATCCTACTTATACAATTGAAAGAAAAGATGTTAAATGGGGAACTGAAAAAGAAACTTATGTTGAAATTGATGGTGACAAATATTATTTAGAAATTGATGAAAAACGTATTGAAGATACTTACAAATAAAATTTAAACCGGTATTTGGGGTCCTTTGGCTCGTCCAATGTGATCCCTATACCATTCTTAATTCTTAAATAAATTTTGTGCTTTTACAGAATAAAAAGCTAAAAGTCCTCCTAAAGTAGCTGTTATTACTTGAATTAATCCCATAACTGTTAAAAATACTATTGGGAAATTGAATAAATATACTAAAATTAATGCTACTGAGAATAATAATGCTGATTTTGCAAGTACTGAAATGATTAAAGCTGGATAAAAGTTTAATTTTTTCTTTAAACCAAAATATTTGTATGATAAAATGTATGTTGTGTTTGCCAGCCAAATAAATGGTATGAATATTAGGAGGTAATTAGTTAAACTTCCAAATATTAATCCTGCTGAAAATACACCTATTGAAGGAAGTAGGATAATAGGGAGGAGTTGATATCCTTTCATATGTATTGCTGCTCTAAATAGCATAAAATTTACAATTGTACCTACTAACCATTGTGGATGTGCAAGCATGAAAGGTAGTGCGAATGCTATTATTGAGAATGCAAGCATTTCTATTATTTGATATTTTTGTTTGTAATTGTATAATATTAGGTTTAATGTGTTTGTTTTGTTTTGGTTAATGATCATTTTTATTTCCTTTTTTTTCATAAAACACTATTGCCAAGCATAGCAGGCATCTCAACTGACTCCAGGTTTAAAGTTAGTTTTACCAAATTAACCTGTCGTCAGGTCGATTTGCTTCTTCTGTGAAACAGGTCACTCATGCGAATCGGGCAATGGTGTTATTATTGTTATGGTTAACGTTATTGTTCAAATAAATGGTTTGGCTGAAAAATCTATTGTTTCAACATACTTGTCTAATCCAACTCTTTCACCTGTCTTATTCGATTTTGCATATTCCATATATTCTAACACTTTCTTTTTTCTATCTGGAATAGGTTCTGTACTTATCACTCCTGGTCCGCCAATACAACCGCCATTACATGATAAGATGTCTACAAAATTGGTTTTATCTTCATCTAGATTAAGTTCATCTAATATTTTTAATACTTCTTTAGTACCATCTGCTATTATAAATTCGTCTTCGCCAACTATTTCTCTAGCATGCATACTTTTTGCTAATCCTCCTGAAACAGGATAAATCTTTGTAGCGTCATCATAAAATCTGTCAAAAAAATAATTCTTTTTTTCTTTTGGTTTCATTAAATTTGCTTTCTTAAAAAATTTAATGACTTTATCAATATCTTTATATGTTAATGCTAAATCAATATCTTCACTATAATATTTTGCTTCCTGTTTTTTAGCAAAACAAGGTCCTATGAAAACTCTCATTAATTCAGGGCATTCTTTTTTTAATATTCTTGCCATTGCTACCATTGGAGAAACACATGGAATAAGGTTATCTTTTAATTGTGGATATTTATTTACTATTAATTTTGTAATAACAGGGCAAGGGCTTGAAATGTGAAGTTTGTTTGGATTTTGTTTAATGTAATTAGTGTAGAATCTGTTAACTTCTTTTGCGCCAAAAGTAAGTTCTGTTACTGAACAAAAACCCATTGCTCTTAATGTATCTGCAAAAGTTTTGTAATCAAAGTCAATTACAAAAGAAGGTGCGACCATTGCAATCATTTTCTTACCTGATCTAAGATTGTCTATTACAGCTTTTATTTCTCCATGAAATTCTAATTTATTTTCCTCTTTTTGTTCCATGATCTTGTTTAAATTGATGTTTTATTTAAATTTAATTGAGTTGGTAATTCTACTAGAAAATGGTAAATTAAGCTGTAACTAGGTCTTGTTCATATCCACAGTTTGAACATTTGATTTTATTTTGTTTTGGATCAAATTCTAATGTTAATGATTTACATTTAGGACAACGTTTTATTAGATAAGGTATTTTTACTTTTTCCATTTGATTGTGTAGAAGTTTTTATTATTTAAAATTTATTATTAAATCCTTCCTTGAGATAAAAAATTATCAAAATAACCAATAAAAATATTATTAATCCGATTCATAT
>JBHPGL010000090.1:0-5906 GCA_042570655.1 Nanobdellota archaeon | reverse complement strand
TAAACCAATATCTTCTGCTGCATCTGTAAAAAAGTAAACAATTTCCATATAAATACAATATAGAATAATACAAACATTAAACCTTCATACCGCGATATTTCTTTATCCATAATTGATATTATGAATAATAAAGTTGCTCCAATCATAAATGGTAGCGCAAATGTGATTATACTCATTGGAATTACTAAACTTCCAAACATAGCAGGGATTCCCATTACAATAAATGTATTGAAAATATTTGAACCAAGCGCATTACCTACTGCTACTTCATATTTCTTCTTTCTAACAGCTTGAATGGAAACAGTTAATTCTGGTAGAGATGTACCTAAAGCTACTGCTGATAGCGCTATGACAGACGTTGATACACCTAATTGTGTTCCTCCTGCAATAACTGAATCAATTACAAATTCAGCTCCAAGATAAATAAATACTGCACCTATTAAAAGAATACCAACTGATTTCCATTTAAATGGATGTTTTTTCTTCTTTTCTTTTTCATGATGCGAAACAGCATACATAACATAAATTACATAACCAACAATGCATAGAATACCTGAAAATAAGGTGAACATTTTAACTTGTCCACTAAATGGAGCAAAATAAATTAATGCGCCAAGTAAGAATGATGAACCTAGTAATAAAGGTAAGTCAACTTTAACCAGGTCAAAGTCCATTTTCATTTTTTTTGCTACAATTGCAGCAATACCTAATACCAGAAGAATATTTGCTATGTTAGAACCAACAACATTTCCAACTACAAATTCAGAAGCACCTCTCGTAACAGATATTAATGAAGATGCTAGTTCTGGTAAAGAAGTTCCAACTGAAACAATTGTAACTCCTACTATAAATTGAGGTATTCCTAAAGCTAAACCAATATCTTCTGCTGCATCTGTAAAAAAGTCTGCAGATTTGATTAATACAAACAATGCAGCTAAGAAAATTATAATAATTACAAATAATGGCATAGTTATAAGATCAATCATTTATTTTCCCCCAATATTATTACTTAAAATATTGATATATAAAAATGTTTCGTAAAAAAATGGTTACAATTATCGAAAAAAATACCACCACTGCCAGGCATAGTCAGAAAAACAGAATATAAGCTAATCCTAAAATAAATGTTATATATAACGTTAACAGAATAATACCTTCCCACACATGCAGTTTCTTACTGAATTTTAATATTATTAAGAATATTACTGACATTAATAACATAAATGGAAGAGTGTAAAGTAAAGTCATATCTAGTATTTTTAAAGGCAAAATCATTGAAGATATTCCGCCAATTAACAATATATTTGTAATGTTACTTCCAATAATATTACCTATGACAATGTTTCCTAATCCTCTTTTAACAGCTACAATTGTAACGACAATTTCTGGTAAAGATGTACCAAATGCTACTAATGTAAGTGAAATGAAATTTGTTGTAATTCCTAGAATGTCTGAAATACCAATTGCATTGTCAACTGTGAATTTTGCACCAAAATAAATGATAATAATTCCAATTAGGAAGACAAGGGAGTCAACAACTGGTTCTTTTTCAATTTCTTTTTTAATTTCTTCATATTTTCCTTTCGGAGTTTTACGTTTAAATATTCTATGAAATATTCTTACATATGTTCTTGCTCGAAATAATTTAATAAAAAATGATTTTAAATTTTTTAACCTGAATACATTTCTAATTTTATAGAGTTCATTTAAAAATCCACCATATTTACGTTCTTTTTCGTCTGGTTGAGGTTGATAGAGATAAATAATGTATATTATGAACAAGATGAACATTAATGCTCCTTCTATCCTTGTTAGTGTTTGGTCAAGGCAAGTTAATAAGAAAACAATATTGATGATAATAAATAACCAGGATGATCTGTTAAATGCTTTTTTTTGGAATGTAATTGCTCCCATGAGAACTGAAAGGCCAAGTACTAATGAAATGTTGGCTATATTTGATCCAATAATGTTTCCTACAATAAAAGTTGAATCGTTTGATATTGCTGCCGAGATTGATGCTGCTAGTTCTGGCAGAGATGTTCCGATTGCAACAATTGTTAGGCCGATGACAAATTCTGATATTCCAAATGCTTTTGCAAGTTTTGCACCTGAATCAACAATTAAGTTTGCACCTTTGATTAATAGAATAAGGCCAAGTATTAATAAAATTAGTTCAATCACCATCTTTTAAGCTTTGTAATTAGATTTTCCTTAAAAATGTTGTGTTAAATTTAATACTACTGCCAAGCATAATAAAAAAGTACACCTCGTAAACTCAGTGTATAAACCTCCTCTCACCTTCAGCTAATCAATAGATTAGCCTCAGGTCGATTAGTTAATTCTGTGAAACGAGTCAATATAACTCAAAGCAAAGCTTTTCGTATTCGCTAAATGCTTCGCGTTAGCGATATGCAAATCAGGCACTAGTATTAAAAATGTTGTGTCAAAAAAAGAAAATATTAAATAAACTAAAATTATTTTAACATAAATGGGGGAGAATGTAGTAAAAAAATATAGTATGTTGATATTTACCCTAGCAATGATTCTTTTAGGGTTAGCAGACTTAATTGGATTGTTACCTGATTCATTAGATTTATTAGATAAGGTATTGACATCTCTTTTATTGTTGTTCTTTTGGTGGAAATTAAATTTAAGTAAGTTTATGTTTGGGAGAAGTACTGTACTCACAAATGTGTTTATTTTAATTGGCTTTTATTTATTGATTATGCCAACGTTCCTGGAATTTATTAGTATAAGTGAAACTGCTGGTTTTGTTTTAACAATGGTTTCAATCATTGGTGGAACGGTCGCGTTAATAATATTGTCAATATTTTTAACTTTAAGATATCAATTTGGAGATAAATCGATGTTTCATTCAATTATCTCGATTTTTTCCAAGAAAGATTCTGTTTGGAATAAGATTTCTAAAAAAGGACAAAGTCCAGGATTTATGATTTTAAAATTAATTTTAACTTATTTGATTTTATTTATTATATCACAATATTTCTTTGGACTAGTTAATCAATGGTTTATTGTAAGTTTAGATAAATCTTTATTCTTTGTAGCGATTATTTTCGCAATTAAAGATCTTGAACAAAGTAAATCAAAAGCATTACAATCTTTAGGAAAAGTTGACGATTTGATTTTGGGTAAGATTTCGGAATTATTTACAACACCTAAACTTTTATATTTGGGTTTTGGATTTTTATTAATATTTCATTATTTAAGTGATTTAGCAACATTTTTATTCCCATATGTGTTTGGACTTGGTAAAGAACCATTTTTCTTTGATAAACTTGAAGTAATTTCGCCAGGATTACACGAACCATTAAGCGCTTTAGGTATGGGGACAGGTTTATTTGAGACGTTGGCTTCGATTTTAAGTTCTGTAGGATTAATATTTTTAATATTAGTTCCGATTTTATTATGTTTCTTTATTGTTTACAAAGTTAAATTTAATAAAATTGTTGAGAACAAGTTATTTACAACATTTTTAATTATTGCATTTGTTTCAATTGTTGCATTCTTTTTAATTCCATGGACAAGTGTAGCTTCAATACCAACGAATGATTTTGGAATATATGGTGTTGATTTTTTAACGTTTCAATTAAGTAGTGTTGCATTTTTAGGTTTTGGAATTGTTTTATTGATTGTAGGATTAATATTCTTGTTAAGTTTATTTGCTTACAATAGTAAAGTAGGTAAGTATTTACTTGTTGTAGTATATTTAATTTCTATGATTTACTTAGGTCAGTTTGTATTGAATTATTTTATTTCGTCAATTAGTTATTATGGACCGCAGATTAACTTTTTAAGCAGTCATTTATTTTCATCGTATAATTCTATTGCATTTTTATCACTTATCACATTAGCGTTTTTAGACCTTTTATTTTACATAGGTGGATTTATGTTATTTGCATATTTTTCATCAAAATATTTAATTAAACAAGTTATCAGAGATTTAATTAATGATACATCGATTTATATTTGGACATTTATACTTCTATTAGTGCCGTTGTTACTATTTTTAAATCCAAATCCATTAACAATGGTTATATCATCGATTGTAATTATTGTATTTTTTATTTTTTCTTATGCAATGTTTCAAGAGTTAAGCGGTGCGGAGAAAAGGGACGATTATATTTTAGGTGTGAATTTGTCCATAATTATTTATCAGATTTTAGGAATAATTATTTATTTCTTTTCAGGTACTTATGAAGGATTGTTAAATTTTATTGCACCATTCATAATATTGGTATTAGCGTTATTTGCAATATTTTATTTTAAGATTTATATTGATGTTAAAGATTTTAAATGGAGAGATTTATCTTTAGCGATAATAATGGGTTTGTTATTTGGAGTTATTTTTTGGGGAATATCTGAACCAGGAACAGTTTTATTAGGAAGTGGGGTAGGATTATTCTTTTCAATCTTAATTTTTACTTTTGTCGTTGCGGTTGCAGAAGAATTGTTATTCAGAGGTGCTTTATTAACTTTGGCTCGGAGAGCTTTTAAATTTGAAATAGCATTAGTATTGCAGGCAATTGTTTTTGCATTAATTCATTTTGCTGCTGCAGTTACAGTATTGTGGGCTTATTATTCTACTACTAACATTAATTTCTTTGGTGTAACAGATGTAACATTCTTTTTTGTTTATATGATAATGTTATTTTTCTTTGGTTTAGTTGCAGGACTTTTTGTTAGGAAAAAAGAAGGGAACATTTTATATCCAATTGTAATACACTGGATTGCTAACTTTGTTGTGTTAATTACTTACGCAGGATTTTTATAAAAGAGTTAATTAACAATGTCACGCTCCGTGGTTGAAGATTTGTTCGAAAGATAACGACCGAGTCTTCATTACTTGAGCTTTAATGGGAGTACTACAATATCGTACGCTTCGCGTATAAACCAGGTGACATTGTAATTTAAGGGGTGTATACTTATTTGAGGGGGGTATTATGAAAAAGTTACTTATAGGATTAGGAATTTTGGGAATAGGTAGTGTTGCTTATGCAGATGAATGCGATGTTAATAATTATGATAATGTTAGCATGGAATTTGTAGATGATAAAATTAAAATTAATGTAGGGTACGTTAAAAATGAGGCTATTATTTTAAAAGAAAAAGAACCTTTATTTTCATTTAACTCTTATGTTGGTAGGATGACATTAAGTAATGCTATTAACTATAACAAATTAAAATATGATTTTTCTTCAATTATACCTGGATTTAAAATTCCATTAACAAAACTTAAACAAACTTTTGGTTATACAAAAATTGAAAAAGATATTGGTAACGATACTTTTTTTGGATTTGAAGGGATTGCAGGAGAGAAAATTGAAACTGATCAACCGACTTATACTGGTTCTGGATTGTTATCAGAATTGAATATTAAAATGGATTATCAAGAAGAAACTAAATTTTCAATGTATGGTTTTAGTTTAGGTAAGAAGTTTATGGAAAGGAACAGAACTTCTATGAGATTTTTTATTGGAACTGATCATTATTCTATTAATAACAAAACAAAAATTAATTTTAATGCTAACTGGGATGTTTTAGCTGGAATAGATCTAAATGATACAATAACCCTATTAGATAGAACTGTTTATGCAAATGCTTCTGTTGATAAATGGGATTTTAATTTAGGATTAGAAATTGATTGGCGGTTGAATGAACAATGGTCTGTTGGAATGATGACTAAATGGAGCAATTTTTCACATGAAGGAGAAGCAACTGTTAATGATAATGGTAATTATTATTATGAACCATTTGTGTTTGAGAGAGATGGTCCGCTTTTAGCGTTAGATTTAAAGTTTAGGTTTTGAATATATATTTTATTTTTCCAATATTCTTATTAAGATTATCTTTATTTACATTTAATATGTCACCTAGAAAATTAAATG
>JBHPGL010000089.1:0-5915 GCA_042570655.1 Nanobdellota archaeon | reverse complement strand
TATCTTTAATATCAAAATTATTTACACTTCTTTTAATTTCTTCAATATTTTTCCCAGGATAATTAAACCCTCTTGATTTTACAAAGTTAGCTATGTAAGGTAAATTAGGAGTTAATTCTTCACTATACCCATTATAAATCGGACTATATTCATTATCTTCAACTTTAACAAATTCAATTTTTAAAATTTCTTCAGAAAATAATGTTATATCTGTTCTATCAGATAAACTAATTTTTAAGGATCCAGGAAATCCAAAATGATTAGAATAATCTAAATTAATTAAAGATTTATTAGAAATTTCATATTCAAATCCAGGAACATCTCCACCCATTTGTTCAATTTCTTCAACACTATATTCATTAATTTCAGATTTTGGCACCCATTTTTTTGGAACATCCATATCTAAAAAAAGTTCACCAAATTGATTAATTTGATAAGGCAAATGCATTACAAAAGTGAATCTCGCTTTATCGTAAACAGCTTCATCTTTATATTTTTGAATATAATCTTGAATAACATTTCTATCTTCCTTGTATAAAGTATTGTTAGAAATATCAGTTCTATTTTTTCTGAAATCAATTTCAGTATGAACTTTTACAGCATTTATTTCTTTAGGATACAAAATAATCCCAGAATAAAGTAATTCATTTATTCCATCTTTATAATTTGAATTATTCTTACTTTTTCCTAGATCACTATCTAGCATATAATTTAACTTCATAATGTCATTTCTAACTCCCATATAGTCAGTTAGCAAATATCTATTTATAAAGTTTTCTGTTTTTACTACTTAAACGTAAATATATTTTCCATCTACATAAAATATATAAATACAGATAGCAAAACTAGTTTTATGGCAACAATTGATAATATATTTGGTAAATTCATTGATATTAAGAAAAGAATTAAAGATTACATTGCAATACATAAAGGATTTGAAGAATGTTATATGTGTAAAGAATTTAAATATGATCCGAAAGGCAAATATCAAACAAGATATTCAAGAAGTCATGAATTTCCAAATGGAATAACAGAAACAAGACCGTATAAAGTATGTGAAGATTGTGCAGATCTTTCATATTCTTTTGAAAATTTCAAAAAAGATACAAGTTTTGATGAATATGTTAAATCTGAATATGTAAAACATGGCTGGAGAATGATTGAACAACAAGAATTTGCTTTAGAAAACTAAATTTTTCCATTCTCTTCTAACCATTTCTCATACTCTTTAACATTGTTAAATACAACTTTCATTTCTTTTACATTCATTTCACAATCTTTTAAATCAGATTTCCTACACATTGGCGGTCTATTTTCATAATCAGTACATGCTCCTGTTTTCAAATCAAGTTTAGAACAAGGGATATCTAACATTGCAAGCCAATCATCTTCATTATCAATATAAACTTTAACTGGTTTATGTAATAAAATCCATTTAATATCAAGATAATCTTCTTTAGTTCTAGGTGTTTGTAAATGTAATGCAAAAGTTCTGCAGCATCTACCATCACAATTATCACAAGTTATTAAAGCCATAAAACAGATGCAAAATATCTTATATTTAAATATTGTGTATTAAAGTAAATAAAACTTTATAAATACCATCTCAATAGTAATCAATATGAAACCAAAAGAATTAATTTCAACAATTGATAAAGAAATAAATACAATGATTAAGGAAGAATGGAAAGATATTGAAGATATAGTTGATTCTTATGATTTGGATGAAAAATATAGAAAACCTATAACAGATTATATGACAAATGTTATTGATATATTTTCTGAGAAATGTGATAACTTAGTAAGAGATACTAACATTAATTGTGGGAAAATTTATCACCAGAGTAATTATATTGCAGTTGGAATTGGTGGAATGATAGGTGGAGGGATAGGAATTTATTTTAATAATAATATATTTCTTACAGCTTTATTGGGAGGTATGATCGCTTTTGGAATTGAATTTATAACTGCTCCAATTTCTCAATATATGATTAAAAGAGTAGTTGATGAGGAAATTAAAAACTGTGAAACAACAAGAAACATTTATAGGGATAAAACTATTTTAAAATTAGAAAAAATATATTTAGATTCTTAATTAATTACTTAGCAAATACTTTCTGTTTTATAACTGCAGGCAATAACGCTACTAAAATTACCAACATTGAAATCCCGCAGAATAAAAATCCTAATTGAAAAGAATATCCCATAATAATTCCAAGAATAAACACAGTTACAAATTTATAAATTAATTTAATCTGTCCGTAAACAGATATCATTGTTGCTTTATAATTTTTATTTAATATCAAATTCTTAATAAAATAATGATCTATAATACTATGCCTACCCCAGAAATAACCAATTACTATTGAAAATAAAAATCCAACTACATAAGCATTTTGTATAACAGTAATTAGTATAAAAAATACAGGAAACATTAATAGTTCAAATACCATTAACTTTTGAAATGAAACTTTCTTTTCAATAATGTGTGCTAGATGCCCAAAAATAAACCAAAATAATCTAGAAATCCCCATAACAAAACCAACTAAAAATATAGGATATCCAAGTGAAACAACATAAATATCTCTGTAAACAGTTGACGCAACTAATATCCCTGCAATTGTACCAAAATAAAGAGCAGTTGAAAAAAATCCTGTACCAATATGTTTTTTTATCAATTTCCAAAAATCTTCAGGTTCATCAACTTCAGCTTCAAACTTTTGATTAGGACTAACTAGGGTAAAAGCAATAATCAATCCAATTACATCAATTACAAAATTAATTTTAAATGGCAACAATATATCAATTGTAGTAAAAAAAGGCAGTGCAATGATTAAAACCATACTAATTAAAGCTGCATTCGCAGCCAATCTACCCATTACTTTTGTATAATCCTTTTCTCTTTTCAATCCTACTAAAGTATTATGGATAAATGCAGATGCCGTCCCAGAATGAAATGCAAATCCTGCAGATAAAAATATAGCTCCAAAAATAAACCATATTAATGAGTTTGCTAATATAAAACATGTAATCGAAACTAACATAAAGAATTTAGCTAAAATTAAAGTATTTTTATGACCAAACTTATCAGATATATATCCGGAAGGAATTTCCAATAAAAATGAAAATATCCATCCAATTCCTGTAAATAATCCTATCTGTTGAGCAGTTGTGTTAGGTAGTGTTAAAAAATATATAGAAAGCAATGGAATAAAATGTCTTCGTAATGAAACATTGTAAAGAAAATATTTCCATATGTTACTTGCTAGATTCTTTTGCATCTAATATATTTATTTTAATTTCTTTTTAAACATTTGTATTTACACTACTGCCTAAATTGCATGAGTAATTTGTTTCACAGAATGTACAAGTCGACCTGAGGTTATTCTTTTAAATAACCGAAGTTAAGATGATAACTTTGCCTGGCAGTAGTGTTTATTTTTTTAAACATTTTAATAAAATAAAGAAAAAAATTAAAATTCTCTAACCATACCTTCATATGCTAAATAAGCTTCTAAACTCTTATCTTTATTCTCTTCTAATTTAAGCATTTCATCTCGATATCCTTGAAAGTCTTTTTCCAATTCTTCCAATCCAAAATCATTTCTTGGCGGATCATGATGAATTCCGTGAACTTCTTTAATATTACAAAATAAAGCATTCTTAACAGCCCATTCATAAGTACTATGTCCCCAATCAAACAATGGCATTTTCTCATTACAATATTGTTCAGGTCTATATTGAACATCATAACACATTAAGTCTGCATTTTTTGCAATTTTTTCTAATCTTGGATCAGGTGAATCTTTATGTTCTGTATCTGTTGCAACAACAAATTTATTTTTATTTAAAGTTTCAAATGCATATGCAAACACAGAATCAGGATGAGTTAATTCAGCATATGTAACAATAGAATTTCCAACTTCAATACCTTCATGTCCCATCCTTGACAATTCTAAATAATCCTTTCCACATTGCATATCTTCCCATTTTACAGGAAAATTAGGATAGTTTTGTTGTCCTTTTAATACATCTGATATATGTGAAGTAGTATTTGCCTTTCCATAAAAGAATAATTTTACTTTATCATTAAATGCAGGTCCAAAAAATGGTAATCCTTGAATATGATCCCAGTGGAAATGTGTTAAAAACAGATGAATTTGATTACCATATTCTTCATTTTCATTTAGAGGATTAAAATTAAATACACTATCTTCACCATTAAATTTCTTTTGTCTACCAAATAATTCATTTCCTAAGTCTCTAATACCTGTTCCTGCATCAACAATTATTAAAGGCGAATCTTTAATTTGTATTTCAATACAAGTTGTATTGCCGCCAAACGTTCCTCTTAAAGATAAAGGTAATTTTGAAATATAATCTTTAATATCAACATCACCTGACATAACTTTATCATCATTAGAAATATGTTCAATTAAAGCAATTTGTTTTTCTAAAATCTGTTTGCTTGTCATAGGTGCAGGAATACTTCCTCTAACACCATAATATTTAATTCTCATCTCAGTCATAATGATCCTCCCCCAATATCAGAAGATAATCTAACTATATTTATAAATATTGTGGTATTTAACTACCATATAATAAGAAAAAAATAAATTATTTCCTAAACCAAGGAATTAACATACTTGTACTTTGCTTATACTTAGTAAAAGCTTTACCATATTTCCTTTGCATATGTCTTTCTAATTTAGGTATTCCTGTAACTAATAGTAACAATACAGTTATATACAACGGACTGATAAAGTTAATTAAAGCATATTGCCAAACTAAAGGCATTGTAAAAATAAAAATTCCTAACCAAACTAAAATTTCACCAAAATAATTTGGATGTCTAGAATATTTCCATAATCCTCTTACACAAAGTGTTTTTTTATTCCGACATTTATATTTATATTTCTGCCAATCAGCAATCTTTTCAATACTAATTCCAATTAACCATACAGCCATACCTGCCCATGATAATGCTGTTAAACTAGCATCTCCATTAGATAAATAAACTATTGAAGGTATTAATATTACCCATGCTGAAAATGCTTGTAATAAGAAAAATCCGCCAAACTTAACAAATTTACCTCTAATCTTGTCAAATCTGTGATCTCTTTTCATATGCAGCATTCTAATAAATAAAAATCCTCCTAATCTGAGTGCCCATAATCCTATCATACATAATAATATGATTTTTGGTACTGTTATAGGTATAGATACTGTTATCAATGCTAAAATTAAAAATGTTAATGCATAAGAAATATCTGTTAGTTTATCTGTGTTAAATAAGAACGCAGGTATAAAAAATAAAAAGTTAAATATTACTGCGAAAGCAAGTGTGATTAAAAATACATCTGTCATTTTGTCAACCTCTTTTTTTAATAAAATATATTGATTATAAGTATAAATTTATTCTGAGTTTATAAATTATGTTTATTACTTTAAAATAGAAAATAAAGAAAAATTTCTATGTTAGCGCCATGCGTAGTTATTTTATTAAACAGCTAGGAATGAAGAATCGTTCGTAATCATTCGAAAAAAAATAAACACGGAGCGCGCTAACAAATTAAAAAAATGGGCCTACGGAGACTTTCGTGAACTCTAGTGAACGAAAGTTACGAACACTAGTGAGTTTATTCGAACTCCGATCAACCGGTTTCATCTATAAGACAAACCGAAGCCGGACGCTTGATATCCCATAAGCCGAGACTTTATGAGAAACTATCCGTTATGCTATAGGCCCATTATAACATGCTTCTGGATCAAGGAAATCATTAAGTATTTTTAACCTTTGCGAAAATGTGATGTTTGTTGGACAAAATCCATGTTTTTTCCATATCAAGAATCTAGTAAATTTTATTGAATTATTAATACCAACTAATCCTAACCATTTAAATAAGTTTTTAATC
>JBHPGL010000088.1:0-6078 GCA_042570655.1 Nanobdellota archaeon | reverse complement strand
TTCAATTCATCTCCTAAACTAAATACATAATAGTCTTCATTTGATTCAAGAATCAAATTAAAAACAGTTTTAATTCCTTCATAACCTTCAAATATTTGTGATGATTGACTTTTCTGCTTCTCATTATGTATTATTTCAAGTTTCGGTATAATATTTTCAATTTCCTGTTTCTGATTTCTAACTTCATTTTCTTTTTTATTAACATAATCTAACAATCTTTTAGGTGAAGCAGACTGAAAATATTTTGTTTTTTCTTTAATAATGTAAGATACCAATCCTTTTTTAATTAATCTATCAAGAATCTCATATACTTTTGATCCAGTAATTCTCGATTTCTTAATAATCGCTCCAGTAGTAGTTTCACCTAATTCTAATAAAGCTAAATAAACTTTCACTTCACCAGGTGTAAATCCAACTGATTCTAATATTTTAGTATCCATATTAACAATAATACTATTCAGATATTTAAATCTTTCCGTACTAAGGGGGAAATAAATATTATATATACTATATCTAACTATTAGATAATGGTAAACATATTTATTCCAAACTATGTTGATGTAGCAGTTATAGGAAGAACAGCAAGATTTTGGACAGAAAAACCTGACCATCTTAATAGTCATGAATCACTTGGTTTATATACAGGTATAGGTAGAATAGATCATTGGATTCTTATTGATAATTATAATAAAATGATTAAAAATAAAAGATGTGATCCTTATTACGAAAACTGGCTTAAAAAAGCTGAAGAATCTAAAATACGTTCAAATCATCCTATTTTTGAAGTCAATACTCTTTATGCTTTAGAAGAGATTTGTGCAGACAAACCTTACGGGATGGAATTTATTATAAAAAATGTAGAGGTAATAGGTTGTACGGAAATCCAAATAAATGCATTAGGTTATAAAAAATTTGATGATTTTATGTAATATTAAAGAGGATAAAAAATGGCAAAAGACGAATATTTAGAAGAAAAGATTGATTATTACCTTGATAAATATGAAGAATTAGCAGGTAAAAATCCAAAAGAAGCAAGAGCAATGTTAAAAGAATTTTCAGATGAAAGACAAAAATTATATTTTCACTTTATAAAAAATAGAAATAATTTTTCTTATCATCAATTTAGAAAATATTCACATTGTTTAAGTCATTTGCATAGTATATATATTGCTGCAGGATTTGAAATAAGTGAATCTCCTTTTGATAAAAAATGACATTAGAAAAAACAAAAAGATCTTTAAGCGGAATACTTGGACAAGTTCCAAATAGAATTAATCAGATTAAAAGTAAGGAAGAAAAAAGAATAATTCCAGCATTAAAAACAGGTAAAAAAGCAATGGATTGGTTAAGTGAATATGTTATAGAAATAAAACCTCAAGTTCAAGATCTCTCAAGAATTATAAGAGGTACAATTCAAAGTAGAAGTGGAATTAATAATATAAAAAGAAAAATAATAATTTATCATGGCATATATTCGATTGAAGAAAGAAATACTTTCCATTTTGATATTGTTACAGATCCTCGTGATCACGTACTTGAAGGTGGAAGTTTAAAATGGGGTATATATGGAGAATTATCAATTTTAATATATCAAGGATTATTTGATATAAATGAAGTAGGAGTTTCACAATTAAAACATTATACTTTTTATCTAGGACATCATGTAGATCGAATAGGCTTAGAAGAATTTAAAAAAAGAGTTTATAAGAATACAATTTTTACATTTAAAAATAAATTAAACAAAAAAGATTTTATTATCCCAAGAACATTAAAAGAAATGGAAATAAAAAGCTTTCTACCGGAAATAAAATGAAAACAGAAATAAATACAATAGTAAAAAGTCTTGACGACCAACTTGAAATGGTTAATAATAATAAAAAATTATTAAATAATCAACTCCAACAATATAAAAAAAAATATTGTCCATTAACTCATGAAGGATCTGATTATATAGAAAAAGTTTGTAAATCAGAAGATGTCCTAAATTATTTAAAATTATTAACAAAAATTGAAATAACATTTAAGTACAAATATACAGCAAACTATGACCTTAAAATATATGAACATAAAGGATATGCTCCATTTTTCATCAGAGCTTATTTTAATGGACATTGTGATTATTATGCTCATACAGAAATAATTCAAGGAAATAAAAAATATTATCTTTATAAGGGGACATGTAATGAAACTCCAGAAGGCTTTAATTTATTCCATTCTGAAGTACATGGTGGTTTTGAAAGTTCTGCTTTGATTGGTCAACATATTCATGCAATTGGTGGAATTAAAGAATTTGAAAAAATTGTTGATAAAACAATTAAAAAAGAAATTAAAACAAAATTGAAAAAACTTGAAAAAAGAATTTCAGTTTTAAATGCAACTTTGTTAAAAAACCCCTTTTCATTCGAATATCACGAACTACATTAAAACAGAAAAATATATAAACAATAATCTTTTCTACTTACATATGACAGAAAAAGGGTTGATAGATAGAGATCTCGATGAACTTAGAATAATTCTTGAAGATGTAGAACTAAACAGAAGTAAAATTGCAAGAAACAAATATGACCTTCTTAAATTCGAAGCACAAGTAGAAAGACTTCAAGCACATACACCTTTATTTGAAAAATTCAAAGAATCAATTAGAATTCTGCATCATTTAATTGTAACACAATCACATGTTCTAAATAAAAATCTTGAAATTGATAAAGAAATGATTGATTTTGATAAAAGAGAAATTAATTTATTAACAAATAAAGCAAAATTAATGGAAGAAAATATATTAAATTCAGATCAAAAGAAAAAACATCTTGAGCACATTAAAAAATTCTTATTAATAAAGAGAAGACGAGGAGAAGCACAAAAAATACATGACATGCAGCATAATCTAAATAAAAAAATTCCAGAATCAGATCCTAATTATGAAAGATTAATGAAGAAAAAACGTATTGATGCACAAACATTCATTGATAAAACAGATAGTGCATTTAAAGAATTGTTAAGATCTGATAAAGAACTTCAACATAAAATCATGAAAGATATTACAATTGCAAAAATGAAGAAAAAGATGGACCAAGTCAATTTAAAGCATCTTGAAGAATTAAGATTAAATATTACAGAACAATTAAAATTATCACAGCAAATTTGGGACGTTCTTGGATCTGCAGTAGAAAGTATTAGTGCAGACAATAAACGATTAATCTCAATGAGAATGAAAGAACTTAGAAAATATATCAACAGCCAACAACCTTTTGAAGTTAACTTTGGAACTCTTACAAATAATGTTCGATCAGAAAAAATAATTTATCAAGAACTTGAACATGACCTATTATTTGAAAAACATTTAACAATTAAATTCGAAAGAATCTTCCTAGATATTATGAAAAGAGAACTTAAACATGCAATAAATAAAAAAGAAGTAGAAAAAGTAGAAGCAGATCAAAAAGAAACAATGAATATTATGAGACAAATTCAAGAAGAAGAAGACGCAAAAAGTCGAAAGTAAAGACTTAATTCTATATATTACATATAAACAATATTTATAAAGCAATAAAAAAATTATTTTCTTATGGGATTTTTTGATTCACTATTTGAGGAGAGTGAAGACGAGCTCAAGCAAGAGATAAAGGAAGCAAACGAAACAATAGCGAAAGCTAAAAAGAAACTTGAGTTAATAAAAAAGAATAAGAAGAAAAAGGTTCCAATTAAAAAAGAAAAGAAAGTAGCTCCTGTTAAAAAAGACATTTTTAAAGAAGAAAAACCAAAATCCAATTATGCTGGAGTTCTAATATTAATTATCGTTCTGCTAATTGCTGCAGGCGGATATTATTATTTATCATTTTCAAAACCAACTTCATTCTATGAATGTTTTGAACAACCAGATATGGGTGATAATGCAGAACTTTTATGTTATGGTACGGATAAAGTTGAAGACACACAATACATTCTGTTTGAGATAAAAAATACATTAAATCAAACAGCAGATTGTAATCTAGATGTAAAAATAATTAATGACGGTGTTATTAAAGAAGAAAACAATTTCCCTATAGGTGAAGTAGCAGCTTTATCTAATTATAAAGGCAGATTTCCTTTAGATGTAAAAGAAGCAAGTTTATCAATAATTCCAAGTTGCAATTAAATTATTTATTCTAACAATAATAATATCGCCATGCGTAGTAATGAAATTTTAACAATTAAACAGCAATTTCAAACACAATTTTTTCATGACTTTCATAACCAACTACTTTAGAATCTGTATGTTCCCAATCAAATAAAGAAATAAAATTTTCTGTAACTATCTTACCTAATTCATATACTTCCCTTTCAATTTGCATTTCAATTTTCTCAATATGAGGCTTATATATATGTACATCACCTAACAATCCAATTAAATTACCTTCTTCTAGACCTGTTTCTAAACAAAGTAAATGCAACAAAGTCCCATATACACCCAAATTAAAAGGTAATCCTAATGCTACATCAACACTTCTTTGTGACCATAATAAATTAATCTTTCCATCAATAACAGTAACTTCATAACCATAATGACATGGTGGTAAAGCCATTTCATGCAATTGTTTAGGATTCCATGCACTAACAATCATTCTTCGATCTTTAGGATCATTTCTCAAAGTTTCAACTAATTTAACAAGTTGATCCACTCCTTCATTAGTATAATCATGATCATATCCTTTGTAAGGCGCATCAAAATGTCGCCATTGAAATCCATAAATCGGTCCAAGATCTCTTTCAGCTTTCATTTTAGCCAGAGTTTCTTCATCATGTCCATATGGTACTTTTAATGGACTACACCATTCATCCCAAATATGATTATTTCTATCTAATAACCATTGTTTATCTGTAATACCTTTAATAAAAAATTCAAGTTCACAAGCCATTAATCTATAAGCCATCTTTTTAGTTGTTAACATAGGAAACCCTGTTGACATATCATGTTCAATGTATCCACCAGCAACAGATATAGCATCTACACCTGTCCTATTTTCCTTAACCTTCCCATATTTTAGAACTCTTCTCACTACTTCTTTATACGATTCCATAAAATATTAAATTTAAGATTAATATAAATAGATTTATTTAATTGAAAATATAGTTAACCTTTCAATCTTCTTACTTTAGAAACATAATTACTAATTTTCCCATTCTTTAACTTACCTACACCATAATAATCAGAGTTATTCTTAATTATAATAAATCCTGGTACTTCACCTTCCTTTGTAATATCATAGCCGTGCAGCCATTCACCTATCTCAGAATCACTCAACTCAAAAACATTCTCAACAGCTTTAGGACCAACTAATTGTGACCCTTCAATACTTAACCTAATTTCATTATTCTTTAATTCTGCAAAATATATTCCTAAAGAATTTATCCGAACTTTATCAAGATCAATAGAAAATACATCTTTATTAACAATATAAATTTTATCTTTCCTAGAAATCAAAAATACATAATCTAGTTCAGGACAATCACCATACTGCAACTTAATCTTATTCTTAACTTCTTTTATATCTCTTGTGTTTAACACAGTAAAATTATGTAGTTTCATATAAATGTATAAATCCCATTTCTTAATAAATCTTCCGTAAAACTTGCACCATTACCAAGCATAAACAGTTTCTCAACTTCATTAAGTAAAACTTAATTCAGGTCGACTTGCTAATTCTGCGAAGCTAATCAATTATGCAATATAGGTAATGGTACAAGTTATTATATTCCTAATAATAATAACAACATAATACTTATAAAGTTCTACACCCTCACCATCCATATGACAAGTTATCACATAGTAAAATATGATCCAAAAGTTTATCTAGGAGAAAACCCATTACTATTACAAAAAGAAATTCTAGAAATTCATAAAGACACAGAAATCTTAGCATATGATTCAAATAAAAATATATTATTAATAGAAATACCAAATGAAAAAATAGAAGAAATAAAAAATCTTGAAGGAGTTATTGAAGTCCATCAAGATTTAAAAAAAGAGTTATGATTTCAAATCAGCTAAATCTTCTTCCAACTCTTCTTCAATCTTCTCCAACTTATCCTTCTTACCTT
>JBHPGL010000087.1:0-6094 GCA_042570655.1 Nanobdellota archaeon | reverse complement strand
GATAAAAATTTATTAAAAGATGTTAAGAGTAGAATTGAAGTTTCAGCTGTGGTATTCTGTGATTCAATCTTGAATGAAATTAAAGATAAACAAAATAAAAATTACATTAAATCAGAAATCCAGAATCAAAAATATTTTGAAGCATCTATAGCAGCAATAAAAGCTTTAAGTGAAGAAGCTACTATAGAAAAATTAAAAGAATATTTAAAATAGGTAAACAAAATGGCAACAAAAACACATACACTGGAAAAAATTTCAAAAAGCATGAAAAAATTTGATGAAGAAGAACTTCATACAGCAATGTTTCTGGCATTTGCACAATCAACATATAATGTGATGAGCAGATTTTGTATCCCATCACCAATATATAGATTTGTATATGATGAAACAAATAATCAAATCAAATTTAAAGAACCAAAAGGTGAAGCTTTTGTACCAGAATCAAATGCATTAGACATCTCAGTTATAGACGAAATCTTTTTGTGTAATGTTCGAGATATTCCATTATTAATGGAAGGTGAAACAGGTGTAGGTAAAACATATCCAGCTATGAAATATTTAAACACATTATTTTCAAAAGAAAACTTTTGTTCACAAAGATTAAGTGGAAACGCTTTCCTTAACAATTTATTCTCACATTTTCAAGAAGGTACAATGGTAAATGGAATGCCCCAAATTAATGCTAAAGTTGATGCAATTCATAAATGTGCAAGTGTAATGACAGATGAAATCAATAGGGGAGATTCGAATGAAACTCTGCAATTGTTTGATAATGAAATGCATTTAGGAGGATTAATTCATAAACTAGGAATACCAATTCCAGAAATTTCAATAGGTAATTATAATTCATCAAGTGGAAAATTAAAAAAATTATTACTAGTCTCAGCACAAAATCCAGCTAATGTAGACGATGCTAAGTTTACAGGCACTTTACAGTTAGATGCAGCTGTTGATAATAGAATGTTAAAAACATATGTTGGAAATTCAGCTCAATCAGCAGGAACAACTTATTGGTTAAATGAAGGAAGCGATAAATCTCCACATGATATATTCCTTGAAGATTTTACAAAAAGAGCATCTAAATATTTAGGAATAAACAAATCTAATTTTGACACACTTAAAGAAGATTGGTTATCAACTTATGCGTGGGTAACAGACTCATCAAGGACAGATAAACCAATATTATATTCTGCATTAGAGTTATCAGATTTTATGATCGCAGCTTTTGGTCAAAACATAATTAAAAATTTCAATTATGAAAAAGATATTGTAAAATGGTGGGGCAAAACTTTAGGAAAAAAAATTGAAATTAAAGAAAAGATGACAGAAACAGAAACAGTAAAAAATATCAATAAAGTAATAGATTCATTTCAAATTCCAATCATACCAAGAGATATTATTCAAATTGAAAGATTATCAGATGTATTATCAACATTAAAAAGTGTAAAAGATGCATTCTACACTTCTAATCCAGTAAAAACCTATACAAATAATGATAAATACGTTACAGTTAGAGAAATTACAGAAGCAACTGCGTTGTTAGCAAGAAATAAACAAAAAATAAATGCAGAATCTCCAATTAATACTGTTAATCAAGTATTAACTTCATACGTTCAGTTTATGGACGAAATCATTTCTGAAAATAAATCTATTGCAGGAAAAACATTTGATTTAATGGACCATAAACAAGGTGTTAAAAAAGTATTATTGTATAAAGCATTTAGAGATACATTAAAAGGTTCAAGATCAACAGTTGACACTTTAATCAATCAAATAGTGGATAAATCGGATGAATTAAATAAAAAGATTAAAACCACAGAAGATTTCAGAAACATATTACTTGCAAGATTTTCAGCAGATCTATTAACTTTAGCTGGATTTATTAACAATTATAAATCAGATGTACATCAAATATTGAAAAGTTATGATAAGAATACAAAACCTGGAAAATTATTTAACGATTTAAGTAAATTATATTTCCAGAAAAAACATGATTTAGCAATAGTTTTCCCTGAAATTTATCAGCATAGAATCCAACGTACTTTAGGGATGTAATTATTAATAGAATAAAAATGAAAAGACAAAATGGTTTTAGACATACTAAAACAATCAGAACAAACATGGCGAGACATAGTTAGACTAGCTCGACCTATAGATGCTGATAAAAAAGTTATTCTCGGTTCAGATCCAAAAAAACCAAATGATTTCGAAGCGTATACAGATAATGTTAAAATCTACATTAATGTTAATCAACCGAAAAAATTTGAAGACAATTTTAAAAATATTGTTATTCCTGCATATAAAATTGCTGCAACAAAATTATATGATGTTCCAAACAATGTAACTGATCTAGAACTATTAAAAAACATTATATTTGACAATTTCTTATTCATACATTTTCATGAACAATTTCATCCGATGCTATGTCCAAATAGTAGAGAAGATGAAAAAACTATCAACAAATATCTTTTTGAAGGAATAAAAGAAGCAGAACCTTCTTTATCAAAAGCAGATGCAATGATTAAAGTAAACAATTGTAAAAATTTAATTTGGGATACAATTTTAAATATTAATTTTATAAATAAAACAATAGGTTATGATAATGATATTTTGGCAGACAAAATAAGTTTTGTATTTCAAAGGGATAATAGAGAAATTGAATTTCAACCTGTTTCAAAATATCCATCAGGAATCTTACCTTCTGTATATATGATTTCAGCTGCAACAAACAGAACTGATATTGCAATATCTTTAATTGGCGCATTATATTCTTCAATGTCATACAATGATAAAAGAGTACGAAAAAATGCAATGAAAATATTTACAGACGATTTAAACAAAAAGAAAGTTAACCAACCCTTAGATGTATTAGTTGATATGTATAAAGGTTTTATTTCTGAGTTAGATCCCGCCGATTTAAAGGGTCATAATATCAAAATTAATGAATATAATCAAAGATTAAATGATATAACTAATCTTACTCATCGAGATTATGAAGATAATCAAAAATATTTTGTTGAAACTTTATGTACAATATTCGATACACATATGCGGTATGATTCTTTAAAAGGTTTTATTAAAGTTTTAAGTCAATATTTATCTCTTTCACAAAAACAAGGCAGTCCTGATCAAAATACAGGATCTGGCGGTGGCGGATCAGGAGATGACAGTGATGAAGAAAATGAAGATGATGAATCTGATGAAGATAGCGATGGATCTGGCGGAGGATCAGGTGATGAAGAAGATGACGAAGATGACCTAGGTGAAGGTGGATCAGGAAAATCTCAGGAAGAAATGGACGAAGATAGTATGGCAGATACAATGGACGACATTTTAGATGGAATGGACGAAAAAGATGCAAACGATATTTTAGGAGATGTTGCTAATGGAAATGCAGGTTATGGCCGTGGTATTGGCGCTCCAAATGCTTCAAGAAACATCTTAAAAACAATGTCTGTAATTGCAGCAGATGAATTTTATAAAAGAAACGCAGATACAATTGAAGTAAGAAATCCTTCTGAAGAAACTTTTTCACAAGATGTAGGAAATAAAAAAGTATGGAAATTAGTAAGGTCAACAACTTTAACAGCTGCACAAGTTGCAAAAATGAACTTAAAAAATGTATTTGCATTCCAGCAAAAAACAGGTCTGCCAATTTTAATGCAAACAGGTCCAGGTTATTATAAAAATAACGAATATAAAATTGTAGAAACTCCATTAAAATCATACCAATCAGAATTAACAGGTATAGAAGTACCTGACAATTGGGTGTTTATCCAAGATTCTTCAGGTTCTATGACAGGTTCAACATTTGTAGGATCAGGAAATCCTTTTGATTTACTAAATAGAGTAAAATATGGTTTAAAAAACGGATTGTACGAAATATGTAAAACAATGGGTAAAGATCTTAAATTCGGTGTAGTTGATTTTTCAGATAGAACGATTTACAGTAAATTAGATTCATTAATTAAAATATATGATACAAAAAATCATCCTGTTAAAAAAGTATCTTTAATACCTCAATGCGGTGGAACTTATTGTAATCCAAAAGTGTTTGATCAAATTCAGAGGGACCTTAATCCTGGAACGACAGTATATACAATGGTGACAGATGGAGGGATTTCAGGAAGTATACAATTATTTAATAAAATTAGTCAAGTTGTAAAAAATCCACAAACAGCATTTGTATTTATAGAAGTAGGTTTAACTACAAGTTTAGGAAATTCAATTGAACAATTATCAAGAACATATCCATCTGTACAATATTATAGTGTTAATTCAATTAAGGCAATAAAAGATAAACTTGAATCAGTTCTAATTACATATAATTAATCACCAAAATCTTTAAAAATAACAAGGGCAATACTAAAAATCAGGGATAATTATGGGGGGACATACAGACGATATTGGGAATTATGAATGGTCAGGTGATTTTGAACCATTTAAAATATTGGGACCAGAAGATAAAGCTATTTTATTTTGTAGGCCTACTTTTGGAGTCACAGCTTACCATAAAGCAAAAAAAGAATATCCTGATCAAATATTTAAAGAAGAACAACTATATAGATCTGGCAGACCTTTTGATTTAGCTTTCAAAAAAGCAAACCCTCACATATTATATGCAGATTCTCTTGAACATGCTGAAGATCTTATTCTAAATAATCAAAATAATATTAAAGGAATCATTACTGTTATTAATATATATATTGAAACCGATACAGATACTTATATTGCACAAAATGATAGATGGGAAGAAATTCAGCAGGAATTTAAAAATGTTCAGGAATATTTAAATGATTTAGATGAATTGGAAGAATTAGATGATAATAATTCTAATGATCGAAATAAAGATTTCAATGAATCAGAAAAAATACAGAATTTAAGAAATGAACAAAATGATTTAGCTGACTTAATTAATACACAATTTGATCGACATCCTTCAATTCATTTATCACATTATTTAAAAAATAATAATCTTAATATTCCAATGTTATTTGTAACTGATGAAAAATCAGCGCCAAGATTAGAGATTACAGAATATATAAACAATGATCCAATGAAAATTCATCCTAAGTCTGATAAAGCTGCAAGAATCATATATGATTGGATTTGTGATAAAATAAATTAATCAAATTTTTATATTATTTCTATATATAAAGACAACAACCACAACCTTTAAACAATAAAAATCAAATAGATTTTTAAGTTTAAAGGTCCCGAAAATACCAAAAGTATTTCCGATACCTTTAAATATCATAAATAATACTACTCTATCATCATAATAAAAAAGTAGGCACTAGGATTAATTTATAGTCTCATGCCCCCGGTGATAGATAAATGACAAAGATCAACAAATTACTATTAAGAGGATTTAAATCATTTGCTATGAAGACAGAAATGAATTTTGGCAATGATTTTAATGTTGTTCTCGGTCCGAATGGATCAGGTAAATCAAACATATTAGATGCACTTTGCTTTGTTCTAGGTAAAATCTCTGCAAAAAGTATGAGAGCAGAAAAATCTTCTAATCTTATATATAATGGTGGAAAAACAAAACAACCTGCAAAAGAAGCAGAAGTAGCAATTTTTTTCTGTAATAAAAATAAAAAGTTTCCTTTAGAAGAAGATGAAGTTAAAATATCACGAATAATTAAACAAAAAAGCGGCAGTAAATATAAGATTAATGATAAAACAAGAACAAGAGGTGAAGTACTTGACCTTTTATCAGCTGCAAAAATTAATCCTGACGGTTATAATATAATTTTACAAGGTGACATTGTATCTTTTGTAGAAATGTCTACAAATGACAGAAGAAAATTAATTGAAGAAGTTGCAGGAATTTCTGTTTTTGAAGATAAGAAAAATAAATCTTTAAAAGACCTTGAAAAGGTTGATAATAATATTAGAGAAGCAGAAATAATTTTAACAGAAAGGGAAACATATTTGAAAGAACTAAAAAAAGATCGTGATCAAGCTTTAAAATATAAAGATTTAAACGAAAAAATCAACTCAAATAAAGCAACATACCTTTGGATTCAGATTCAAAAGAAAAACCTTGAAACTTCAAATTATAAAAAAATGTTAGATGAAGAAC
>JBHPGL010000086.1:0-6112 GCA_042570655.1 Nanobdellota archaeon | reverse complement strand
TTTTTAAACATTATTTTATCAAAAGACCCTTAAAATTATTAGATGTTGGATGTGGTTATGGACCTTTTCTAGATTTTATAAAATATAAGTTACCTAATGTAAAAAGATGTGGAGTTGATTTAAATGAAGATATATTGATAAGATATCTTAAGAAACAAGGACATTCTTATTATCAAGGAAAATTTGAAAATGTAAATTTCAAAGGAAAATTTGATATTGTAACTATGTTAGAATTTCTTGATCCAAATACCGTTTTAAAAAAAGTAAATTTATTATTAAACAATAAAGGCATGCTTGTAATTGAGGTGCCAAATTTTAAATATCATTTAATGAAAGGAAAAATTGAAAAATCTAGATTATATCAAAAAATATTTAAGTATCCCGAATATGGACTTATGCCACATGTTCATTTTAATTATTTCACTTCTAAATCACTAACAAAGATGCTTAATAATCAAGGGTTTAAAGTTATTAAAATATTTACAAGGGAAATAACTTTTAATGCTGATAATGAATATTCTAAAATTCTGATCTATTTATCGCGGATATATAATAACATAGCTTTAGTTTTATCAAGGATGAATATTTATGTGGGTAGTGCATTTATTTTGATAGCTATCAAAAAGTAATTGAACATAATTACCCTAAATTTTTTTATTATTTAGTATTCTTTAAAAACTAAACCTTTATAAATCAAAAAGATTTATTTTCACTCGAGGGGGTAAATTGTCTGAAATAGAAGATTTAAAAAAGGAAGATGCATCTTTATCTAAAGAGATTTCTTCAGAAGAAAATGATTTAAATGATAAGAAAGAAAATCTTAAAGAGATTAAAGAAAAAGAAGAAACGATTATTAAAAACGAAATATAGGAAGAAGAAAAAATTATTCAGGAAAAAAAGAAAGATTTGAAAGAAATTAAAAAGGACGAAAATAAAAAAGATCAAGAAACAACAGATAAAATTGCCAATTTCGTTAATAAAAAAATAGTACCATTAGCATCAAATCCCTGGACAGTTGCATTCTTTGCATTATTAATTATCGCATTAATTATTAGATTAAACTTTCAATTTGTAGATTGTTTATGGAATGACGCATCATTATATATGTGGTACGGATTAAAAACATTAAATAATCCATTCTTTTTAATTTCAGCACAATTTGAAACAATTGCACATTTCCCAGTTATTATTATAGCATTTCTCAAATTGTTTACTGGCAACATCTTTATAGCTGGTAGATTAATGGGATTAATTTTTGGTTTAGTTGGAATCATTTTTACCTATAAAATCGGAACAAGGATTAAAAACGAATTTGTTGGTCTTGGTGCAGCAATATTATTGTCAGTTAATCATTTATATTGGTTTATCGGCTCAAAAGCTCTTTTAGATGTGCCTGTAACTGCGATGTATGCAGCATTTATATGGTTCTTTATTAGATATGAAGATTCAAAAAATATTAAAGATGCTTTAATTGCGTTAATCTTCTTTATTTTATTAGTATTAACAAAACCTATTAGTGTTTTAGCTTTAATAAGTGTAGGATTATATTATTTAATCATATATAATAAAAATATATTAAAAATTTTTAAGGAAAAAGGTACGTTACTAATTTTAGGAGGAGGAGTTATATTTGCAGTTGTTGGAGCATTATTTCAATCTTTTATATCTAGAACAGGAAGGGGAATGGAAACTGACGTTTCAGGTATTGCTTCTACTATCTTTGGTTTTTTTAAAACGCAAGGATCGATGATGGCTGCAACTAATCATTTAATTTTTATTATTGGTACAATCATTTTAACATTATTTATCCTAAGTATAATATTAATAATTTTATACAGAAAAAAATATTATGTTCTAATGATAAGTTGGTTTATTCCATTATTCTTATTATATACTATAAGGGGTGAGGCTGGAGTTGTACCAAGATATCTATTACCAATAATAATTCCAATATTTATTTTAAGTATGGTTCTTTTAAATGAAATAATTATCATAATTGCTTCAACTCAAAAAATTAAAAAATTATCAAAAATATTACAAGTAGGAGTATTAATCTTAATAGTTGTAATTGTTGGACTCCCATATTATAATCAAGGTAAAGATTTAAATTATTTTAAACAATTTTCATATTCAGGATTACAAGATGCAGGTGAATGGATTAAAACAAATGCTCCTGATAATGCAATAATCTATTCTGGATCTATAAGACAAATTAGATTATTTTCAGAAATTGAATATGAAATGAACGGGGGAAGATTATTGCCTAATGAACATAATAAAACTAAATTTGAAGAGATAGTAAAAAATGCAAAAAAACCATTCTATTTACAAATTGATATGTGGGAATATACTCAACCAGATTATATATATCCTTTATCTCAAGAAAAATTAAATTATTTAATGGGATTAGGATTGCAACCTGTTCATGTAGTAAATACTAATATTTTAACACAAGATGGTATTCAACAAGTTCCTTCTGTTTTTATTCTTCAAAAAATGAATATGCCTATAAATGAAGAAAATCCTACATTAGAAACAAATGATAATGAAGAAAATATTAATGAAGAAATTCCCTTTGAAACCAATCAATCATTAAATTCAACATGAAACAAAATGTTTATTATAAAAAGATTGCAAGAAATAGTATATTTCTATTATTAAGTACTTTAATAGGTAATTTATTCCTTTTTTTATTTAATGTAGTAATTGCTCATTTATTAGGTGCAGAAAAACTAGGTATAATTTTACTTGTTTCAAGCGTATTATTAATATTCACATTAATTGCAGACATAGGTATTCCTTTTGCAACTACAAAAATGATTGCAGAATATTATGTTAAAAATAAATTAAAACAAATTAAAAGTACAGTTGTTTCTTCATTAAAATTAATAATTCTCTTTTCAATTATTAGTACTGTTATATTACTATTTGCATCCAATTATATATCCAATGTTATATTACATGAAAATATAACTTATTTTTTACAAATATTTTCAATAACAATTATATTAGGTATGTTAATTAGATACGCAAATTCATTATTTCATGGATTTCAAGATATGAAATATTCATTCTTTACAAACGTTATTCAGCAATTTTTTAGTTTTTTGATTACAGTAATATTAGTAATTACAGGATATGGTGTTTTCGGAGCTTTATTAGGGAGAGTAATCGGTTTTGCACTCGCTGTTATAATTGGTACAATTTTTTCAATATTTATACTTAAAAAATATAAAATTACTTCAAAAACAAGTACATGGAATGGAAATAGAATATTAAGCTATGGAATTTTAATGTATTTACCTTTTTTAAGTATTTTTATTATTCCTTCTTTATTAAATATTATTATAGGTGGATACTTATATGCAAAAGATGTTGCACTCTTTGGTGTAAGTTTTTCATTAGTATCACTCTCATTTTTAATCTTAATTCCATTATCAAATGTACTTTTACCAACATTTTCTGAATTAAACGCAAAGAAGGACAAACTTATTAAAACTTTATCCACATTAGCATTAAAATATATCGGCATTATATCTTACACAGTGGCTTTTATATTTGTTTATTTTAGTGCCTTTATATTAAAAATTATTTATGGTAATGAGTTTATAGATGCAAGTTTAATTGTAGTAATGCTTGCATTTGCAGTATTCTTAGAATCATTTAAAGTTGTAACAGACCCTTTATTAAATGGAACAAATCTAGCAAAATATGTTACAATTGCAGAAACAATCAAATTTATTATTATTTTTGGATTAGGTATTTTATTTGTAAAATATTATGGTATTATTGGAGGTGCTTATGCTGTTTTAATAGCCTTTTTTGTAAGTATAACATTAAAATTATTATTTGTCAACATAAAACTTAAGATTTCGTTAATAGATTCCAAACTTATTAATTATTTATTTTTAATAAGTCTTCTTGCTGTATTCTTTATACTAAACATCCCAGTTTGGTGGACTTTATTGGCAAGCATTATAATAATTATTCTAACAAAATGTGTTTCAATAAAAGAAATCAAACAAATATTAAAAATAATATTTCAAAATAAATAAGTCTTAATTAACGACGCATTTTTTAGCCTACAGAGAAAGTCATTTTAGATTCCGCTTCAAATAAATCTCATACTGCCTTTTTCTTCCGTTTAAAAAGCCTTTTTAACTTATCTGATAAAGCAACCTTTAGAAGAGAAGAGAAAGTAAAATAAATCTGCTTTGCATCCTTAAAGTTTTTGATACGTGTTGGCAAACGCACGAGGTACCGTAAGTAATACGAAGGTGGCCTATAGTTTTGCGTTCGACTCCAATTATAAAATACACCCAGTACCCCCTCCCAAGATACTTTATCGACAAAAAACGGAGTATAATCTTTTCTTAATGGATCAGTATACCTTAAAGGCTGTTTTTTTGTCCATGAAAAGTTTTTTTGAAGACATCCAATTTCCTTAGCAATTATTTCAATTCGTGTTCCAGGGGTAATCTGGGTGATGCCAAGAATAATATTCCCTCCCATACTTTCAAGTTCACGAATATACTCGATTGTTTCCTCCATTTCCTCTAATGTTTCTGTGGGATGACTAATCATGAAGTTAGCACGCCACAACACTTCTAATTCATTACACCATCTTGCCACTTTTTTAACTTCTTCCTTGGTTATACCCTTGCCTATGACTTTATCTATAACACGTTGATTACCAGATTCAACACCAAAGTGGATACTATAACATCCTGCATCCTTCATCTTTTTAATCATTTCTTTATTAATAAGATTTACTCTAACTGAAACATTCCAACGGATTTTAAGACCTCGTTCTATGATAAGATTACAGATATCGAACACACGTTGTTTATTGATATTAAATGAATCATCACTGAAGGTGAAATACCTTATACCAAATTCTTTGTTTAGATTTTCCAATTCGTCAACGACGTTTTCTGGTGTACGTGGACGCCAGTTTCGACCCCAAAAACGTGTTGATGAACAAAAGATACAATCGTATGGACACCCCCTGCTTGTGAGGATACTTGTTGTCGGCATTTCAATCATGCCTTTTGTTGCATGTGGTATCTTATAAAACTGTTTTATTGGGCTACGTTGGTATTTACTAAGTAGATCTCTCGCAGGAAATGGAAGAGTATTAATGTCTTCAATAAATGGCCTAGGTGCATTCCGTATGGGTTTTCCATTATTTCTATAAATTATTCCTTTTACATCGATAAGATCTTTTTTCTCAATAACATTCTGGCAAACCTCTAACATAGAATATTCACCTTCCCCAATCACAATGATATCAACTGATTCAATATCTTTGATGGTATTTTCAGCATCCTTAGATACATGAACACCACCCATCACTACCACGGCCTGTGGCAGCACTTCCTTTACTAACTTTGCAGTCTCAAAACCCTCAAAACGATACGGTGTAGTACAGGTGATTCCAACAATATCCGGGGAAAAGCTCCTAAGTTTTTCTTTCAGCTGAAACCATGTTTCTTTCTCCTGCTCCCCATCGATGATTTTCACAGTAAAGTCATTTTTCCTGAGTACAGCTGCGATGTAGAGTAATCCTAGTTTATCAATATCTCTAGATAGATCTAGAGTTTCTCTACGTGGAGATAATAGAAGGATTTTGCCCTTAGTCATTTTGAAGGCAAAGATACTACACTAATTAGTGCATCTAGAAATTGTCTCGCTTCCTCCCAAAAAGTTTTTCCAACCATTTTAAATAAATCAATTAATAATAAAGTTTATATTTTTTAACCCTTAACACGGAAAATTAATAATTACTATAAAAATGTTTGCTTAGTTGAATAATTAAAGTCCATTCGTGAGTCTCTAACTAAGGAGATAACAACTCCCATAACTCATTAAATATATTATTGTTATATTTTTTAGGCAATTCAATCTCATAAAATTTTTGTTTCTCAAATATTTTCTTCATCAACTTTTTTTCACTTTCCCAAACCTCACTTATTTTACTATGAGGAAAAACATATGAATACATTGTCATATATTCATATAATCTGCCAAAGTTCATTCCAACCATTGTTGGGCTTGAAACCATCTCGAGTTTATTATTTGCAATTAATTTTTCATATGCTCGTTTTTTATT
>JBHPGL010000085.1:0-6134 GCA_042570655.1 Nanobdellota archaeon | reverse complement strand
GATCCCGTTAATTGGATCTAATGTTTTGAATAATTTAAAAGAATGTATTATCGATATTAAAGAAAGAGGAAACCTTTTAATAATCAGGATTAACTTATTAAGTGAAATGAACAAAATTAGTCCAATTCTTTCTATTCCAAGGATACAAGAAACAAGTCCTGCATTAACTTATACTTAGACCTCTACACCAACATAAACATTATGTTTGCTTCTAACAATTTTAATCTTAACTTTCTGACCAATTCTTTTAGAACAATTAATAACAGAAATAGATCTCTCCTTAGCAGCAGCAATCATCTCATTCTTTAACTTGCCATGACATAATACAATAGCATCAATAACTTCTCCTTTAACAAAAGGTTTTGGTAGAGCTTTTGCAGTCTTAATATTAAAATCTTCTTTTTTAATAATCAATTTAATACAATGTTTCTCCTCGAGATTTTCAAGTTCAGTATAAAATTTATCCCATGATTTCTGTTTAGCAGGTTTTCTACCGAACTTATATTCAAGAAAATTTTGAATACCAATTATTGGCGATTTTTGCTCAAGATTATACTTATATTTAATTTGTTTTAACTCTTCAGCAAATTTAATTAATTTTTCAATTTCATTATCATTTAATTCAGGAACCCATAAAGGTGTTATTGTAATATCCATGGTTTTAGCAATATACCTTACAATTTTCTGCACTTTTTTAATATCATAATAAGCGTTTGCAACCTTTCTTGCTACAATAGGATCAATTGCATCAATGCTAAGATTAAATCTTGTTAAACCTGCTCTTTTCATATCATCTACACTTTCCTTAGTCAACAACATTCCGTTTGTATCAATAGAAACCACTTTAACTTCTTTTATTTTTTTCAAATCCCTAATAAGTTCAACAATATCCAGATACAACATAGGTTCGCCATGAGTTCCAATGTGAGCTTCAATATCATCCCTACCTTTAAATTCAATTATTTTTTTAATTTCATCAATCATATAATCTTTCTCGACGACAAAATCAAATTCTTTATTACTTTCCTTACCTTCGCAAATAGAACAATATACACAATTTAAATTGCATCCAGTCATAGGTTTAATCTCAATCAAATTAGATCCTCTATCAACTAACCCAAAAACATTAGATCCAATTAACGGGATCCCGCTATTTTTATGAATATAAACAGTTTTTTTACCTGTGATGGTATTAATCATATTATTAAATCCGTCTGATAAAATCTGATTAAATTTAGAAGCCTTTTTTTCAGATACATCTGGAAATTCAACTTTACCATCTTCAACAGAAAACTTGCCAATATTCAACAATTTTTCCTTTGGAATTTCAAAATAATAAGATCTTAAGAAATAAGCTCTAACCACTTTCTCCCGCTCATGAAATTTGATTTGTTTATAGCTAAATACAACCATATTTCATGTAAAATAACACACCTTTTTAAATAATTCCCTTAAAAACAAAAGATTTATATATTAATACCATATTAATATCATATTAACATTAAATTAATACCAAAATAATTAAAGGTGAAAAAATGGTAAAAGCAATTATTAGTATCTCAAAAAAAGCAAATCAAGTCTTAAATGTAGTAAAAGCAAAACATAATTTTAAAGATAAAAGTCAAGCAATAGATTATGTTGCATTAAAATATGGCGAAGATCTTCTTGAACCACAATTAAGACCAGAATTCATTGAAAAAATGATTGAAAGGCAAAAAGAACCTGGTGTAAAAATTAAGGATTTCAAAAAACATTTTGGTTTATAAAATGTATGAAGTTATAGTTAGAAATACTGTTGAAAAAGCCTTTTTTAAATTAAAAAAAAAGAATAAAAAGCAATTATTAATAATTAATAAAAAAGTAGATGAATTAAAGATTAACCCTCATCATTATAAAAACCTTAAGAAACCATTACAGCATCTAAAAAGAGTTCATATTGATAAAAGCTTTATTTTACTATTTTCAGTTGATGAGGATAATAAAACTATATATGTAGAAGATTATTGTCATCATGATGAAGCTTACCAATAAAGAATATAAAAATTTAAATACTACCAAATTTAATTCTAAAATGAATATGGGGGATATAAAAATAACATACGAGACCTTGTTCGAATTGTTAAGGTCTGAAAAAAACAGGGAACCATTGCAAAAGGTAGACGACCAATTCTACGAAAATCTGGTTGAATATTTAATTGAAAAGATTAAAATTCTTAATAATCCAAGTGATAAAACAGATTTATTTTCAATTACAGAAAAAACTAAAACAGAAAAGCAAATTAATAATGTCATGTCAATTCTGAAAGAATTATATGAAAGACGAGAAAAAAAGATAATTAACATCGCGCTAAATAAATCACGTACAAATTCAGATTTAATAGATGTGTCAAACATGTTAAATGAGGAGAAAAATTTATTTGAAATATTAGTAAATATATTATCTAATTGTCGTGAAGGAATTTTATCAAATTTATTAAAAGGAAAAGTACCTGATATAAAAATTAAATGTGATACAAATAATAATATCATACAGATTGATCGAAATAAAGGTCAAACCATTGAACCAGAGAATTCCCAAGAAAATAAACAAGAAAATACTCAAATTTCAGAAGATAAACAAGAAAATAAACAAGAAGATAAACAAGATAGTACACAAGAAAATGTGCAGGATATGATTAAAGTCAGGTTTTTAGATCAAGTACCTAAATTTGTAGGTAAAGAACTTGAAGTTTATGGTCCGTTTGAAGATAAAGACGAAGCAGATTTACCAGCGGACATTGCTAATTTACTTGTTGAAAAAGGCAGAGCTGAAAGTATTGATTCTTAATAATAAATATTAACATTACTGCCTGATTTGCATAAGTAGCAGGTTTCACAGAAGAAACAAGTCGACCTGAGGTTAGGCTTTAGCATAACCGAAGTTGAGAAGTCAGCTATGCCCGGCAGTAATGTTTATTAAAGTTTATTTTATCAAATAATTTGACTTTATTAATCGTAACCTTTATAAATAAAAGTCGAATCCTACGTAAATATTAGCTAAAATATAAGAGATTTTAAAATGAAACTACCTAAAATTATGAAAAGATTATGTCCATACTGTAAGAAACATACTGAACATAAGGTAACTGAAAGTAAGAGGAGAACTGCTGGAAGTGCACATCCATTAGCTAGATATGCAAAGAAAAGATCAGGTTATGGTAAAGGTTCAGGTAATTTAGGTAGATATGGTTCAAGACCACCTATTGCTAAGTTTAAACAAACTGGTAAAAAACAAAGTAAAAAAGTTGATTTAAGATATCAATGTACTGTATGTAAAAAGATGCATGTCCAAAAAAAAGGAATTCGAGCGAAAAAGTTTGAATTAAAGTAAAAACATAACATAACCTTTATAAATAATCACTTTTTCTTAAAATATATCAAAATTTAGGGGGATTTAAATGACTGACGAACCAACATCAAAATTTATTAAATTAAGATGTCCAAAATGTAAAAACGAACAAATTACCTTTGGAAAATCTGCTACAAAGGTAAAATGTCTAGTGTGCGATAAAGTTTTGATTGAACCAACAGGTGGAAAATCAAAAGTAAAAGCAAGAATATTAGAAGTGTTAGAATAAAATGGACTTATTATATAAGAAAAAAGGAACACCAGAGGTAAATGAAATAGTTATGTGCCTAGTTAAGATGGTGAAACATACCATTGTATTTGTTTCGCTTGAAGAATATCAAGGGCAAAATGGTGTAATTCATATTAGCGAGATTTCTCCAGGTAGAATTAGAAACATTCGTGATTTTGTAAAAGAAGGTAAAATGATAGTATGTAAAGTCCTTAGATACAATAAAGAAAGAAATCAAATTGATCTATCTTTAAGAAGAGTTAATGAATCACAAAGGAAAAATAAAGTTAACGAATTAAAACAAGAACAAAAATCTGAAAAAATTGTTGAATTTGTAGCAAACCTATTAAAATTAGAATTTAAACAATTATATCTACAACTAACAGAAAAAATATTCAAAGAATATGAAAATCTAAGTTTTTGTTTTGAAGATGTCGCGGTAGACAATATTAAAATATCAGAATTAGGAATAGAAGATAAACTTGCAGAGAAATTAACAGAAGTTATTAAGCAAAGAATTAAACCTCCAGAAGTTAAACTTCATGGCGAATTTTTAATAGAAAGTTATGAAAGTAATGGTGTTGAAATTATCAAAGAAATCTTATCAAAAATTGACACATATCCAGATACAGATATTAGAAATCTTGGTGCAGGAAAATATAGTATTAATATTACATCGACAGATTATAAGACAGGAGAAAAAAAACTTAAAAAAATCATTGATGAAGTAATGGAGTATATGGAAAAATATAATGGTATTTCAGAATTCAATCGTTTAGATAAGAAAAACGATTAAAACAAAAATGAAACACATACTTAAATGTAAAACATGTAATTCTTATACAATAAATCCAGAATGTAAATGCGGTGGTGAAGCAGTTCATCCAAAACCAGCAAAATATTCTCCTGAAGATAAATATGCAAGTTATAGGAGAAAAGCTAAATTAGAAGATTGGAAAGAGAAAGGGATATTATGACATGGCAATTTACAAAGGTTGGAAAGATTCCAAAAGATATGAAAAACACAATTCTAATAGAAGGACTTCCAGGCATAGGTAATGTAGGTAAAGTAGTTGTTGACTTTATTATCGACGACATTAAAGCTAAAAAGATCTACGATATATTTTCATACACATTTCCACATTCTGTTTTTGTAAATGATAAAAATCTTGTTGAACTACCATCAATATCATTATTTCATAAAAAAGTTGGTACAAAAAACATTTTATTGCTTACTGGAGATGTACAACCAGTAGACGAAATTCCAAGTTATGAATTCACAGAACACATATTAAATATCCTACAAGATTATAAATGTAAAGAAATCATTACTCTTGGCGGAATTGGATTAAACCATATCCCTGATAAACCAAAAGTCTATTGTACAGGCAATGATAAAACTTTAATTAAAAAATATGAAAAAGGTACAAAGTTAGACAATAAAATTTATGGTGTAGTTGGACCAATTATTGGTGTTTCAGGTCTTCTTTTAGGATTAGGAGAAAAAAGAAAAATTCCAGCAATCTCGCTTTTGGCAGAAACATTTAGCAATCCTATGTTTTTAGGTGTAAAAGGTTCAAGTGCAATTCTTAAAGTTCTAGATAAAAAACTTAATATGAAACTTAACTTAAAAAAGATGAATAAGGAAATCACAGAGATAGAAAAAGAAATGATGAAACGTACAGAAGAATTTAGTCAAGTTTCAAGGCAAACTGCATTAAACAAAGTCCAAGGCAAGTTAGGAGATACAAGTTATATTGGTTGATACTACTCTTCAACCCTAACAAATTCTTAAATATAATTCTAAATCATTAACAAATATTAATGATAATAATGTAAATAGAAAAAAAATTATATATTAAAAAAAAGAGGTGTTATGATGACAGCTAAAACAATTAATGATGCAATAGCATATCCTTTCAAAAACTGGACAAGAATTTTTAACTTTTTATGGGTTTTAACAGGAATAGGGGTTATTGCATTTACAGGATATATTTTAAAAATTATAAATAATATAGTAGATGGAAAAACAAAAGAATTACCAGCGTTTAATTGGGAAAAAAACCTTTTAAAAGGATGGGGATTTACCTGGTATGGAATTCTAATATCAATACCAATTACAGCTATATATCTATTAATTGGTTATCTTTTTGGTAATTCAACATGTTTATGTAATGTTAATACTATAGGAATAATATTAAGTGTCATATTTTCAATAATATTAATAATATATATGCCAATGTTATGTATAAATTATTGCCGGCATAGAAGAGTAAAAGCAGGTTTTGATTTTTCACTTTCGCATAAACTTGTTTTTGGAAGATTTGGAGATTATTTAATGACTTTATTAAAATCTTTAGTGGTTTTAATCTTCATGAATTTGTGTTTGTTCCCGGTAAAAAACTACAACCAAATGTATCTATTGGCAGACTTTTATAAAAGAAATATGAAAGTTAATAAACCAAAGAATAAACAAAAAAATAAACCAAAGAAAAAGAGATAAAATCTTTTTTTAAT
>JBHPGL010000084.1:0-6142 GCA_042570655.1 Nanobdellota archaeon | reverse complement strand
TTAAATGAAAAAATTTATTTTATTAATAATTGTATTATTGGTAAGTTTTGTTTATGCTAATCTTGATAATGTTGTGAATTTACAAGATGAATTAGATGAAATAGATTATGTTGAAATTGAAATGATGTATGCTAACGCAGATCATCCTTCAAATACATTAAATAAACAATATTATGATTTAGATATATGTTATTTACAAAAAGAAATTGCAAACGGATTTATTCAAGCTGCAACTAATATAAATAAAGATTATCCTGGATATATTATTAAAGTTGTTGATTGTTATAGACCTCCAGATATTGATCAAATTATGATAAATGATTGTAAAGATTCAAGTGAATGTATAATTGATCAAGATATTTTAAATTTTGTTTCATTAAATGTTAAAGCTAATGGGATTCAGGTTGAAGTTTATGATGGTAATAACATTATTTCAAATCTGGTTGATTATTTTAATGATGCAAGATTATATTCATCTTCGGGAATTGATAATTTATTCCATATTATTGGAATTTTTGATTATTTAGATTATGAAAATATTGGTGATTTGTACAAAGCTTTAAATCCAGGTTCTGTACCTGGCGATTCTTCTACAGAAAGATGTAGAATACCACCAATTGATTATGATCCTTTCTTTATAATTTCAGATGTTGAATTTGAAGATTGGGAAATAATAACAAAAGAAGATATTCAAAATTTTCTTAATACTAAAGGTGGAAGTTTAAAAAATGAAATAAATGAGGTTTTACCAAGTGAAGCTATTTATAATGCAGCAGTAAAATATGAAATAAATCCAATTGTTTTATTAGCTACATTACAAAAAGAACAAAGTTTAATTGAACAACCTGCTAATGAAAATAAATTAAATTGGGCAGCAGGATGTGGTAAACCTGATACAGGTGAACCAGATTATACTAAAATGGGATTTGATAAACAAATTGATTGTATGGGTGAAAGATTTAGAACATATTTAGAAACTTGGATTCCTAGAGATTGTAATGATTTTCCTTGTGAAAAAGAAGTATTAAGTGGTGAAGGAGATATTTCAATTTATAATCCTGCAACTTATACTTTATTTATTTATACTCCGCATACACATGATACTAGTCTTGGTACGTATGGTGGCGGTAATTATTTATTTTATACTTATTATTATAGATATTATAAAGAAATTTCAAAAAAGGAAGGATATTGTGCAGAGAACATGGATCTTCCTGATTTGCCAAAACCACCAGATGTTCCTGATGATGACGATGATGATCAAGGACCAACAATTACAGAACAATATTTTCTAACTTCAGGAATTTATCAATTAATACCGCAATTTGCAGTTGAACTTGCAACAGATATTAACATTTATTCAACTTTAATTGATCAAAGTAAAGATTTAATTAAATATTGTAAAAGTTGGTCTGACTTTAATTTAGATGAATGTATAAGATTACAAAAATTTCCTGAGTTTAAAGCAGACGGAATTAATTGGGAAATGGGATCAAATTGTGGAGAAGATCTTGAACAATTAGCATATCAATTTTCATCACAATATGATAGATGTCTAGATTCAAGAGATTATAATTGTTTTTGTGATATTGATCTTTCAATTACTAAACCTGAAAAAATTTATTTAGATAATTATAGATATTTAGGTTCAGAAGGATTAAGAATTAGTACTTTAAAAGGAAAAGAGAAATTTATTTATGATCATATAGGACAATTTTTATGTGAAATTGATAATGAAGGAATTAAATCTAGACAATGGATAAGTCTTGAACAAGATGGTTCAAATAATGTAGTAATTGATAGTGGTTCGAGAACTGTTGATGAGTTTAGATTGGTAAAAATAAGATTAGAAAACGAACCTGATAAAGTTTATAATTGTCTTAGCGCATTATCTTTTAACGAATTAAAAAATAAAATGGGAGAATTTAGAGTAAGTGAATTTGATGAATGTATATATAAAGAAGACAGGAAAAATAAATTTTGTGTAAAAACAGGTGATCAATTTTTTGTTAAACAAAATAATCATTTTATAGATGATAAAAACTTTTATGATATGTATGATCTTGGTTATAGTTTTGCATTAGATATTAAAAATGAAGATGATCCAGATTTAGTTGATCTTGAAATTGAACAAGAACAACGAAGTGATAATGTTTTTATTTTATCGTGGGAAGATTTACAAATAAATGATTTAAATAATGATATAAGAAAATATTCTTTATTTGCAGAAGATGAGGGTAATTTTAAACCTATTGTATTTAAGTTTAAAGATGATTTTGATATAGGTGAAATTGTCTCATCTGAATATAATATTTTTCTTTTACCTAAAGAAAATCAGTTTTGGGAAATTGATTTTGAAAATCCAATTTTAACTTTTAAAGAAAAAAATAAATATAAAGTTAAACGAAATTCTGGAAGCAATTATGAAGAAATTGAACTTGAACATAATGATTTGTTATTTGTTAAAAAAGATAAAAAATATTATTTTATTCTTGATCCAACTGAAAAAAATCCAGTTCTACCAAGTTCAACTAGTGTTGAAAAATGTGTAGTTCAATCAATTGACAGATATGATAATCTTAATATTGCTACTTCGACAAATCAAGCTCAGAAAGAAAATTTTGATACGTTACTTCCAGCTGCAATTAAAGGTGTAAGTTATAGGTGGCTTGATCCATTATTTCCAGGACTTTCGCCAGGAAATAGAAATGTTAAATTATCATGGGAAGAAGCAACTTTAAATGAAGATGGAACAGAATTAGAAGATTTAAAAGAATATCAGATTTATTATAGTGCAGATGAAATAACAAAAGATACAGACCTTGGTAATTTAAATCATAAAACTGCGCCAAAAGATTACAAAGAAATTACAATTAATATTCCTGACAATATGAATTATATTACTTTTGTTCCTGTCGATGAAACAGGGATAATTAAACCAGGAAGAAATTTTAGGTCTGCAGGATTTTTAGGTGATAATACTAATATATTATCTTTACTTGAATTTGATTATACTTCAACTGATTCTAGTTCTCCGAATCAAATACAATATACTGATAACATGCCTGTTGGTCAAGGTGATAAAATTATTATTGGACAAGTAGATGGTCAAACTAATACACTTGAAATTATTAATCAGGATCAAAACGGAGTAACGGTGAGAATATCATGAAAATTAAAATAAGTTTAATAATTGTAATGTTTTTATTACTTAGTGCATTTTCTTTTGCATACAATGTTGACGATATGGATTTGATTATTGGAGAAAAGGATTTTTACGTAGAATATGGTGAAACAAAAGCACTTGATTTTAATGACGATGGTTTTATTGATTATATTATTACAGTTGTTCTTGATGAATATGGCGTTGCAAGATTAAATTCTGAAAAAGTTAATATTGAAATTGTTAAAATTGATGAAGTTCAAGATATAGAACAGAACGTGAATTTTATATCTGCAAAACAATATTTTGATAGTAATCCTGATTTTACTGCTCTTGATAGTATGCCAGATACTGTTTATGATGATCTGTGGGGTGAAACATATTTGGGTGTTGGTGATTATTTTGACTGGATATATAAGAAAAATTATTATTTAAATTTACCAGAAGCAAATATTGTAAAAGTTGCAGGAACTTATCTTGATGATTATAAATTTAAAAATTCTCTTATTTTTGATTTTGATTCTTTAGATCAAAATGAATGGAAATCTGTTGGTATAAATAGGGTAGGGTCTTTTACTTTTAATGTTGATCATTATATTGGGACAGATATTATATGGCAAGATGAAATAACACAGTTAGAAAATGAATATTCTGGTTCTAGTGATTTAGAAGTTCGTTTGGGTATGTTAGATACTGATAAACCTACAATAAAATTTAGAAAAATACTTCTCGGACCTGTAGAATATAAAAAAGATAAAGATATTGGTTATAGTAATATTGAGGGTGGAAATTGTGATATTTCAAGACTTGATTTTAATTATCCACAAATAAATCAAGTTGAAGGAATTATTGTTTATCAAAATGATTGTGGTGATGATACTTATATAGAAATTCAGATTTTTCAAAGATCAGATGATTTGTTCATAGAAAATATATTAGATTATAGAAAACAACCAAGTGCTGGTCCTTTAGGTGATTTAGATTATAAAAAAGATCTTGATGAACGTCTTGAAATAATGCAACTTTTACTTAATAATCTTAAAGTAGAAGATGTAGTTACTAGAAGGTCTATGCCAACGTATGATCCTGAAGAAATTATTAAAAAGTATAACCTCAAAAATTATTTAGAATATAACTATATATTTGGTTAGAATAATTTATTTTTTAATTTTTATGAAACTAACATCAATTCTTTTTATTTTACTTTTATGGAATTTATGAGTTTGTTTTAACGGGAACTTGTAATCTATTTTATGTTTTATTTTAAAATTGTTTCTCTCACACAATTCTCGAATATAATCAATTGTGGATTTCTTATGAAATGAATAAATGGTTTTTGTTAAAGTAAATGCTTTTTCTAAGAATTCCTTGTCTGCATGTTTCTGTTTTGTTCCAAAAGGAGGATTCATAATTACAACGTCAACTTTTTCATCAAAATCTTTTATATCGATGTTTTTAATTGAATTATTTTCAATATTGAAATTTTCTCCAATTGATTTTAAATTTTCTTTACAAATTTCTACTGCTTCTTTATCTTTTTCAACAAAATGAACTTTTTTTGCTCCTAACAATAAACAACCAATTCCAAGTATGCCAGTTCCTGAACCTAGATCTGCAATTATTTTACCTTTAATATCGTTCTGCATGTTAACTAAATTAAGAGCGTTTGAAGCTATTTCAGAGTCTGTAGCATATTGTTCTTCTTTTACCTTTGCTTTGGTAAAAACCTTTAATTTGCTCAAAATTATTGCTAAGTTCATAGTTATTTAGATTTTTTTAGTTTATTTAAAGTTTAGTGATTTTTGTTACTTGTACAAAGTATAAATTAATTCATAACTGGATGATAATTATAAATATTTAAATAGGTGCTGTGTTTTCAAAATTAAGCAAGTTGGGTGGTTATTACACATGTTATCGACGGGGTGATAAGTATTATATTTAGCAAGAAACAACAGTATGTTACTATTGAACAATTAAACTCAAACATTCGTACTATTACTAAAAAAGTTAAGAAAATATCTAAATCTGTTAAAGGTGAATTAGATGATCACCTAGATGCAATCAATCTAAATACAGAAGAATTGCAAACAAATTATGATTATGTGTATATTCTTGAAAAGAAAATTGAAAAGTTAAATGAAAAGTTAGATGAAATTCGTATGGCTTTAGGTGTTAGAAATAAATTTGAAGATGTTAAAATTAAAGCTTTAACAAAAAAAGAAAAAGAAGTATTTCATGTTATTTATGAAATTGAAGACAACTATTTAACATTTGAAGAGATTTCTAAAAGGAAATGTATGCCTACGTCGATGGTTAGAAGAAGTGTTCATAGCATGATTGATAAAGGTGTTCCAATTGTAAAGATCAATTCTAGCGGTCAAGAATTATTAGCAATTAATGAGGATTTTAGGGATGTACAGGCTAAGAAAGATGTTTTGAATATTGGATCGATAGTGCCTAAGTACACTCAAACAAAACTTTTTAATTATTAATTTTTATTTCTTATATATTAGATATGAAATAATTACTGTTAGTGCGCCAATTATTGCAACAATATTTGAAATAATTATTGGCCAATTGTTTAAAGAAATCCCGTATATTAGCCAAATTGTTATACCTGTTCCAAAAATTAAATATGTTGCTAACGATACATCGTTTGAACTTTTCCGTCGGAGAATCTTATAAGTTTGAGTAAAGTAACCAAAGGTCATTCCAACTCCTGCAATTGTTGTTAATACTGATAAAAAACTCATAACAATAGATTATCATACCATTATATTAATTTTTCTTTTCTCACTTTTTTTCCTTGTCTTAATAATATCGAATTAATTCTGTTTTATATAAACAAGAATCTTTAAAATTATTTAATTAAATGATTGTTTCGATTTTATTATTTATAATTTCGATCAATGATTATATCGATTGTCGTCGGGATTGTAAATTTTTTTGATATTTTTTAAAAATAAATTATAATAAAAA
>JBHPGL010000083.1:0-6354 GCA_042570655.1 Nanobdellota archaeon | reverse complement strand
TCTTTAATGAATTTGAAATTATCATCATTTAAATAATTAAAAATTCTATGTTTAGATTTATCACCAGCTTCTTCCATCATCTTTTTTATTTTAACTGAATCAACATATATGCCATAAAAATTATCAATAACATCACAAATATGTATTATGTCTGTTAATTTTTGTATTGCAACTGGTTTCATATTAAATCGTACAAACACCCTATTATTTAAATCTTTATTGTCAACTGATTGTGACTAATCAATTGAACAATAGATTTTGAACATATCCTCCACAATAACAATATTTAAAAAACCCTTTATTTTTAATTCCATAATAGGGGGAAAATTTAATCAAAAGAGGCTCAACTATGAAACTAACACCAGGTATGCAACAATATATGGATGAAAAGATGAAATATCCAGATTGTATACTTTTATTCAGAATGGGAGATTTCTATGAAACTTTTTATGAAGATGCAAAACTAATTTCTAGAGAACTTGAAATTACTTTAACAGCAAGAGGAAAAGATAAAGTCCCTTTGGCAGGTGTTCCATACCATGCATTAGAACCATATTTAACAAAATTAGTTAAGAAAGGATATAAAGTTGCAATATGTGAACAGTTAGAAAATCCAAAGTTAGCAAAAGGAGTAGTTAAAAGAGGTGTTATTAGAGTAATTACACCAGGAACATTAATGGACACTTCAATGTTGGAAGAAAATTCTAATAATTATATAATGTCAATAATAAATGAAAAAGATAAATTTGGAATTGCAATCTCAGAACTGTCAACAGGAGAATTTCTTATCACAGAAGCAAATAATAAAACTAAATTGATTAACGAAATAACAAGAATTAATCCGTCAGAAATAATTGTTCCAGAAACATATAAAGAAGAACTACAAACTCTCCTAAAAGAAAACAATTTAACCCTTACAATAAATGGAAATGAAGACAGATTTTATTATAACAAAATTGCATTAAAAAATCTACTTGACCATTTTAATATTAACAACCTTTCAGGATTTGGTATTGATAAAAACAATATCTCAATCCCAGCCGCAGGTGCTTTAATAAACTACCTCAAAGAAACACAAATGACATCCCTTGACCACATAAATAAAATTAAAAAATACCAGCAATCAGATTATATGATACTTGATTCATCATCAATCAGAAATCTTGAACTAATTAGAAACATTTATTCAGGTAAAACAGAACATTCTTTATTATGGGTTCTAGATAAAACCGTTACATCAATGGGATCAAGATTAATTAGAAACATTATTTTAAAACCTTTGATAGAAATAAATAAAATCAATGCAAGACTATCTGCTGTTGAAGAATTATATGCTGACTCCTTATTAAGGGAAGAATCAAATGATTTATTAAAAAACATAGCAGATATAGAAAGATTAATTTCAAAAGTAGCTTATGGAAATGTAAATGGTAGGGATTTGATAGCGTTAAAAAACTCCCTCTACTTAATCCCAGAACTTAAAAAAATTCTAACAAAATCAACTTCAGCTTTATTACTTAAACTCGCAGAAATGAATGATCAAGATGAAGCAGTTAACTTAATTGAAAAATCTATTAAAGATGATTGTAATCTTCTTCCAAGAGATGGAAATGTAATAAAAGATAATTATAATAAAGAATTAGATGAATTAAGGCAAATTAAATCAAAAGGAAAAGAATTCATTAAAACTTTACAGGAAAATGAAGTCAAAACAACAGGAATCAAATCATTAAAAGTAAAATTCAATAGAGTTTTCGGATATTTCATTGAAGTTACAAAACCAAACTTACATCTAGTACCAGAAAATTATATTAGAAAACAAACTCAAGTAAACAGTGAAAGATTCATAACACCAGAACTTAAAGAATGGGAAGTTAAAATTCTAGGTGCAGAAGATAAAGCAAAAGAATTAGAACAAAAAATATTTAAAGAAATAGTAGAAAAAATAAATGTTCATACAAAAGATATTCAAAAGGCAGCATTAAATATTGCAATGTTAGATGTACTAATTTCGTTTGCAAAAGTTTCTGCATTAAATGATTATGTAAAACCAGAATTAACAAACAATGACATTGTTGAAATTACTGATGGAAGACATCCTGTGCTAGAACAAATTGAAGATGAATATATCCCTAATGATTGCATTTTCAATCAAGATGAAAGATTTAAAATTATTACAGGACCAAATATGGCTGGCAAAAGTTCTTTCATGAGACAAATTGCTTTAATACAACTTCTAGCGCAAACAGGATGTTTTATTCCAGCATCAAAAGCAAAATTATGTATCGTTGACAGAATATTTACAAGAGTAGGTGCGCATGATGATCTTGCATCAGGTCAATCTACATTTATGGTAGAAATGAACGAAACAGCAAACATACTTAACAACGCTACAGATAAATCATTAATAATCCTTGACGAGATTGGTAGAGGTACATCTACATTTGACGGAGTATCAATTGCATGGAGTGTAGCTGAATTCATTGTTAACAAAATCAATGCAAAAACTTTATTTGCAACACATTATCATATTTTAAATAAATTAGAGAATGAAATTCCAAAAGTTAAGAATTATAATATTGTAGTTGATGAAAAAGATGATAAAGTTATTTTCTTAAGAAAGATTGTTAAAGGCGGAACAGATAAGAGTTATGGTATTCAAGTATCAAAGCTAGCAGGTCTTCCAGAAAATGTAATTGACCGTGCAAAAGAAATACAATTTATGTTGGAAGAAGACGATACAATGAAAGAAAAGATTGTTGTTGAACGTGAATTAACAGATGTAAAACGTTTTGTTGACAAGTGGAATAAAAAAGAAGTTGAGGAGCAGGAATTTAAATATAAAAAATCTAAACAAACAACTTTAACAGATGTGTAATAAATATAAACACAATTATTCTATAAATTCAATAGTTTATTATTATTATATACACGAAACATTTAAATACTCAGATAGCCATACCAATTCTATTCGAGGGGGATTACATGAATAAAATATTATTAACAACATTATTAACTGGAATAGGAACAGCAATTACAGGATCAGCAATTGCAGATACAAATCCTGAATCACATATTGATTCAACAATTACACTAGAACCAACACAATTAAATTGGTCAAACATGGAATATTCTAATAACTTACAAATTCCAATAATGCAGTATGACTTATCAAACAACCTTACAGTTGGAGAAGGTATTGGTGATTTCTTAGAAGATATTGGTTTAAACAACGAAAATATCTTAAAATTTATATCAAAAATGGGTATAAGCAACAATGATTATCATTTAACTATGAGAAAGAAAAATGTTAATGGTTATAAAATCAATTTCATGGAACTTAATAAAGACATATCTAAAACAACTGATGATAATAAAAAACTTTCAATTAGATATGGTAGTAAAAATGATCAAACAAGATTTGAAACAGAATACCAATTTGATTTTTAATAAAAGGAATTTCTATTTTAATATACTAGACAAATATTCGCTAGGATCTAACAATCCTTCTGGTCTTTCTTCACCAAACCAATTCCCTCCAAGATATTCAGAATAAACTAAAGGTTTTCTATCCCACATTTCAAAATGTAGCATACAACCATGCTTTTTTTTCTTTAAATCCTGAATATATGAAGGAGAATTATAATTAATCTTCTTATAATTTAGAACCTCTCCAATAAGTCCAATTGATTCATTACCTTTAATTTCCTGTCTTTCTCTAGCAAATAAAAAGGCAAGTTCAGCATATCTAAAGTACAATCCATCATTATTAATCCCTATTGCATAATAAGAATCGTTCCAGTAAGGTATAATTTCAGGAGAAGTAAATTTTCCAATTTCAATAATCTTCAAATCCTCGCAAGCAACTACTAGTTTATCTTTTTGGCTGTAAATATCAATACCACAATGATATCTATCCCCTCTATATTCAAAGAAAGATCCAGGTCCATTTCTAGGAACATTTCTATTCACACTTCTAACAGGCCAATATTTCATATTATTTGGCGATTTTACCTCATTTAAATATTTTATGTGTATGCTTGGCAATGGCATTTAAATAATTTACTACAGACTATATCTTCCAGTATAATAATACATATAAAATCACCAATTTTAAATACCTAAAAGGTGAAGATATGGGGAAAATAAACATCCTTGATGAAATTCTTATAAGAAAGATTGCCGCAGGTGAAGTAGTTGAACGACCTGCTTCAGTTGTAAAAGAACTTCTAGAAAACAGTATTGATGCAAATGCAACTAAAATCTTTGTAGAAGTCAATGAAGGCGGAAAATCTTTAATTAAAGTCACTGATAATGGAGATGGTATGGATGATAATGATGCATTATTAGCAGTTGAAAGACATACAACTTCAAAATTAAAAGATGTAAAAGACCTTTTTAACATTAACTCGTTAGGATTTAGAGGTGAAGCAATTGCAAGTATGGCGGTAGTTTCAAAACTTAGACTTAGAACAAAACAAGAGAATACAGTTGGCGGTTTTGAAGTTCAAGTACATGGTGGTAAAGTCAAAAAAGCTGAAAATGTAGGATGTCCAAAAGGAACAATTGTTGATATTGAAGAATTATTCTATAATGTTCCTGCAAGAAAAAAGTTTTTAAAAGATATTAGTGTTGAATTAAGACACATTATTGACATTGTAACAAGATATGCTTTAAATTATCCAGAAATCTTTTTCAGACTAAATCATAATGGAAAAGTACTGTTAAATTGTCCATCAACAACAAATACTTTTTCAAATATTGTTAATATCTATGGTGGATCTACATCAAAAAAATTAGTACCAATAAATTATTCAAACGGTGAAATTGAAGTAATTGGTTACATTTCAAAACCAGAACTAACTAGGGCAGACAAATCTCATCAAAGTATATTCATAAATGGTAGATATATAAAAAATAAAATCATTAATGAAGGTATTTATGAAGCATATCATACAATGCTGCCTATTGACAGACATCCTTTATACATTTTAAACATTAATATTGATCCAACTAAGATAGATGTAAATGTTCATCCTACTAAAAAAGAAATCAGGTTAAGTAAAGAACGTGAAATTAGACAAATGATTAGGGATGCAATAATTCAAGGATTAAATGAAATCGATTTAACAGCTACAGTTGGTGAAGATGATTCATTGATGAGTCCTGCAGGTGAAATTGAATCAAAGGAAACACAACAACCAATTATTGAAAAAGAAGAAATTAAACAAGAATCTGCAGACTATTCAGTAAGTCAACCACAAAGTCAACAAAGAACAAAATATGATTTAGTTAAAGATAAACAAGAATATCTTGGCGATCTTGACACAGACGAACCAGAAGACGATTTTGTTGTAATTGGACAACTTAATAAAACCTATATTTTAGTAGAAGATAATGGTGGATTAATGATAGTAGATCAACATGTAGTTGAAGAACGTCATATTTATGAAATGTTAATGGAACGTTATAAAGATAATTCTGTTCAAAGGCAAGAACTGTTAAAACCAATCATCCTTGATTTAAGTCCAACAGATAAAACTATAATTACAAACAACAATCAGATCTTTAAAGAACTTGGATTTGACATTGAGGAATTTGGATTGGACAGTTTTGTTGTAAGATCAACCCCTTTAATAATGGGAAAACAACAGAATGAAGAAATGATTCTTGACATTATAGACGAATTAGATACTTCAGATACTTCTGTTAGTCTTGAAATAATAAAAGAAAATATTATTATCAGAATGGCATGTAGGGCTGCATTGAAAGCAGGATCAGAGTTAACAACACCTCAGATGAGAGATTTAATAAGAAAAGTAATTAAGATGAAAGATGATCAGGGCAATTATACATGTCCTCATGGACGTCCGATAGTAATTAAAATACCAATAAAAGAACTAGAAAAAAAATTTAAAAGAGCTTAACAATAAAGACTATCTTTAACTGTTTCTGCAATTTTTTCAATTCCTAATGGAACTCTTGCATGAGCATCATAATGCACATCTTTTTTAATTCCATATTTATTAAGAGCCTTTCCAGTTTGAGATGTTAATGCTAATACTTTAATTCCATTATCCCTTACTGAAGATAAAAATCCATGAATCTGTCTGTTTTGTTCAGGAATTGTTAACAATATTTTATCTACAAAAGGAGTAATCTTCATTTCATCCATTGCTTCAAAATTAAATAAAAAATTATGTACATACGGTTCAATTACAAGTAAATCATACTCTTTTTTCTCCATCAAAGCTGTTGCTTCATCAATTGATTTACAATCATCGCATTTAACGTCTAACTTTCTTTCAATTCCAGGCAACATACCTCTATGCAAATATCCATCATCCATTAATA
>JBHPGL010000082.1:0-6397 GCA_042570655.1 Nanobdellota archaeon | reverse complement strand
ATATCTATTCATATAAATGAATAACAAATTTATACATGTTAAATTAGAAATTATATATAAAGGTTTTTATGGTGAGGAGTTAATGTCATTTCCCAATAATTTTTTAAATCTTAATTCAAAGTAAGGTCTAAATTATAGAAAAATTAATAAATAGTCGTGCTATTATTAAATAAAATGACTAAATATTCAGATATTGAGTATGTTGTTATAAGAGAAAAAGCAGCTTCTTATGGGATTATGTTAGGTTTTTTTAGTGGTTTAATTTATTGTATTGCAACAAGTGATTTTAGTGGGTTTTCTATCTTTAATAATATGGGTCATGGAGCTTGTTTTGGTGCTGGAACAGGATATGGTTTAGGAGTGATTTATACAAAATTAGATGTAGTAGTTAATAATTACCTTGGTGAATCTATAGATGATGCTATAACAGATCATCCAGAAGAATAATCTTTAATAACTTTTTTAAATCTTTGCTCTTTTCTACCTTTTATGTGCGGAATAATTGGTGTTTTTCAAGATAAAATTGGAAAAGAAGATATTATCAAGATAGAAGATGCTATGGAAATAATGAAAAATAGAGGTAAAGATGGTAGTGGTCTTTGGAAGTTAAATGGAAAGAAAGGTGGGAATAAGAATAATGGTGATTTAGTTATTGGACATTTACTCCATTCTATTGTTGGAGAAGTAATGCAGCCGCTTGAAAATGAACACGGGGTTCTGGCTGTAAATTGCGAAATCTATAATTGGCAAGAATTAAATGAAAAGTATAAATTAAATGCAAGAAATGATTCAGAATTATTGTTCTTTTTATTAAATAAACATGGAGTGGATATTAAAGGAATTGAAAAAACTTTAAAATTACTTGATGGTGTTTATGCATTTGTATATTTTGATAAGAAAGATAATAAATTAATATTATGCAGAGATATTATTGGAATTAAACCAATATGGTATTCTTTTAATCAAGGTTTTAGTTTTGCTTCTGAAAAGAAAGTATTAGAAAAATTGAACAAATTTGATATTAATGAACTTAATCCAAGACAAATTCTAGAATTAAATTTATCAGACGGAAAATTTAAATTTGTTCAAAGAGAATTCTTTAATGCTGCTCCATTACATAAACATAAAAAAGATAAAATTAAAGGAGATGTTATTGATTTATTCACTAAAGCTGTAAGGAAAAGAGTTCCGGATAAAAAGTTTGGAATATTATTTTCTGGCGGGATTGATTCTACTTACATTGCACATGTATGTTCTGAATTGAACGCAGATTTTACATTATATACAGCTTATTTAGATGAACCTGGTTTTAAAGAACCAGAAGATTTAGTATTTTCAAAAAGGTTAGCAAAAGAAATGGGGTTTGAACTTAAAATTGTTGGAGTTAAAATGAAAGATATTGAAAAATTCTTAAAAATTGTAGTTCCATTAATTGAAGATAGTAATGTTGTAAAAGTTGAAGTTGCATTAACATTGTTTTTAGCTTGTGAACATGCCGCAAAAGATGGTTGTAAAGTTATTTTCTCAGGATTAGGTAGTGAAGAGATTTTTGCAGGATATAATAGACATAAAGAAAGTTCAGATGTTAACAAAGAATGTTTATCTGGATTGATTAAAATGTATGAAAGAGATCTTTACAGAGATGATGTTGTTGCAATGTATCATGGTTTAGAGTTAAGACTTCCATTTTTAGATAAAGATCTTGTAGAATATGCACTTAAAATTCATGGAAAACACAAATTATCATTTTTAAATGAAATTATGATTGATAAAGTTATTCTAAGAGAAGCTGCATTACATCATGGCGTACCTAATTTTATTGTTGAAAGACCTAAAAAAGCTGCTCAATATGGAAGTAATTTTGATAAAGCTTTACGTAAGATTGCTAAAACTAATGGAATGAATAGGTCTGAATATTTGATGCAATTTTATCCTGGTAGAAATGTAAAGCTTGCTGCATTAGTATCTGGCGGAAAAGACAGCATATATGCAATGCATGTAATGATGCGGCAAAATTATGAAATTACTTGTATGGTTAGTATTAAAAGTATTAATCAAGATTCATATATGTTTCATACTCCAAACATAGAATTGGTTAAATTACAATCTGAAGCTATTGGAATTCCTTTAATTTTTATGGATACAAAAGGTGAAAAAGAGAAAGAATTGGTTGATTTGGCTAAGGCATTAACTTTAGCTAAAAAAGAACATCAAATTGAAGGTGTTGTTACAGGGGCTTTATATTCTAACTATCAAAGGGAAAGGATTGAAAAGATTTGTGATAAATTGGGATTAAAGATATTTGCTCCATTATGGCATTTGGATCAGGAACAGGAAATGAGAGAAATTTTAAATGAAGAATACAAAATTATGTTTAGTTCAATTGCAGCTGATGGACTTGATAAATCATGGGTTGGCAGAGAAATTACTGAAAAAGACGTTGATAAATTAGTTAAATTAAATGAAAAAATTGGATTAAATGTGGCGGGTGAAGGCGGCGAGTTTGAAAGTCTTGTAGTAGATGGACTTATTTTTAATAAAAAGATTGAAATTGAGGGTTTTGAAATTGTTTCTGAAAGTAAAAATACGGCTAGAATGGATGTTAAGGAAGTTAAATTAGTTGATAAATTTGATTGATTATTTATTAAATTTAAAATTTCTCGTTCGGTTGCTGCAATTGAGAGCTTTGCATCAATGCGGCACTGTGTACGGTTCGCTATAGACGATTAATCGCTGAACGACCTATTTGGCTACCTCACTTGCCTATACAGGCGAAATTTAAAATTTAATTTTTATAATTATAACTTCGAATTAGTTTGAACTAATAAAAACATTTATATATAAGTATGGTCATATAATATATATAATTGACAACAGTTGATTAAATTCTTGATAGGGGATAGATATTTTGAATAATAGATGGATTTATTAGAAAATGGCAGCACCTGTAACACATTTATTCATTGCAATGAAATCATTTAAAGGAGATAAAAATAGTTTAAACTATGCAGATTTTTTAATTGGATCAATATTACCTGATTTTGAATTCTTAGTTTATAGTGTTGGTGAAGAGCATGTATTAACACACGATTTCACGAAAAGAATTTCTAAAAATAAAAAGTTTAAATTTATCTTAAAAGGTATGGAAAACCATCTTGAAGTTGATGAGGTAGTTCATAATTATATCAATAATAAGGTTAACGAAATTAAATTGGTTAATCCGTTAATGGTTCACGGAATGATTGAATTTAAGTTAAATCAAAAAGTTATCAAAGATAATAAAGAAATAAGGCATATTATGAAAATTATTAAAGAAAGGATATATGAGGATTTTTTAGTTGATGAATTAGCAGGATTTTTTAATGTAAGTAGAACTAGAGTAATTAAAATTCTTCATGATGCTTTAATAGCAATGAATCCAAAAGTTACTAAGTCATATTTTTTAACAGCCATTGTGTGGTTTTATTTAGCTAGACAAAAAGATTATAAGGATTTGGAGTAAAAGCAGTAGGAAACCTTATTGAAGAGAAATATGAATTAAAAACGCATTGTCTTTAGTTAAAAGAATTATTGGTCAAGATTATAGAAAGTTTATGAATAACTTAATAATGAAGTTTTATTAAGAAGTTAACTTAAGTCTTTCTAATTTTTTTTCGCCAAAACCTAATGCAATAATAAAGATTTCTTTACTACCTTTTTTACTTGCTTCTGGTTTTGTTGTTTTTACTTCAAGAAATTGTTCTTTACATTTTTTTAAAAATTCGTCTGAATTTGGTCCTTGAAAAATTTTACATATGAAGTTTCCACCTTTTTTTAAATTGGTTTTAGTAAAGTCTAATGCAATTTTACATAAGTCTAGGCTTTTTTCCTGGTCAAGATGTTTTATTCCTGTAGTATTAGGCGCCATATCTGATAAAATTACATCTGCTTTTTGATGGAGCATGGCACTTACTAGAATTGTTGTGTTTTTATCTTTAATATCTTTACATAAAAAATAAACATTTTGTTCTTTAAATGGTCTAATTGGTTGAATGTCAATACCGAAAACTTTTCTTGCACCCAATTTCAAAGAAGCTTGAATCCAACCACCTGGTGCACATCCCAGATCAATGACAACATCTCCTTTTTTAATAATATGATATCTTTTATTTAATTGAAGAAGTTTAAATGAACTTCTTGCCCTATAACCTTCTTGTTTTGCTTTTATTTGATAAGCATCTTTATTTGGAGTTTTTTTTATAAATTTTTTCTTTTTCTTTTTATTAAATGGTTTTGATCTTGAAATTGGTTTTGCAACTTTTTTCTTTACAATTTTCTTTCTGAATATTTTTTTTGGTGTTTTTTGTATCATTTTATAGTCCTGTTGGTACATCTAAAAATTTTGTTTTTAATTCATATTTCTCTTCAATAAGGTTTCCTACTGCTTTTACTCCAAATGTTTCAGAAGCATAATGTCCAAGATAAATAACATTCATTTTTAATTCTTTGTTTATTGAAGCGTAAGAATGAGATGGTTCTCCTGTAATGAATGTATCAACCCCAAATTTTAAACATTGGTCAACATCTGATGCACATCCTCCTGATGCAATTCCTACTATTTTAACATTATTTGGTCCATAATTATCAACAAGGATATCAGAATTTGTAACCTTTTTAATTTTTTTTAATAGAATGTCAAATTTAATATTAAGATTTCCTCGATATCCAATACTTGTTCTCATATATCTTAAAAAAGGTTTTTTATTCTTAACTTCCAATAAATTGGCAATTTGAGCATTATTTCCAAGAATTGGATGTGAATCTAGGGGAAGATGATTTGCATATAATGAAATATTTAATTTTTTAAGTAATTTAATTCTTTCATGTCTGTTGTTGAAATATTTGTTACCTTTCCATAAAATTCCATGATGCACTATTAAAAGGTCACAGTTATTTTTCTTTGCTAATTTGATAGAATCAATATTTGCATCTACTGCAAGTCCTATTTTTTTAATATTTTCTTTTTTAGCTCTAACTTGCAGACCATTTCTTGAATAATCATCTGGAAATGCCTTATTATTAAGTTCTTTGTTTAAAAATCTTACAATTGTGTTTAATTTAACCATAGAAATAAAGAATTAATTGATGATTTATAAGTATTTCTAACTGATTTGGTCAGCCAAACATATTTATATAATCTTGACCTTCTAATTTTTCAAGTTTTTTAACTTTTATTACTCCATCTAATAAATCTTTTTGAACAATTTTTGTTCTATTTTCTCTTATTGCAAAATAGCCAGCTTCTGTACATACTGCTTTAATTTCTGCTCCTGAAAGTCCTTCTAATTCTTTTTGAACTTTATTTAAATTAATTTTTTTATCTAAAGTCATTTCTTTAGTATGAATTTTAAATATTTCTTTAATACCTTCTTCATTTGGAAGAGGAATATGGATTAATCTGTCTAATCTGCCAGGTCTAACAACTGCAGGATCTAGGATATCTTTTCGATTTGTACAACCTATGATTTTAACATTATCTAAAGGTTTGAATCCATCAATTTCAGCTAAAAGCTGCATAAATGTTCTTTGTACTTCACGTTCTCCAGAAGTACCAATTTCAATTCTATTTGCTGCCAATGCATCAAGTTCATCTATAAATATGATCGAAGGAGCTTTTTGTCTTGCAAGTTCAAATATTTCTTTTACAAGTTTAGAACCTTCACCAATAAATTTTTGTACAAGTTCTGAACCTACAATTTCAATGAATGTTGAATTTGTAGATGAAGCAACTGCTTTTGCTAGTAAAGTTTTACCTGTACCTGGCGGACCATGTAATAAAATACCTTTTGGAGGTTTAATTCCAACTTTTTTGAATAATTCTGGTTTTTTCAATGGAAGTTCAATTACTTCTTGAATTTCATTTTGTTGTTCATCAAGACCGCCAACATCTTCCCATGCCATGTCTGGTTTTTCAATAATAACAAATTTTTCAACATTAAACCTTTTTGTTTTATTTACATTTCTTACAATTGTAAGATTTTTTTGTTCAACAAGAACAGTATCGCCAACATTAAGATCATGTTCTGAATTTACTGTTACAAAGAATTCATTTCCGTTACTTAATCTAATAACAGCATTATTATTAATTATATCTTTTACTTCTGCAACTAACAAAGGAGGTGTTTGAAATTTTCTTAACTCATTTTTTAGTTGTTCTAAAGTTTCTTTTAATATTCTATTTTCTTCTTCAAGATGATTAATGTTTGTTGTATAAGAATACATAACATCATCTACTTCTTTAGTTTTATTTTTTGCAGGCATTCTATTATAGTAGAATAGGTTATATTTAAATGTTATTGTTTTTACTTTGTACGGGTTATAACATAAGTTTATATTATGAGGTGTTATTATCATTAAT
>JBHPGL010000081.1:0-6548 GCA_042570655.1 Nanobdellota archaeon | reverse complement strand
ACTACAAACTTATCACTCATCATACTCCCCCATACAAATAGCTATACTTGTTCTATATATAAAATTTGCCCAATTCAGCCAAATATAGCCTTTATTACCGAAATGTTTATATAGTAGTATGTGTATACTATACACTAAGAAGGGAAAGTGTTTGAACAACACTAACGCTTCAATAAAAGACGGATAACAAACAAAAACCAAAAAACAAGGGTTTTTCGCCTTTTTTTCCTTAAAAAAGGCCAAATTCAACTGAAAACCAATAGCGCTTACACAAAGGCGCTTTTTTTTGGTTAAGGTTAGTGTACAAAACACACAAACGGAGATGAAAAAAATGAGAACCGCAAAACTTGAACAAATCGTTGGAAAAACAGGTAGTAACATATTATAGTGATAGGTATATGGAGGGCAATATAAACCATAAAAAATCAATTATTGATATTACAGGCTATGAAACTTCTTTTGTTAAATATCATAGTATATCAGGTTCAAGAGAAATTATTAAAAAGAAACTTAAAAAATCAGTTACAAAAGATACAATTGCTTTAATTCATTCTGCTTATAACGCAAAAATTGATCATCCAACTTTATTATCCCATTTTGTTGGTGTTGAATTTGATCCCATAATGAAATATGCAATTAAAAATGATATAAAATTACCAGAAACATTATATGATTGTTGGCGAAGAATTGTTAAAAGAAATAAATCTAAGAAATATAAATTAATTATTAGAGGTCAAAGACTGAGATTGCAAATTTATATAATGTATTTCCTCAAGCTATCCAAAGTTTTAAAAATACAAACGGACTTGATCCAATTTGGAAAGAAAGTAATTTTCATTATAAAAATAAAACAAAACGAAAAGAAAATGATGAATTGAAACGAATGTCAATATTAAACCTTAATGGGACACTTGATTCAATTGTAGATAAAAATGCTACAGATAAAGAAAAATTTGTTTTTAGTCATATTAGAAAATATTATGATAGTGTGGATAGAAGATTTCCTAATTATTCTTATCAAAAGTTGAGTGAAGTATATGGAGTTTATTATGATGCACTTCAAAATGATGAAAAAATTAGTTTAAAAGAATTGGAACAATGCGTGGGAATTTGTGCTACTAGTTTAGGTAAAAAAATCTTAAAGAAAGCCGGATTAGAACCTTTTTTTGGAAGCCACCAGAGAGAACTAACATCTCAAAATAAAAAGGAAGCAATTGTAAGAGGGTTAAATCTTGGAATGCCAACATTAGATATCAAATCTTATTTAAAAGTGCCATATTACGTTATTAGTAATTATCAAATCTTAACAGAAGCTGAATTAGATTATTATTATCTTGCAGAGAAATGGGGTGTGGATTTAAAATTTAGAAATGCAAGTCTTTATTATGAAGCTGTTGACGCTGGATTTACTGATAAAGAAATTAAAGAATTGATGGTATCTAAAAGTATATTTATTAAAGATCTAAAAGAAGATGAAGAATATTATTCTGGGTTGGTTAAAGAGTTTTTAGGAGCAATGTTTCCTGAACAAGAAATAACTAAGCCTTATGTTGATTTTGAGATTGATTAGAATGCGTTTTCTCTCAATCTAAAAGGAGATCCACCAATTCTTTCTGTTGTTTGAATTTTATTTCTTGTTTTTGTCGCATGAAAATAAGGTGTAATTAAACCATAACATGTTCTAAAACCCATTACTGATTTATCATGATTTCTTATAAAATTATCTCCTTCAAAAGTAAAAACGTTATCATCTAAATCACTATATGAAAAAAAATATACCCAAGGTGTAGGCAATCTAAACTCTGGCCAAATAATCAATTCACCGCTTAATGTTTGATATTCATCTGTTTCACCAAATCTTTGCGTTAAGAATTCTCCCCAATTTCTTGGAGCAAATGTTTTTGATTCTCCAACACTTATTTCGCTTTGCTTGCACAAATCAAGAGCTTTATCCATGCTATCGCATCTCTGAAAATTATAACCTTTCCTATTAAACCATTCTGCAATAGGTTTGTATGGTGTAGACATGTCACACCTACGTTTACTTGACTCATGTTGTTTAAAAATTCCTTCTGAAAAATCTGTAACAATCTCCTCTCTAAAAGAATGCACATAATTATTTAGATATTTTGCAGGTTTTTCCTGAACTTCTAATTCGCCTTCAATATAATAAACCATAATAATGAGGTTTGGAATTATTGTTTATAAATGTTTCGGAAATATCATCCCTTGCAGGTAATGACACGCCTCATTCTTAAGAATTTGACCGAATTAAGCGATATTTCGCAAAAAACAGCCAAAATTTTTGCGAAAACAGTTTCGTCCAATCTTGGCGTAATCTGACCAATAAAATCCATAGATCTTTTGGATTTTGTCGATCTATTATCAGAAATAATTACGAAATATTTAAGCTCTTCGGGAGGTTTTGAATATTTTGAGGTTTATGAGTCTAAACCAAAAACCTTTATCCTGTAATCTTTAGAAATAGATTCAGCAATTTCTTCCATAGACCTTTCTTTAGCTTTTTTAATAGTTTTTTTTAAGTTCAATGAAAATTCTTCTTCATTTATTTTTTGAGTTGTTTTTTCAGGGACACTAAATTTCCTCCCCAGTTTATCTTTTAATGGTTGAAAAGTATTAAACAGACCCAATGTAAAAAACTTCAACCAATCTTTTCTATCAAAGTGTTCAAGTTTACTAGAAACATTTGTAAATGCAGTTTGCACTTCCTCCAAAACACTTTTAATATTGTTTATAGGTTTACCATCAATAATAATTGTACTAGCTACTTTTTCAGGAGGTTCAATTAAATGATTAAAGAAATCCACTCTTGGATTATTGGTAATCTCTTCAATAATAGTTATATTCTTAAAAGGGAAGTTTAAAGTTTCTGTAGCATGATTATTTTGAAGATTATAATATTCCTTAACCCAAATTTTCTTCCCTTTTTTTTCATAAGGACCATGAAACTCATAACCTAGCCTCATTGCAGTAGGATAAATAAGTTCAAGATACATAAAAAGCAAAAAAGAAATTTTGTTTGTTTCAACGACATTTTTCTTTAATAATTTAGTTTCAAGTATTTTTTGATTAAAATTTTTCAAAGGATTCAATCCAGTATTACTAAATGGATCTTTTTTGAAAGCCTTTAATAATTCTAAAAAATGCTTTGCTAATTTTAATCGTTTCGGTTTTTTTGCGTCCCACCCATTCATATATGTGATGTAGTCAGCAATCTTTGAAGGATTACCTAAGAATACAGAAATTTCTTCATATGAATATTTCTTTTTTAACTCTTCCATTACTTCTAAGAATTCATTGCAAAAACCTGTGCCTAAAAAATGCCATAGATCCCCTCCTGAAAAAGGCCAAAGTGCACTAAGTGTATCACCTTTATGAGTTCTTGCTAAATCTCTACCCATGGCGTCTGCAAGCATTCTTAAATTTTCCATTAGAGTATCTCCAATTCTTTTTTTTGTGTATTCAATCGTATTTTGGAACCTTCTTTTAGAATCTCAAAAATATTTTTAACACCCATAATGCATGGTTTTTGCATCTCTCGACAAACAATTGCTAAATGGCACAAACTTCCTCCCACTTCACTAATAATTGCCTTGGATTTAAAAAAAGCAATTGAGTAAAGCGGAGAATTATTATTTGTAATTATGATGTTTTCTTCAGTTATTTTTGGGATATCTTCTACTGATCTTAAAAATCTTACAGTTCCTTCTGCAATTCCTGGACATCCTACAATTGCATTTTCTAATTTTATGCGTTCTCTATTCATTTTAGTAATCTATAATTTAACTCTGTATATAAATATTTTTGAATGACTTTAGAAATTCGCAAAAAAATAACTGCCTGAAATCGCAATTTTTTACGAAACGTCTTTTTCTTGTTTCTCTAAAATACCTTAATTTTAAGGTTTTAGAGCCTGTCTCAAGATATTCGTAAAGTATAAATGTTTCTATCTTTACCACTTTTAAATGGGCAATCTCCAATGTTCTCTGCATCTGGCTGTATATGATTCACTGCCGCCTAATAATACAAGTGAATCATTTTTAACTAATCTCATTGTTCTTGTTGCTTCTGCACAACATTTTTCATAAGTGCAAATAGCTGAAAGTTTTGTAACAATGTCTGCAGCTGCTATTAATGATCCAACATCTTTTTCTTCATCAAAGAATTTAAACGGTTGGCCCAAGTAATCAAGGTTAAGACATGTTACAATTACTATTACACCATCTGATACTTGTTCTTCACAAAAATCAATAATTTTGCTGTCAAGAAATTGCGCTTCATCTATCCCAATTACTTCTGTATCATATCTTTGACCTCTTCCTCTGATTAATTCTTCTGATAATAGAATTGGATATGCTGGGACTTGTTTTTGATCATGAGTGCTTAATTTATTCTCATCATACCTTTTATCTTTTTTATATTTGAATAAAGAAGTTCTTTTTCCTGCTGCTTCATATTTTTGAATCTTGTTTATTAGTTCTGTTGTTTTGCCAGAAAACATTGGACCTGTTATAACTTCCAGATAGCCTGGTCCTTTCCAATTCATATTATCACCTTTTTTTTTAATAAAATTTATTTATTTTTAAATGTTAATAAAAAAATGAGGTGATGTAGTTTACCTTAAGAAATAAATAAGTATGATGGATCTAACACAGGATACGAATGAATTTCAAATTCGTAGGCTTGATTGTCTATTATCTTATCAACACTTGTTTCACATGCAATTCTGACTTTTCTTGACTTGTAATCATCAGGATTTTTAAATCTATGGTCTTCTAAGATGTTAGTTAATAAATTTACTGTATTTTTTAATTGAACATCTTTAGGTGTTTTTGTTTTTGAACATAGCGAACATTTAATAAATCTATTAATATTATACTTTTTATTAAAATCATCCATTTTCTCACATAAATCTGATGCAATGTTCTCTATTGTTCTCCTACCATTTTTTGAATTTAATAAGATTAATGGTAAGTTTGTTACATATTCAAAATTTGTTTCCATATAATCAGCTTTGGCATAATACTTTATAAATTTATCTAAAAAAAAGAAAAAAAATTATTTTTTTAGTTTAAGTTCTACTATGTCGTTGTCGTTTAGTTTGTGACTTATCCCTACCTGTTGTCTTGGGAATTTTGCACTTGTTCCTGTTACTCTCGCAGATTGAAACTTACTAACAAAATCCTTATGAATCTTTCTTGCAAAATTCTCAACTGTAGATCCCAGCTTTAACGCAACTGCATTTAATTGATCAACATAAGGATAAACTCTCATCAATCCTGTAAGATTAAATATTTCTTGTTTCAGGATTTCAAGATTTTTACCTGTTTCAACTGAGATCTCTAACACATTTGGAAATTGCTGTTTGATTTCATCCAATTTGTTAGGCAGGATATCTGTTTTGTTTGCAATTACAATTTGTTTCTTTTCAATTCCTGCAATTCTGATTTCTCGCTTCACTTTAACAATATCATCAGCTCCTTGCGTTGCATCACACATGAAGATTATTCCATCTGCATTTCTAATTATTGATAGCAAACGCTTTTGTTTACCTTTATCTTCTGTTGCACCTTCAATTAATCCTGGGATTTCTACCAATTGTATTTCAATTCCATCAACTTTAATTATTGCTGGGATTGGTTTTATTGTAGTAAATGCATAATTTCCAATCTTAATTTGTTTTGATGTTATCTTTTTTAGTAAAGAGGATTTACCTATATTTGGAGGACCTACTATACAAATCTGTGCTTCTCCTTCTTTTTCGACATCAAAAAAATCTTTATGTTGTATTTTTGATTTTGTTACTGTTTTTTCCATCTGTTCTTTTACCCATTTACGTAGTTCTACATAGGGTCCAGATGTAAATGTTGGTAGTTCTGCTTCGATTTTTCTTAATTCATTTAATCTTGATTGGCCGAATTTTCCGGCTATTCTTTTTAATATCATTTGTTTTTGAATTTCGTGCGGTATTGCCATATTAGACACCTTTTATATTTATGATTAGATTAGAACTATCGATTGTAGATATTGAATATCTATTTTAGATTAAAATGTGAATAAAAATGATAATCGAAAGCTCCCGCTATAGAATTTAGTATGTTATGCCGCACATCATTAAAGATGTTATATGTTGACTTGCTATTATATTGTAAGTATTCATATAGAAATATTGGATATTTGATAATATTTAAATGTTTGTATTTGTGACCAGATAGTAGTAAATAACCGAAAGCTTTATAAAGGAGTAATTCAAATAAAATTATATGGTATTGGTTTTTAAAACAAAGAATGAGAATGGTGAAACAGATTATAATAAAATTGATCCATCTTTATATATCAATTATTCTATGACATCAATTACAGATCATGCAGTAGAAATATACAGGTTATTACAGTTTTTCCCTGATTTTAATAAAGATGAAGTTAACATATATTTAGGAAGATATTCAATTACATATTGTCTTGAAAAAAATAAACTTATTAAATCTAATAATTTTAAAGAAGAAGTATAAATGTTTCTATCTTTA
>JBHPGL010000080.1:0-6558 GCA_042570655.1 Nanobdellota archaeon | reverse complement strand
ACAATTATAAAAACAATTATAAAAACAATTATAAAAACAATTATATACTTTATATAATAAATTTAATTCATGATATCAATAATTGGTGGTGGCCCAGTAGGTTCTTATTTAGCAAATTTATTATTAAAAAAGGGCACAAATGATATCCATATCTATGAAGAACATAAAAAAATAGGTATACCTGTTCAATGTTCAGGATTATTGACAAAAGATATTTATAATTATTTTAAAACAAATGAATTAAAAAAATTATCAAAAGTTGACATCTATTATAATAAAGATAAATTATTATCATTAAATATTGATAATTATGTTTTTAATAGAACAAAATTTGATCAACATATTATAAACACTGCGATTGATAAAGGTGCAAAATTGCATCTTAATAATCATTTTATGAAAATAAATAAACTAGGAAAATCTAAATCATCAAAAACAATAATTAATGTTAAAGATAAATCAAATAATAAAATTAACAATATTTCAACAAATAAATTAATAGGAGCAGATGGTACATTAAGTAAGGTTGCAAAAGAATCAGGACTTTGGAAAAAAAGAATATTTTATCATGGAATTCAAGCGACGGTAAAACTAAAAAATGATAGTAATACATTTAACGCATATTTTGGAGACATTGCTCCCAAATTCTTTGCATGGACAATTCCTGTCAATAAAACAAAAGTTAGAGCTGGTGTAATAACATTAAAAAATTCAAGACATTACTTTGACAATTTTTTAAAACAAATAAAAGTTAAAAAAATTCTTGATAAACAATCAGGATTAATCCCAATATATCAACCTTTTACTAAAATCAAAAAATACAACACATTCCTCATTGGTGATGCCGCTACTCAATTAAAACCTACTACTGGCGGAGGCATTGTTCCCGGATTTAGATTTGCACATAAATTATCAAAATCAATAATTCAAAATAAACCTTACTCGAATTTTGATAAAGATCTTTTTTTAAGTCTAAAAATCAGACAAGTTTTAAATCATATGAGAAAAAGAGATTTTGAAATGTTAGTTGATGTAATGAAAAATCCAAAGATAAAATTTCTGATTAAAAAGTTTGACAGGGATAAAGTTTCAAAATACATGTTTAAAACATTATCTTATGAACCGAGATTAATGAAGTTTATCCTTAAGAATTTTTATAAGTTAATATTTAGTAATAAGATTTAATAATTAATTGAAAATGCCACAAATTACTACTCCCAAATTAAACACTATATATAGTAAGAAAATTAAAAAACTTTATAAATCACATCTAATTTTTAGATGAAAGATAAGAATTTAGTGTTGGGAAAATGAAAAAAGCTGCTAAACAAGATAGAATTCGAAAACGAAATAATATACTAATAGGAATATTCTTTTCAGTATTAATGGTTGCAAGTATTTTTGGAATTACTGCACCAGGTAACCAATCAATAGAAGAAGAAAAATTAATTTATGGCGACTTTGAATTCATTAAATCAAATCAATATATTTATGATTTACCAATTAATTATATATTAAATTTTAATGATCAAGGATATGGATTTACATATTTCCCTGATGAATTAGAAAATATAACTGTTGAAACTTTACCTGATTTAAATGTTCAAGGAATTTATATTATTGAAAATTATTCAGACACATTAGGTATTAATTTACCAACATATTCAATATCTATGATTGATAAATTTAAAATCCAGCAATCATGTTATATAAATGATGAATCTTGTCCAGTAGATCAAAAATTACCTCAAATTGATTGTTCAAAAAATGAAAGCATTCTTTACAACACATTTAATATTATTAATTTAAAAGTTGATAATATAACTAAAATTACAACATCTCAGAATTGTATTATTCTTCAAGGTATTGATAATACCGAAATCCTAAAAACAATGGACAGACTAAAATATAAAATATTAGGTGTAATGGAATAATGGAAGAAGAAAAGAAAAAAAATAAAGAAACTTTCAAACCAAAAAGTGAAGAAGGAGACTCTTCAGAAGTAAGAGAAAATATTGTAAAAATTGTAAAGAACAATAAACAATTTTTAACTTATCTTGGAGGTTTAATAATTCTCCTTTGGTTTACTATAAGTATTAGATTAAAAAATCTACCTTTACTTGGAAAATTACCTCAAGCTCTAGATCCATTTGTATTTTTAAGATATGCGCAGGACATTGTTGCTCAAGGTTCATTATATGCTGTTGATACATTAAGATATTTTCCAGTTGGCGCTCCTACGGGTCAAGAAAACATTTTCTTATCTTATTTTGTAGCTTGGTTCTATAAAATTGTGCACATATTTTTCCCATCAGTCACTTTAGATTTTATTCATAATATCTATCCTGTAGTTACCTTTGGGATAGGTTTATTATTTTTCTTTTTATTAGTAAGAAGATTATTTCATGCAAAGATAGCTTTAGTAGCATCACTTTTCCTAGGAATAGCACCTGCTTTTTTACATAGAACAACAGCAGGTTTTGCAGATAAAGAAAGTTTGGCTTTAATGTTATTTTTCATAGGTCTTTATTTATTTGTTTTGGGATATCAGTCAAAAACAATTAAAAATTCAATAATTTTTGGATCACTTTCAGGATTATTCATTGGGTTAATGGGATTATCTTGGGGAGGAGTAAATATTGCATTCTTAATAATTGCAATGACATCTTTTGTAGTTTTCATATTTAATAAATTAAATAAAAAATATTTATTTACATATGCATCATGGTTGTTTTTTACATTTTTAATGTTATCAGTTTTTACAATTAAATATGGTGGGATTAAAGGTTTAATAATCTCTACTACAAGCGGACTTGCTTTTTTCGTCTTAATATTAATTGTTATACACTATTTATTATTTGATAAAAAATGGATTGAAAAAATTAAATTAAAAATTAATTTACCAAAACAAGTTACAACCTTATTATTAACTTTAATTATTGGTATAATCATAATCTCTACATTATTTGGTCCAATGTTTTTCGTTTCAAAAGTAGATGAAACATATAAAGGATTTGTTCTAGGATTATCAGGATCAAGACACGCTCAAACAGTAGCTGAAAATAGACAACCATTTTTTACAGGAGAATGGGTTCAAAATTTTGGACCGCACAATTTTGGGATAATGTGGTTTTTTAGTGGTTATGTTTTAGAAGATGGTAGAACTCTTACACAAGGCGAATATATTAACAGGGTTTATCAAAATATTTTCGGTGTAAGAAATCAACCAGCCTATCCTTCAGGATGGTCAATAATACCATTCATATTTTCACCATTATTAATCATATTACTTTACTTAGAAATACCATTATTTTTCTTATTATTTTTCATAGGATCTATAATATTATTTTATTTTTTAATTAAACCATTAAAAAAATATACAAAAGAATTAACAATTGCTTATGGTTTACTCACAGCAGGTTTAATTTTCAGTAAAATATCTGCTGATTCAATATTAGATGGTAGGAGTGGTTTTTCTATCTTTCTTTATATTGCTTCCTTAATAGGATTATTTTTATTAATTGCAATAATCTATATCTACTTTTATTTTCAGGAAAGGAAAGTATTTGATAGATTTAAAAATATTGAAACAGATTATATTTTAATATTTGTTTGGTTTATATTAACCATGATCATCATTCGAGGTGGAGGAAGATTAATGATTATGGCAGGCCCAATTACGGCAATTATCGCTGCATATTTTTGTTTTGTAACAATTAAATATATAACAGACAAATTTTATTCACAATCTTATTCATATCATTTCTTAGTATTTTCAATTTTAACAGTAATATTTACTTATTTAATGGTTAATACTACAGCTGTAGGAATGAGATATTTTTATTTCATATTATACATAATTTTAATCGTTTCAAGTTTAGCTTTATTTTTATGGAAATATTTTGATGATTTTAAGTTATCTTACAAATCAATATTTACAAAAAAAAGATCTGAATTAATTTGGAGAAATTTACTTTACCTTGCTTTTATATTTATGATTTTTTTCATTATAGCAAACTTCTGTGTAGTTGCTATTGTCCAAACAGCTGGATCTGGTCGTCCAGAAGGTGGATATACAAAACAATGGGAACAAGCAATGGAATGGGTTGACAATAATCTTCCAGAAAATGCAGTTTTCGCACATTGGTGGGACTATGGTTATTGGGTACAATCAGGCGGTAATAGAGCAACTATTTTAGATGGTGGTAATTGGATACCTTATTGGAACTATCTCATGGGAAGACATGTTTTAACAACTCCTGACGATCAAAAAGCAATAGAATTTTTAAAAATGCATAACGGTACACACCTATTAATTGTAAAGGAAGAAATTGGTAAAGTTACAGCTTATTCAAGTATTGGATCAGATGAAACTTATGATAGGTTTACATGGATTAGTGGTTTTGGTAAGGTAGCAGATGCAACAAGAGAAATTGCAAATAATGAAATTATGTTTACTTTCCAAGGAAATTTAATTTTAGATGGTGACTTTGAATATAATAAAATGGATTATCCTGGAGGAGCATATCTAGGATATAATTTTGGTTTAGAAGTTAATAATATTGTTGTTGGCATTATTTTAGGAGTTGAAGTTCCAGTAAAAATAGAAAATATTGAAATTAATAATCAAACCATAGAAGTTACAACTCCAGGTCAACCGAATATAATTATTGCCAAAATGAAACAAGGAAGATTATTGGAAAATACACAGCAAAGTGTTCCTTTAGAATGTTTATATTATAATGGAAAACTATATTCAAATGAAACAGTTCCTGGATTTGTTGAAAAACAAGGTTATAAAGGTTGTTTTAGATTAACTCCAAGAATGTCTTTAATAGATCAAAATGGAAATTTTGTAATCACAGATCCAATGGAAATGGGTTATATGATCTCTGAAAGAGGTCGGGCTTCATTATGGGTCAGACTATATCTTTTAGATGAACCAAACGAATATTTTAAATTAGTTTATCCAAATGATAACTATCCTTCTTATCCAATAAATCATGCTCCAGGTGTCATGGCGCCTAATGAACTAGGTAATCTTGATGGTATTGGAATAGGCCCTCTTAGAATCTATGAAGTGGTTTATCCAGAAGATTATACCGTTGATAGTATTGATCCTGAATGGCAGGAAAGGTTTAATATGACAACTTTCCCTGTAAATATTTCAAGAAGAGCTTTACAATAATTTATTTAAAATAATTAAATAGTATAACAAAAATGTCAAACACACCTATTGTTCAAAACGCATTAAATAAAATCGCTAAAGGCGCTATTCTTGTTTTCATTGGAATTTTTATTTCTAAATTATTCAATTATATTTTTAGAATTTTAATTGCAAGAACAGGACCTGATTCCTATGGTTTATTTTCAATAGGTTTTGCAATCTTAAGTATAGTATCTGCATTTGCACTTATAGGTCTTGATCAAGGTGTATTAAGATATGTATCATATTTTAAATCAAAAAAAGATTTTCCCAGATTAAAAGGAATAATAACTTTTTCATATAAAATTGCATTACCATTATCAATAATAATATCATTAATATTATTTTTCTTATCAGATTGGATAGCTACAGTAATTTTTCATGATCCAAGGTTATCATTAGTAATAAAAATATTTACAATAATGGGCCCTTTTTTAGCAATATTAAAAATTAATACAAGTTTGTTTAAAGCTTTCCAGCAGGTTAAATATGAAGTAATTTCATTAAATATTACAGAATCAATTCTAAAAGTAATTCTTGTTGTCGTATTCTTCAATATTTCAGCAACAGTATCAAATGCAATTTGGGCAAATGCGATTGCAACATTTATTGCGTCTGTAGTTTCATTTTACTTTTTAGAATATAAAGTCTTTCCAATTTTTAGATCAAAAATTAAATCTGTGCCTTTTAGAAAAGAATTATTATTATATTCATTCCCATTAATGTTAACATTCATTATTGGCGCAATAATACTTTGGACAGATACACTTATGATTGGTTCGATTATTAATAGTTCTGCTTCAGGATTATATAATGCAGCAGCACCAACTGCAACCTTAGTTCATTTTCTCCCACTAACTTTGTTAGCAATTTTCCTGCCAATAGTAACTGATTTTTTTGCAAGAAAAAAAATAAAAGAATTAAGACGTACATATTATATGATTACAAAATGGATTTTATTGTTTGACCTTCCATTACTTTTACTTTTAATACTATTCTCAAAACAAATATTAACACTATTTTTTGGAATAGAATATACAGTTGCTTCCACTTCTTTAATAATTTTAGCAATAGGCCATTTCTTATACATATTATTATATCCTGCGTATAACATTTTAAATGTATTTAAAAAATCAAACTTTATTTTAATTTCAAGTTTAATCAGTGTTTGCTTTAATATAATATTAAACTTAATCCTTATTAGACAATATGGAATAAATGGGGGTGCAATTGCAACGTCAATTTCATTAATTCTATTTTCAGCTTTATTATTTTTAACAACATATTTTTCTTAAAAGAATGCAACAGAATATTAAAAAAAGGAGGAGTATTAATTCTAACAACTCCTAATC
>JBHPGL010000079.1:0-6620 GCA_042570655.1 Nanobdellota archaeon | reverse complement strand
GTCTTTTTCTTTAACTATTCTTTGTTTTTTAACACCTATTTTTTTAATTTGTTTTTCAATCTTTTCATGATTTCCTTTTTTTGTTTTTTGAACTCTTGTTTTTTCAGGTTTTATTTCAATTGCTCTTTGTACTTTTATGAATTTTACTGTTAATTTTTCAAACATAAGAATAATTAATGTTATAGTAATTATAACTAAAATTGCAATTGATAAAATATATAATATATTATCATCAATTTTTTGTTCTTTTATTATAGTAGGTTGTTCAATAATTGGTTCTTTTTCTTCAGGAATTATAACTTCTTCATCTTCAGGAGTAATTTCTTTATCAATATCACCACCCAACTCATCTTCTATCTCTTCAATTATTTCTTCTGGTTCATCTTTAACTATAGGAGCGGTATAAACACAGCTTTTTCTTTGCGTATATGGTTCTAAATTGTCACATTGTGGGTCATCAGTACCGCAAGTTCTTGTCTGACCATTATCTGGTTGACATTCTGTCCAATCTGTACAACTCCAAATGCATGAAGGAGAACTGCTTCTTCTACTACTTGAAGATGTTGTTGTAGTTTCTTCTTCACTATCATATTCAGTTACTGCAGAATTATTTAAGCCAGTTATCTTATAATAATTGCCTTCAATTGAACAAACATATTGGCCTAGAGTTTCAGGACATCTTAACTGTGTTTCTGGAGGAGTATCACATTTTGTACTTACTTGAGATACACTCGCAATACCTTCTTGGTCAAGTATACATACTCTATCTTTAGATGCAATTTTATCAATATATACTGTTTTTGTTTCATCACCTGTTAAATTTAATCCTTGAATAATTATTGATCCATAAGAACTTCCGGCATCTTGTTTAGTAATATTTAAATCGCTTAGATCTAATGGTGATTCACTAAAATTATAATTAAATGTTATTCTCGTTATTCCATCTTCATCGATATTAATTTCATTAACACCAATGAATTCTTGAGATAAATTGTCTGAATTGTTTACAGTAAAATTGATTGTATTAAAGTTATTTGTTATGGTTGAACTGTCACCAATTAAATTATCTGAAGTATCTGGAATTCCATCATCGTCATCATCAGAATCACATGCATCACCATTTCTATCTCCATCTATATTTGATTGATCAGGATTTGGATCACTGATACAATTATCGCAAGTGTCTCCAATTGTATCATTATCTTGGTCATCTTGGTTTAAATTAATATCATAAATACAATTATCACATACATTTCCAATAGAATCAGAATCATTATCTAATTGATCTTCATTATCATAATAAATACAGTTATCACAAACATTTCCAAAAGAATCTGTATCTGAATTGTTTTGATCTGTGTTTGTATCGTAAATACAATTATCGCACAGATCTCCAACTGAATCAACATCTTGATCAGTTTGATTTTCATTGTCTATGTACATACAATTATCACATGCATCTCCATATGAATCTGTATCATTATTTTGTTGGTCTTGGTTTGTTACGTTAGGACAATTGTCGCAAACATCTCCTAGATTATCGTTATCTAGGTTTGATTGGTTTGTATTTGCATCATTTTCACAGTTATCACAAACATCTCCTACTTCATCATTATCTGAATCTCTTTGATTTTTATTATAAATGTATGGACAATTATCGTCAGGGCTCATTATTGTATCTTCATCAATGTCATGTGGGAGTTCATAATATGAAACAAAACAGTCTGATGTGATTGAACTATCTCCATTTAAATCTAGATTAATATCATCTTCACATGTTTCGATAATAATATTAGTGTCAAATACATCCAATATTGTCCTGTCACTACCTGATTCAGCTACAAGAGGGATCTTTGTATTGACTCTTTCACCTGTACTTTTATAATATATATAGAATACTTGTTCCCTATCATCACCATTATGATCTAAATCTACACCTGCCATTTCATATTCATCTTCAAAATAACCTATATAAAGGTTGTTTGCTGCAATAAATTGAGGACCTTGAGCAAATGTTGAAGCGTACCTATCACCATTAGGAATTAATTCTAAAGAATCAAATATTGTTAATGAAGTAGATGTAATGTTAAATTTGTAAATTATATAGTCATCAGTATCGCCATCTGCTGTAGTATCATTATTTGTTTCCCATTCAGGAACATTAATATATATTATTTCTCCTGCAACATCAAAACCTGTTTTAAAATCATCTAAATCAGATGCGATAGTTAATGGAATATAACCTTGAATATCATCTTCTATATCGTAATATGATAATACATAATCAGTTGTGTCTCCATCTGAATTTCTGTCACTATTTGTATCTGATTCTAGTACAGGCCATACAACAACATCATAATTCATGTGTACAGCTGCAATAGGCCAATTTCCTGTTTCACTAGCTACATCTAAATATTCTACAGAGTTTTCTGAAATATCATAAACAGCCATAACTAAATCACTTGTATCACTATCATTATTAATATCTCCTGAAGCTGATTCATCACTTATGAAAGCAATTTTATCATCGTCATGTTGCATTGCAATATATGCCCACCAATCTGATATTGTTATGCCTGTATCAGTAATTGTGTCATCTGAAAGATTAACATATTTTAAATTATAAACTGAATATGATGGTGCATCCCAATCTCCTATGGCTAAATAATCTTCTGAAAGAGCAAAAGTACCTTCAATTCCTGTATCAACAGAAGTTTCTGTTATTATATTATAATAATGTGGATAGTAATTATCGTCCCAATAAGCTATGATCTGACCATTTGTTTGAGCTTCTCCATTTGCTTCAAAGTTAGTGCCTTGTAAATGTTCTGTTTTTTGAGCATAATCACAATCAACAGGAATTCCTGTTGAATATGGTGCGTCTAAGATAGGACTGATATTGAATAATTCAGGACTGTTATAATCCAATGCTACTTCTGTACATTCTGTTGTTCCCCAATAATTATATGAAACATTAACACTATTGAGACCACCCATAGAAAAAGCTGCATAATTGTTTGCGAAATTATTATATGATATTGTAAAACCACCATTATTAATAGAATCTATTGCATCTGAGTTTAGACTGATCGCTTCATACATATTATTAAAATTATTATACATTAAATAAGAATTTGTTAAATCTGACCAAAAATTTACACCATATGTGTCTTGATCCATCCCATCAAAAATGTTATGGGATATATTAATATTATTATTAAGTGTGCCATCAATAAAGAATAAATAATCATAATTGTTTAATATTTGATTATTTACAAATATTAAATCATTAACCCCATTAAAATTAAGAGCTCTATCACAGTTATTGAAAGTTACATTTTCAATTGTTGTTAAATTAACTAAAGTAAAATCTAGACCAAATAATTCTCCATTACCTTCTATATAAAGATTTTTTATAGTAATATTACTTTGAGCATCTGCTTGGAAAGCATATTTCATTGAAGTTCCTGTATAAGTTATTGTGTTTCCCTGACCATCAATAATTACATCATTACTTTGAATACTGATAAAATCTCCTGAATCATTAAATGATTGCACTCCATTAATAACATAAACACCTGGAGTTGAAATAGTCATAGGTCCGCTAATTACTGTTGCTTGAACTCTAAATTCTCCTATTACTTTTCCAATAATTCCTGTTGGAATTAATATTATAGAAATTAAAATTAAGATTGAAATACTAATTAAAAGTTTTTTATTAATTTTATGTACCATAATTACCTCTTTTTTATTAAATAGTGATAATCTTGATTATATATAAAATTTATGTATGATTAAGTGAATTTAGCATAGTTTGATATTAAATTTAATAACTTCAATTTGAGTCAAACTTATCAAAAAGTATTTATAAAGGCAGTTCTTTCTTATTTATATGGCAGATGAATCATTTTTATTAGTGGATTTGAAAGATGAAAAATCAAAGAAGTTAGCGCAAGTTATTAGCAATGAAACTAGTCGGAAGATTCTTGATTTTTTAGCTAAAAAAGATGCTACTGAAAGCGAGTTAGCAAAAGAGTTAGGTGTACCATTATCAACTGTACATTATAATTTAAAGCATTTATCTAAAGCAGGACTTATTCAAGTTGATGAATTTCATTATTCTGAAAAAGGTAAAGAAGTTAATCATTATAAATTGAGTAATAAATTGATTATAATTGCTCCTCAACCTGCTAAAGAAAGTTTTCTTAACAAATTAAAGAAGATTTTACCTGTGGCTTTAATTGTTGGCGGTGCTGCTGCAATGATACAAATGATGGCTAAATTATCACCATTTGCATCTAAAACTATTCAAACTGTTACTGATAAATTTCCTGTGATTACTGATAAAGTTACTCAGATTGCTGTGCCAATTGCAGGTAAGATGAAAGATATTGATTATAATATGTATTATAATGATGTTGTTGAGGGTTTTAATCAAACTGCTATGGCAGGAGCTCCTGCTGTTGCTGATGAAGTTGCAAGTGAATCTTTAAGGATGATGCCAACAGTAACTCAAGAAGTTGTTAATCAAACTGTTTCTACAACTACTATAGAAACAATTAATGTAACGCAGCCATTATGGCAAAGTATTGCATTATGGTTTGTAATTGGAGCTGTGTTTGGGTTAATAATTTATTTTCTATGGAATAAAATATTAAAGAAAAAATAATAAACCTAATAAATGAGTTCTATAATTTAATCAAATATGTACATTCCAAAAAAATATGGTCAATCTAAAATTGAAAAATGTCCCTTCTGTGATATTCAATCCGTTACAGTTAATGAACAAGGTATTCCTGTATGCAATAAACATAAAAGTACAAATATGAATGATTTAAAATGTGTTTGCGGTGAATGGTTAGATCTTAAATCAGGTAAGTTTGGACCATATTTTACTTGTATTAGGTGCGGTAATATAAATTTTAATAAAGTTTTAAGCGTTAATGATAAAATAACTGGGACTATTGTTTCTAAAGAAAAGAAATCTGTTGTTAAAAAAGTAAATTATAAAAAGAAAAAATATAGAAATCAAAAATATAATGAGAAAAAAAATGATAAAAAGGAAATTACAGTTCGATCTGATGAACTTGATTTTTTATAGACTTATTCAGGTTGAATAACTTCTATAGTACCAAACTTTCCAGATGATACTTGCATATCTCCATTATACATCTGAGACCAACCTTTTGTGATTTTTACAGTGTCTCCTTCTTTTACAACATCAATATCCTTGTTCCATAATGTAATTGCAACCTTTCCTGTATCATCTTCACCAGTACAATTACATAATTTTAAAGAACCGTCTCTAACATCTCTTGGTTCTTCTTTTGATGTAATTTTTAATGTAATTTCGTCAACAGGTCCTCTGTCTTGTAATTCTTTTACTTTCATAATATCTCCTCCTAATTTAGTAATATAAGAAATTTATAACTTATTTAAATCATTTTTGGTTTTGTAGAATAATTTCATATTTATAATTCTAAAACAACAATCTTTTTGCTTAAACTTTTATGTAAATATATAGTAAATACATTGGTAATCTTTAACTTTGTCTTTTTAATAATAGACTTATAATCAACATTGTCAGGAAAAACAATAACAGCTTTAAATTTTAAAGTGTTTTCAACTACTTTCATGAAGTCAGCATAAAGATCTTCAATTTTATCAGTTGTTTGAGAATTTCTACCATATGGAAGGTCTGTGATTATATAATGAGATATTTTAGTTATCTTGGTTGCATCTCCATGTTCTAAATTATAATATCTTACTCCTAAACTATCGAGGTTATTTTTTGCTTTTTTTAACATTAATTTATTAATATCATAACCAATTGATACAAAGTTCATTAATCCTGCTTCAATTAAAATTCCTCCTGTTCCGCAAAAAGGATCAACTACTGTTCCTTTTTCTATTCCTGTTAAATTTATCATTGCCCTAGCTAATTTTGGACTTAAAGAAGTTGGATGAAGTTCTGGCCGCATATGCGCTTTTCTTTTATGGAACTCTTTACTTATTTCTTTATGAAGTAAGCCGCAATAAATTTTATTTTTAACTTTAATTAACTCAATATTTGTCATTGCATATTTTAATGAGACTTTTGGTTTTTTTAAATTGTCCCAAATAAATCCTGCTAAATCTTTTTCTTTTTGTTTAATATCACCAATTGTTCTAATTACATAACTTTCACGATAAATTTTTTGCCAATTATATTCTTTCATACTTTTTTCTAAGTCTTTTTCATTACATTTGAAAAGATATTTGTAGATTTTATGAGTGAAGCTTAATCTTGATTGTAATCTTTCTTTTTCTGTTTCTAAGATAAGGATATTTTCATCTTGTTCATATTTATTATCTTTTGCTTGTGCTAACGCAAGAACTTCTTCTCTAGCTAAATCAAGATTTTCTCCGCTAAGAAGGAACATTAGTTTCATTAGAATAAAGAATATAAGATTAATACTTAAATTTTATTGTTTTCTGAATAATTTCCTGAAATGCCTTCTCCAAGTGAAGATATAGATTCGCCTAATTTGTCAAGGTTATGATATACATACCAAGCTTCATAATTTTCAATTAAAGCATCTGCATACCTTGTTTCTATTAACTCCATTTTTTCCATTTTT
>JBHPGL010000078.1:0-6643 GCA_042570655.1 Nanobdellota archaeon | reverse complement strand
ATAGGCAATAATAATGGTTCTCCTCCGTGCCAAATAAAATTGATACCAGGAATTTTGAAGATATTGAAGAATGTATAGATTGTGAATATACTAATATGTGTTTTGGAGGTTGTCCTTATTTAGCATATAAATCTGGAGATCTCTATGGAAAAGATCCATTTTGTGAATCTTATAAAATGATTTTTGGGCATATTAAGAACAGATTAAAAGAGGAAAATTTCGGAAATATTAATTCAAAAACCTAATGAATTATTAAATAAAATAAGGTTTTTTCATACAATTCTTATAAATTCATTTGTATTAAAAATATGATAATTTGTAAGAATTTTACATGAAATTATACGAAAATTTTAAAAAGATTAACATTTTAACACCACATAATGACAGAAGATAAGCCGTTGGTATCAGTTGTTATACCAGCTTACAATGAAGAGAAATATATTGCTGAAACAATAAAAGCAATAAGAGATTTGAAATATGAAAATATTGAAATAATTGTTTCTTGTAATTCTTGCACAGATAATACTGTTAAAATTGCTGAAAAATTGGCAGATACTGTTCTTGATACTCCTGTAAAAGGTGTGAGTAATGCTAAAAATAGAGGAGCAATCGCTGCTAAAGGAGAAATTATTATTTTTCTAGATTCAGACACAAGGATGAATGATGATTTAGTTAAAAAAGTTGTTGATGCTTATCATAAAGGGTATGAAGGCGGTAAACCTAATATTAGACCTTTAGATGATAATAGAACTCGAGCACACGCTGCATGTAAAGTACATGAAGTTATAAGCAAAACAACTAAAAAATGGAAGTTTTTTGATTCTGCATGGGGTTGTTTTATATTTATTACTAAAAAATTGTTTAACAAAATTGATGCTATTTATGGGGAAGGATTCAGAACAGATCTTAGTGTTCATGAAGACGGTGATTTTTGTAAAAAGATTAAAAAACATGGTAGATATGTTTTTATGACAGATACATATGTTATGACTTCTATGAGAAGATTTAAAGAAGAAGGTTATATGAAATGTTATCTTGAAGATTGGTATCATTTCTTTAGTCCTGTTGGTAAGTCTAGGAAAAGATGGGATATTCATGTTCAAAGGTTAAGAGCAGCTAAAGCTGCTAAGAAAAGAAAGATTCTTTAAGTATTACTCTATAGTGATAATAACCGATAAATTTATAAATGATTTATTGTTAATCACATTAAAATGGCTAAAGGATTTATCAGTGCAATCATCGATTCTGCAATTCTTAAACAACAGATTATTGATCTTAAAAAATCATATAATACTGAATTAATTAATGAATATGCAAAAAAATATAAAGATAAATATCAACCAATTTTGGAAAAACATAGAAATATTGGTGAGATTGATGATATGATGACTTGTATTGATAATTATTTAAAAACTCATGATATAGAAGATGAAGAAGTTGTTGATGATAAAGATAAAATGTATAAATTAGAAATGTATGTACATCTCTATGATTCTGATGTAGAGGATTCATTAGAATATTTTAAAGATAAACTAAATGAAGTTGGTGATTTTTCTTATAAAATTGGAGAAATTAATGTTAGGCATGTTGAAAATCATGAGGATAGTATTTATAATCAAATAAATAGTCCTATTGAAGAGTTTAGAGAATTATTTGAAAATGAAGATACAAATGAAGGTGAAGAAATTTATAAATTTGAATTTTATTGTAATGTTTCAAATAATTATAAGGGAGAACTAACTAGATTTATTGAAGATATGTTAAATCAAATTTCAGATGTTTCAATTAATATTGGCGATATTCAAGAGAGGGAAATTGAAGAATTTACTGAAACTGTTTATAATAATAATAATTGTCCAATTGAAGAATATAGAATATTATTCAAATAAACTTAGCTTTCCACACAGCTCTTCTACCTTCTGTCTTTAATGCTTCGTCATTCTTTAAAGAAAATTTATTATAAGTAGCAATATCATGGTCATCATATTGGTTTTGGATAAGTATTGCTTTTAATTTAGGATTGTCTTTTTTCATTTTATTAATTCGATATTTCATCCATAATTGATTTAATTTTTGAAATTTATTTGGTATAGAATGTTTTGGGTTTAATAAAAATCCATTATAAGGACCATAAACTGATATGATTACCATCACATCTGAATCACGACCTTCTTCCAAAGGAATTGGTCCGATTATTTCTCCATCTAAATGATATGTGTTTGCTAATTTTACTGGTGTGTATAATGCAGGAACTGTTATAGAACATTTGACTGCATCATATGTAGATATGTATTGTCCGTCAATGGATTTGTTGTGTTTTGAGAATATTACTTTCTTAATTTTGGGATAGAACATAGTTGAAGCAATTCTTAAATCTACTGGCAGATCTTTCCAATGTTGATATTCGTTGTTGACTAAAGAGGAAATGTGTTCAATAACACCATCTTGAGAATATTTTCCTAGTTTTTCTAATCCTGTTTTGTTTGATTTATCTGTTCTTAGAACATCTTTGATTTGTGGAACTACACCAGGTTGATCGCAGTCAATTCCAGCTGCTTTAAGAAATCCTGAAATTGCACCACCTGATCCGCCTGCCATTACATGTAGATTTTCTACCTTCATTCCTAATCTTTCTTCCAATACTGACATAGCTCCAAGTTCAAAAAACACAGCCAGATCAGCTCCCCCCGATAGGATGATAGATGTTTTAGTTTTAGAGTCTGAGAATGCATTACCTAAAAATTCAGTAGTTTTTGTACACATTGTACTATATAGGTATAGACGATCTTGTATTTAAATGTTTTGTGAATTCACCACTTTTTGGTGAGTAAAAATAGAAAACTTTATAAATGGAATATTGTTAGTAAGTGTTAAAAGGGTGTTATTGGAGGCAATCTAAATGGTAAAAGAATTTATATTAAATGATCCAAATGTTCAAAGATTAGAAGATTTGGCAAAATCAGAAGTTCAGATTCAAAAGAGTGGTGAAAAACTAATTGTTTCAGGTGTTCCTGATAATGAAGATCAGAGTAATATTAAGTATGTATTAAAAAGTGAAATGGGTGTTTTTTACGTTCTTCATAACAATAAAGTTGATGAAGTTAAACATCAATTAAGGTTATATATTGGTGAACATTTAAATTTGAAAGAAGTTGAAATTACAAACCAATCAACATATAGGGATGGCGGTTCAATGAAACTTACTTATAATGTTCTTGAAAATGAAGGTGTACTTTTTATTGATAATTGTATTAGTGGTGGAAAAGGTTCTACAGATTCATTTAGAGGAGAAATAACTGATTTAAAGAAAGTTTATGAAAGTAAACCTGAAAAAAATGTAACAAGAGGAAGAGACACTAGATGATTTTTTTATGAATTAGAAAAATACTTTAATTATATTTACAACAATACAGGATTGGTATGAAATAATATATAGGGTTGAAAAACAATGGATAAAATAAAATTAGTAGCATATGGATTATGCCTTTCTGGTATTGGAATAGCTTATGTTGCAGCCGAATACGGTGATCTTCCTGGATGGACAGATTATGCAAAAGGAAGAGAAAAGAATTCTATTGCTACTGTTACAACAGGAATAATTGCACGAGAATTATGTGATCAATCAACTTTTGATATTAGGGTTAAAAAGAAATTTTGGGGTGATCCAAGAGTAATTGGTGAAACTAAAAATAATTATATTAAAGCTAAAACAAAAGTAATGTTAACTGGTGCTACTTTTGAAGTAAAAGAAGAAGATTTTGGCCCGAACAGTTATATTAAAAAAGGAAGAGTTGCTAAATCTGAAATTGATTGGGAAGTTAAACAAATCGGTCCTAATAAATATGATATTGGCAGATGGGCTGTTAAATTTGATAAAACTTTAATCTTAAATGTTGAAGATGGGAAAATTGACGGCAAATTTGTCAGGCCTGGATTAGCTTTTGACTGGAAAATTAAAGGGACTTATGATAGGGATAATAATATTGATGTTTATATTGACGGCTGGTTTAATATGGGTATTGGATTAGAAGGAAAGATTGAATGTCAATAATTTTTAAGCTTTAATTTCTTTTTTTTCTAAACTTTCAGTTGTACATTCTATTTGTTTGATTAATTCCTTTATATCGTCTGTATTAGCTGTCAAATTAGGATACTTTTCATAATGGCCTACTAATTCTGTTGAAGTTGTAATAATTGATTTAATTACATCAACAGCTGTTCTAGTTTTCCAATTATGCTTTTTTCTATTTAATTTTTTAATGAAATCGTCTGTTTTAGCTAATGATAATTCAATTGTATTTACAACTAATTCTGAATCAAATCCGTCAAATGTTTCTGGATCTTTTTTAATAATTCTGGTTGCATCCATTAAAGCTGCTTCGAGATTTGCAAAAATAGTCCAAATGCTTTTTACTTCTCTTGCTGTAATTGATTTATTATGCACTTTATCTAGAAATTTGTTTACATCTGATCTATATAAAAAGAAAGCGGATCTTAATCTAGTTTTCTGTTCTCTCTGACTCATTGTATGAATTTCTAATAATAATTTTTCCTGTTTTACTGAAACTAATTTAGAAATTACCATTCCATAGATTAATAATCCTATAATTGCTTCTATAACAGCTATTACTTTAGCATAACCCACAGGAGTAATATCACCGTAACCAACTGTTGCAGCCGTGGTAAAAGAAAAGTACATTGAATTGTATAGACCTGTTGTATCGTCTGTAATTGAATCTTCGTCAGCTGTAATTGGTTGGTCTAAAAAATATGATGCTGCAAAAAAAATAATTCCGAAGATGAAAATTACACCAATCCAGATGACAAATAATTTTTTAAAGCTGACTTTATCAAAGAAATCTGAGAAATTAAATCTAAAGATACTCTTTCTAAACTCGACGGTCTTTTTCAAAATACTGCTAGGTCTTAAATTCATATTTGCCTCTTTTATGTGTTCTAGTATACTATTTTGTATATTAATATATGTTATGTAGATAAAGGTAGTATATAAAGATTTGGGAGTACTTGAGAGTGATTATAAATCCATGTCAGGTATCCTTAACACTGCTTCATATTGAGAAGATGCAATCCTTTTAATAGATCTTTTAATTGAATAATCAATTAATGGAATGTAATTAATTTTATATTTTTTATTTACTTTAATAAAAAAGTCAATCTCTTCTTTATAAAAATCTTTTACTTCTTTAATTTTTTCTTGATCAATTTTAACTCCTATAGGGAAATCATCAATAATTTCAGGTTCCAGTTCTCCTATATCCATATCAGAAATATAAGAAGATAATATATATTTTAGAAAAATATATTCATCATAAATAAATTTTTTTACCTTATGATATAATTTTTGATTAATTGTTTCTACAGGGCCATTAATCATAATAAACTCGTCTAATTTTTCTATCTTTTTATCAATATCGTAATCATTCAATTCTGGTTGAATATATTTCAAATAATTGTTTATTTCAATTAAGATATTAAAATTTTTTCCATTTAATCTTCTTGATTTGGGAAAATCTTTAAATATAAAATCCATATGAAATCCATCCTCATTATAATTATTGATATTGACAATTTCATTAATGTTTGTAATAAATAAATTTGTTTCAATATCTTCTTGTATTTTATCTAAAAAATAACTTAATTCCAAATAAATTACTTCTTTTACCAAACCATCTTCATTTCTATCTGTGGTTTTTCTGATTAAATCAGTAAATGATTTTAGGTCAGGAAGTTTATGATATAATATATTTATATCTGTTTTTTTTGGACCATGAACAAATACATATTTTGTCTTTCCGTCAAATCTATCTTTAGAATATAAAATTTCTCTCATATCTCTCCAATGAAGACAACCTTTTTCAAAATAAACACCGTTTTTCTTTAGATTTTCAAGAATGTTTTTTTTCATGTCATTTCTCGAAGTCTGATAAATGTTCAAATGTTTGAATTTTAATGTTTCTTCTCCCATAAATAACATATTTATGATTATAGATTTATAAAGATTTTTGTGGTCGAGAAGATAAGATTTGTTTTGGTAAGTTTTGGATATGTTTAATATCCTAATTCAGGTGTAAGTTGCTGACGTTTTGGGATTAATTCTTCTATTTTTTCTTTCAATGACTGTTTTTTCTTTTTTGGAATATTTATTCTGTCCATGGATTTGATACATAACATTCCGCCATTATCATGATGTACATATTTTAAATATATTTTTGGAATTGGTACAAATGTATTTTCATTTAATGAGAATTCTTTTATATCGTTAATGTAATCAACATCATATCCAGCCATCCAATATGCTAACCTTGTTCTTGATTTGTCTTTTAGTTGGAATAATGGCGGACAATCTTTTACAGGATCAACTTGATCGAGATCTAGTATTTCATTTTCAGGCAGGAATATTTTTGCTTGAATATTATTTAAGACTATATATGCTGACTTTTCTTCTGCCCAAGCATCTTTTTTTCTTGGAGGATATTTTTTAAAATGTTTTTCAAAAGAATAAAGTGAAGTTGATGTATATAAGTCTAGGTCGAAATGTAATTTGATTTTGTCAATTATAGTAGGATTACAATTATTTTTCTTATTATGTACAAATTAAAAGCAGAATCAAATGGTGGGAGAA
>JBHPGL010000077.1:0-6717 GCA_042570655.1 Nanobdellota archaeon | reverse complement strand
CTTCTGTAGCAGTTAAAGAGAATAATTTTCACATGTTTAAAAAAACTGTTAACATTCAATTTGATTATAATACAGCTGAAGAAGTTTATAAAGGATTGAAAAGTATTTTTGAATCTGGAGATAGAGTTATTTAATTAATATTCTATTAAATTATATTTTACAAAATAAAAAATATTAAATACTACTTGTCAATTGAATTCTTTATGAACTTTAATCAACAAAAACAGAACTATCTTGATAAGATGAAGTCATTATGTAACGGCGGTAAAGATAAATCTAAAGTAGGTGGAATTGATAAAGAAATAAAACCTTTAATAGATAAAATCAATGCAAATGAATATTTCTACACTACATCTAGCTGCGCAGGCAGAATCATAATTACAACTATGCCTAAGAATGGAAGGAATTACGAATGGTTGCTCATTAGCCATGACCCTGTTAACTTTCCTGAAATTAATGCAGTTGTTTCTGGTTTGAATGTTGAAGATGAAGTTTGGTTTAAAATGGACGGATTTATTATTCATTTATGTTGTGCTGATCTTGAAAGTGCTAACTTATTATTAAAAAGATTAAAAGCGATTGGATTAAAGAGAAGCGGAATTATTTCTTTAAAAGATAGAATTATAATTGAAATAATTGGTAATGAAAGAGTTGAATGTCCTATTTATGATCAAAAGTTATTAGTTGATGAAGATTTTCTTAGAGTTTTAATTGAGAAAGCTAATGATAGGTTAATAAAGAATCGGGAATGGATTGATAAATTGGTTGATGTTTTTTAACCGCTGTTAAGTTGTTTACGAAGTGGACCTGAGGCGAAAGAGTAAAATTTGAGTCAATTATCGAGCGAAGCGAGTGTAAATGTCTAAAGGACTAAGGGTTCTATTCTATCCAATTTGATATTTATATCAAAAATAGACTATTTATTTTTGTAATCTTTCTTTGTACTTGACATATTGGCTAGAATAACTATCAACACTCCAGTTACAGAATATATAAAATGTACTATGGAAGATTCAACAATGATTAATAGTTGAATATTAATCCACATTATTAGTATAATTCCTAAATAATATGAATAATTCCATGACCAATGGTACTTCTTGTATAATTTAAATTTATCAAAAACATTATTGTTAAATTTTAAGATTAAACCAAGAAACACAATAAATGGAATAATACCTAGTACAATTAACAAAAATAATCCTGGAATCAAAAAACTTGGAAAAATACCATTAAGCATGTCTACATTAAATCCTAGATTGCTACCACTTGGTCCAGTAATTAAACCCAAGCCACCACCAATAGCACTAATTGATTGAAAAAAAAGTAAAAATATCAAAATTTTTGAACTGAAAGATTTTTTCATATAGACTGAATAAATTATTCTGCTTTTAAATCTTTTGTCTAAGAACCTTTCAATTCAAGGAACTCAAATTTTATTGAACATCGCGGTTAAGAGAAGTTTTTTCTGAGGCATCCTACACCAAAAAATTTGGGAGAGGGCACGTGTGCCCGAACCTGCTTACAGCTGTTAGCCGCACCGAACCCCTACAAAGTGGGGGTGAGGGAAGTTAAGGCGCAAGAATAATCAAAAATTATTAATACTAATTAAAATTTATTAGGTTTATGGTTAAAGAATCTATTGATCTGTTGGTTGAAGGCGCAAAAATGTTTGCAGTTGGAATGGCTGTTTTTACACCTATATTTTATCTAGAAGCAAAATATGGCCACAAAGTTCAAAAAGCCATATCAGATAGACAAAATTTAGTTCAAGAATTCCAACCACTTTATGAAACAGGCCAAATAGATAAAAAACCAAATTTCTTCAATGTATATAGTTTACAAAAAAAACACATCTGATTATTCTGAGCATTAATTGTCGGCTAACATGGAGCTTAGACGAAGGTTTTTTCTCGGCAACCCTGAGAAAAAACTTTGGATGAGCCGACGTGTTGGCGAATCGTCTAAGCGATGTTATATTCTCGAGTGGCCTACGAAGTGGGCCCGAGACGTAGAGTAGAGTTTGAGTTTTAATTAAACACGAAGTGTTATAGAGTAAAAGAAGAAAAAGGCGAGAAAACTATGTTTATAGTATAACAAATTTTATATATGTTTATTAATTTGAATATTATATGTCTACAAATGAATTAAAGGTGCATCGTAGCAAGGGTAAATTAAGTGAATTAATACGCAAAGAATTAGAAGAGATGGATGGAGTAAAATCCGTTTTGGTGGAAGGAGACACACATGTAAGAGGTGATATATTATATGCGCAATCTGCTTCTCATGTTGATATAGATTGTAAAGAAGATATTGCATACATCACTATAATTCCAGATAAAAAATGGTTTGTTAAAAACAAAGTTAGGTTATCAACTATTAGGCAAGCATTAGAACAAAAATTAGGATTGAAACCATTTAAGGAATCTAAAGTGAAGGGCATGCATTATCGACATTGTGTTAGGATGGTGCCTTATGCGTGGACACATGAGGAATTGTATGATCATGTGGTGATAAGAGCATTAGATCAAAATAAACTAAAAGTAGTTAATCTTTATAATACCTTAATGCAATATATGCGAAATCTTGAGCCTAAATATAAACCACAACTTCAAGAATAGTTTTCTCGCCCTCTTAAAAACTCAAACTCTATTGAATATAACATCGGGCTTAAAAGAAGTTTTTTTCTCCCTCTGGAACGAGGATTTTTGAGGCATACCACAAAAATCCGAAGTGACGAGCTGGAGAAAAAAATTTGGAGAAATTGGGGAATTTGCTTGGCAAATTAGCGTAAGCGACCCAATTTCTCTTTTAAGCCCTGTTAGTTTCGTTTCCAGTTACGAGTGAGGCGAAGCCGAATGGAGTTCTGGAAACCTGCGTCCGCAGAGTCGAAAGAAAGGCCGTTATCAAGGGCGTAAGCCCAATCCAACAAAAACATTTAGGGGAAATCTCTGTTTTTAGAATTAAATTGTCTCTTGATAGTAGTTACAAATAGAAAGATTTATAAATGATGAATCTAACCATAAATTATATGACTGAAACAAGAGAAGCTATTCAAGTAAAAGCATTGAGATGTTATTTTAATAATGGTCAATTAGATGGATCTATCTCTAATGAAATATCCAGAGTTTTAGGAATTCAATATCAGGAAGATGATTTGCCAGAAGTAGGGGGCTCTATTATTGCTGGAAATGATGCTACATTGGAATTAAGGGTTAATGAATCAGATGTAAATAAAGAAGTTGAAACATCTATCTCTGCTTTTGAAGAAGGAGATTATTCATCAATATCCCATTTGTATGAATTCTTATGTGAAGCTAGAGATACACAAGAGTCTTACTTGGGAAAATCTCATCCGGATATTTTTGTACTAAATGGTTTAGTAACAATCTTAGATAGGGTAATGGGAAATGAAGATGCCCTTTTATCAGGCGATAAAAGATCAGGATTAGCAAATTTATTTAGAAAAATAGTAGGTTCATTTTATGTATTTAAAGAAGACGAGATTGAAGCAGATGATGGCTATTTGTTAGGCTTATTTCATGTTCATAAACAAAGGCAACCACCTTCTGGGGGAGATATTAAAAAAAATAGGCAAAATGGTCTTCCAAATCTTGTTATTGGTGCTACAAGTGATTATCAAAAAGAAGGTGTAGATGTTTATTTAGTACACTCTGGAAAACAAGAATTGTTATATCGTGGTGAGTTGTAATTCAGAGGATTAAAGAGATTTCCCCTTTCACTTTTTTAGGCCTTTCTTTCGATTGAAACTAACAGGTATTAAGCGAAGTTAAATGATGGTGAGAATATATAGTCTATATAGTAATATATCCACGAAAACCAAAGGTTTTCGGGATGCCGAAAATGCAAAGCATTTTCGAGCATAAACTATAATGAACAAATTTATATTCTATTAACGCTTAATACCTGTTAAAATGCAGAAATTAGGAGGATTTGATGATAACTGGAAAGAAAAACTTATTGATGATCTTAAGCTGAAAGGATATTCTCGTAAAACAATTAGGACTTATACATATTATGCTGAGAAGTTTGTTGAATCTGGAGTTGGTTTGGAACAATTTTTGTTGGGTTTGATTAATTTTGGTAAAAGTCGAAGTACTATCAGAACTGCCGGATTTGCAATTAAGTTTTTTTTAAATCGAGAAAAACAAATCAATTTTCAAGATTTGCCAAACATAAAGATAAATAAAAAATTGCCTGTTATTTTAAGTAAAGAAGAAATTGATAAAATAATTAAAGTTTGTAATAATGTTAAACATAGATTGATAATAATGTTACTTTATTCTTCAGGGCTAAGGGTGAGTGAAGTTGTTAATCTAAAATGGGAAGATGTTGATTTTTCTAGAAAAACTATACATATCAAAGATGCAAAAGGGGGAAAAGATAGAATTACTTTACTTTCTAATAAAGTTAAAAGAGAATTATTAGGATTTTCCATTTTTAGGAAAGGATTAGTATTTAAGTCAAACAGGAATGGGAGATATTCTAGTAGAGCTGTACAAGCGGTTGTAAAGAATGTTGCTTTTAAGGCAGGCATTACTAAAAATGTTTCTCCACATTCATTTAGACATTCTTTTGCAACACATTTATTAGAAGATGGAATTGATATTAGATATATTAAAGAATTATTAGGACACTCAAAAATTGAAACAACATTGATTTATACAAAAGTTTCTGGCAATACTATTAGAAAAATAAAAAGTCCTTTTGATAACTAAGTTATAAAAAAAAGAAGGGTTTAAAACCCAAAACCTTTCGATACTTGGGTATTAAAAAAATAAAAAATAATTTATTTCTTTGGTGGTGCTGCTAAAAACACAACTGCTAGATAAAGTATTGCACCCAACACAATAACAATTCCAATTATTAACAAGATAACATATGTATCAGATTCTGCGAAGTTCTTTTGATCGCCTTCATCATCATCTTGTGTATCTTTTACTGTGGAATCTGCTGGTTTTGTACTAATATCTTTATCATCACCTGATCCAGATTTAACTGTAGTATCTGTACTTGTAGAGTCTGTTTTAGTATCAGTATCCGGTGTTGCAGGTGTAGTGCTTGTACCACAAGCAGGTACTTCAAATGAAGCTCTACCTGTCATATATTTATCGTTGTCATCATAATAAGCTTTGATGTCAACTGAATAAACACCTTGATTCAGATCATTTGTACTAATTGTAAACCTTTCAACTCTATCGTTGTCATCATTATCATAGTCTTTGTCAAGTTCAAATGTTCGGACTGCGTCAACATTAATTTCTGTACTTTGAACAGTTACTTGAACATCTTCATCTTTTGCACCGATATTTCTAACTCCTACATTTAATTCAATGGATCTTTGTCCACATGCTATTTTGTTTGATGAAAATTCTGATTTGTAGATCTCAATTTCATGATTTCTTTTTTCAAATTCAATTGTTTCACCATCATCAATTGCAGTGAATCTTTGAGCTGAATTGTCTGCATTTTCACATTCAACTTCTATATAAACATCATATTCGTCACCATCATCAACATTGTGTGGAACATCTACACTTTCAAAATTGATATTTTCTTCGTCTCCGCCATCAATTTCATCTAATTCATCTCTGTCTGTATCAATTTCAATGTCATCATCATCGTCATCTTCCAATTTTGAGCTTCCATCTCTAAATGTTAATGTTGCTTCACAACTATCTAGATCGATATCATCATGGTCATTTTTAAGGTCAATATCTACTTCGATAGTGTCTCCTAGTTGAAATTGGTCATCATTTACATCAACATTATCAATATCAAGAATACTTGGCATTGTAATGTTTAATATAAAAGTTGTAGAAACATCTCCATCAGTTACTGTTACTGTACCATCATAAGTTCCTTGTTTAATTTCTAAGTCTGCACTAGCACTTACTGAGATACTTGTTGCAGTATCATCTGCTGTAATTGATTCGTTTGGTGTAAATGTAATGTTAATTACTTTACCTTGACTATCTTTGAAGTCATTTACATTATATGAAATATAAATTCCTGATACGTCGTTTGCACCTGTTTTTACAACATTAATAGAACTTGATCTTGAATTACCATACCAACCATCAAAACTTAAAGTAGTTGCAGACATTTCAATGTCTTTTGGAACTAAAAATGAGATTGTTCTATTTGCAGTTGCAAACATAGAATTTGTTCCATCTGTACAAAGAACGTTCCATGAATATGATCCAACAGTACTTACAGTTCTAGAAATTGTATTTGATATACTGTTATTTACAACTGGTGTTGAATTTGTTCCTTTTACTCCCCATGTACCATCATCATTTGTATATAAGGAACAACTTGATATTGCGCTATCAAAAATTGGTGTGTATGTAAAACTTACACTTGAAGATTGCACTGCTTTATAATTGTCTGCTGGACTACTTAATGAAACTGAATTTGCAGCTGCTGCAATTCCAACACAAACTAAAAAACTAAGTAACAATGCAATTAAAAATATTTTTTTCATTTTTTAAACCCCCTTACTAATATTATAATAATTATCGTCGATAACGTGGATAATTAAAGATATTACTATACACACGGAATTTGTTTATAAACTTTTCTATTCTAAAGAAGATAATTTTATCTTTTTATTATTACTACTAAACCCAAATATTATATTAGCGGTAATTTTGAGACCATTATAGAATGATAAATGCTTTATTTCATTAAAGA
>JBHPGL010000076.1:0-6772 GCA_042570655.1 Nanobdellota archaeon | reverse complement strand
CAACAAGACTCCTTAACATATGATTTTCTACTTTTATTTTAACAAATTCATTTAATGGCAACCTTTTCTTAACACCAATTATCAAAGGATATGTTCCTAACTGCCTGCAGAAAGTAGTATTACCATCATAAATCTCTGTCCTACAATTCCTTAATACACTTCCTTTAGGAACAAGTTTCTGTAACATAGGATAATCAATCTTTTGCCGAATCTCATTCCTCCATTTCCAATAATATTTCTTATTTTTACGAAATACCTTATTTCCAATTTCATATATTGGCGTTCCTGGAAATGCAGTAACTTGTCTAATATTAATTCTTCTCAAAAGCAAATTTTCATCAATAACTTTTTGCAACCAAAACATATTTTCTTCATGACTTTTTTTCTTTTCACCAATTAATCCTAATAAAAGATTAATTCCAGGTAAAAACTTAGGCATACCATTATCTCCTATTACTTTACCATATTTATTTATTATCTCAACAGCTTTAAACGTTTGTTCAGGCGAAGTATTAAGATTGTTAGCTTTAATTACATCTTTATCAAACGATTCAACTCCAAATGCAGCAATATTACCAGGAGTACAATGCTTTACTATTAATTTAGTAATATCTTCTGTAACTTTGTTAGGATTAGCATTATCAATATGTAGAGTATTAGGATTAAGAGATGAAATTCCCTTTAACAACTTTCCAACCTCTACCTTATCACCCATTTTATAACTGTAAAAACAACTTTGTTTACCTAATCTAAAATTATTAACACCAATTTTCTGTAAAGCCTTAACCTCTACTAATACATCTTTTTGTTCTCTAAACTCTAACTTATTTTTCAATGGTTCTGTACAGAAAGAACATTTTCCTCCTAAGCAGCCTTTACCAGTTTCAATTTCAGCCATTATAAAATCAGGATTTTTTATAAAATCAGGATGTTGTTTACATACTTCTGCTCCAACTACTCCATACTTATTAATTTTATCATAATCATTTATACTCAAAAAATTTGGTTCAACCTGATCAAACATGCTAGTATCAATTTTCTCAGCCTTTTTTCCGCCTTCAAGTCTTGTACCTGCCATTGCACCAGGTCCAACTAAAATCTTTCTCGAACGCAAATCTTTAATCACTTTTCTAACTTCAAATAATGTTCCTGGTACAGCAGATAGATATTTTCCAGGTGTTTGCACTCCTGCATTTACAACTAATATATCTGTTTTAGCCAGAATCTTAGAAATGTTAGGATAATTTACAGACAAATTATTTATTCTTGTATTAGTCTTCATACTTTTCTTTACCACACCCTCAAAAAGAACATGCAACCTTAAATCATCAATTGTAATGTAATATATGTCATCATTCCCTTGACCAATTTCTTTCAGCTTTTCCTTGATAGCGCCGTATAAATATCTTGGATATGTTCCTATGTAGGGTGGCACTCCAAGGCCGGAAGGTTCATCTGTGTAGCAATCAAGTATTGTGTATGTCATATTTCATCAATTTATTTCTATATTTTAAATATATATGTACTCTACAAATTATTTCTTAGCACTTTCCCATATTACATTGAAATACTTCCTGAAACTATTTGCAACAGGTTTACTTTCTATCATTATTGCCATAGGATCATCTTTTTGAAGTATCATAATAATTATTTTATTTTTATAAATTTCTATGCTTGTAGGCATTTCAAAATCTTTTGGGAGAAATCTAAATTCAGTATGCGGTAATTTTTTTCTTTTTTGAAATAATGATTTATATTTAATATTAATAAGATGTTTATGTTTTATACCTTTTTTTGCTCTAACAATATGTTTTTTATTAAAATAAATCTCCCAAGTTTTAGGTTGTTCTGTTAATCCCATACTTAACCATTCTTCTCCTTTTTTTAATGTTTTAATGATATCTTCATTTGCTGTCTTTAATCCTTCAAAACCAGTAAAAATTTTTGCTTCACTTCTATGAGCAGACTTTTGTTTAAGAATTAGTTCAGGCATTATTTTACGAATGTTATTTTTTTCACTTTCAATTTGTTTTTCCTTTCTGTTAAGATAATTTAAAATTCTGTGCGGATCAGCAGCTTCAAAATGTTTAACTCCATCTTTAATAATATATGATGCTAAACCTTTTTTATTTAATCTGTCAAGAACTTCATATACTTTTGATCCAGATATGCTGCATTTCTTAGTAATTTTACCAGTTGTAGTCGATCCAAGTTCTAATAAAGCTAAATAAACTTTAATTTCACCATCTGTTAAACCAATTTCTTTTAATGCTTGTTTGACCATATTAATAGAAATCCTGTTCCAATATATAAATTTATCCCATTTCAACGTATGTGGGGGGGAGTAAGATATATATATTGATAATGTGATACAATTCTTAGGTGATAGTTGGAGTGAATAAAATGGAAAAATATGGATTTAATATTGAAGATCGATGTGAAAAAGATGAATATGTTATTCAACAAATAGAAGGAGGAATGCCTTACATGAATGATACTCGAGGTCTTGATGATATAAGATTTTTATACAATACTCATTATAACTTAGTCTCACCTGAAGATTTTCCTTTAAGACAAGAATTTATTAATGGAACAAATGAGGCTTACAAATTATTTGAAAAAGGAATTAAATTAGCTTATAGTAATGATGAGAAAGCATTAATGAAAATGGAAGAATCATATAAAATTCTTAATGAATTAACTAATTTAGATGAAAATCTTTCAGAAATATTACGTTTAAAAGAAAGTTTAATTTTAATTGAAATTAAATTACTTGCTGGATATTATCATTTAGCTAATAAAACGGAAGATGTGGATGAGAAGATAATTAAAAGAATGGATGAATTAGCTGGAGAAGAAGATTTTTATCCTAAAATGGAACTTAATATTGAATCCGATCAAAATAAATTATCTCTTTTTATGGAAACAGAAAAAAAATTATGTACAACAGGTGGAATGCGGATTCTTGTTGAGTAAAATATAGATTGAAGGAGGAATAAAATGGAAAACGAAAAAGGATGGTATCCATCAAGTGAATGGAAAACAATAGAAAGACCAGGATGGTTTGGAACAAAAAGAAACGATTTACATAAAGGATATAATGAAAAATATGGTGAAGATAATTGGAGAATTGCTCATCAATTAGGACCATACGTATTACCTTTTGAAAAATCTGTATTATTATATGAACTATGTTACGAAAGAGATTTCTTACATCCAGATAGAAGATACATTTGGAACGATTTAATTAAGAATGCAAAAGATGTCTGGACAGAATCTAAATCAGATATAGAATGTGGATTGGATTATTTTAACCAACAAGTTGCAGCAAACCATTATGAAGATATTGCTATCAGAAGAATTCTAAATAAATATGGACAAGAATTTCAAGGAGATAAATTAATTAGAATTAGAGCAGATGCAGATGATTTAATTGGAAAAGCATTAAGTTCAATTCATATACCATTTATTTACCCTGATTATATTGAAGCGCCGTTTGATGATTCTAGTTTTCATTGGTGGGATCGTCATAAAGGTTCTCTTGAATGCTTTTGGCATTTTAATAAAGTTTTGCAGGTAAGGAATTAAAAATGGTTTGTATTTGTGAGGATCTAGAATTTTATTCAAATCCAAAAAGATCAAAGTCAGATAAATCTGAAGCAATTTATCTCGCCAGAAATAGAGAAAAAGGATTATTGCTCCAATATCTTCCTCCGCATTCTCACACATCAATACATTATCATAAAATTAGAACAGAAATCTATCACATAATTGAAGGAACATGTATTCTTAACATTGATGGCAATGATATATTGTTAAGTCAGGGAAAATATGAAGTTAAACCAAATATGGTTCATCAGGTTAAAACAAATCAAAATCCTGCTTTAACTTTAATTAAGATAATTGGAGATCCTAAAGGAATTAGCTTAGATGATCACTTTTATCTATAAATCTAATTTATTTAAAAGCCAATAAAAGAGTCGCAAGTTAAAAAATAAAATGAATAACCCAAAACAACCTAAAATCGAAAAAGACTTGCATGTATTTGTAGGATATAGACGACTTTATCTGCTCCATAGTCATAATGGAAAAATTATCGATAAAAGATCAGATTTAATTATTGGTAAGTCTTTAGAGGAAGCAATAAATGAAACTCTTGAAGAAGATGAAAATGTAGCATGTAAATTAGGAATAATAAGGAATAAATTCCTAGCAGATACAACCCAACCTATTGAAAATTTATTTCCTGATTTTAATTTTTATGTAAGAAATGTTACTGGTTGTTATGGTAGAGAAAGAAGTGAGTATGGAATCTACTCTTCAGAAAGAGTTTTTCCAGATATTACAGTTGCACGTTCTTTTGAAGAAGCAGAAGAAAATCTTGGTATAAATAATGTTGCTCGAAGTGGCGGTATCCATGGCGAACAAAAATACGATTATTACATAGAAAAGAAAGAATAATTTAACAAAATTTTTATACTAAACACTATTTTCATCATATATGTGGGGAATATTAATAATAATCATTTCAATTATTTTAATAGTAACTATTCTATTTATGTTATTCTACATTTGGTTCAACAGAAATCCAAATAGACAAATTCCTCAAGGTGACAATATCGTTGCACCTGCAGATGGAAAAATAATCAAAATCCTATCATATGATTTTTCAAAAGTAAAACAAAAGAATAAAATAAAAATCCCAAAGGGATGGTTGGGAAAAATCTATACATCAACAAATGAAATATCTAAAAAAGGCCATATTATATCAATATTCATGTCTCCTTTAGATGTACATGTAAATAGAATTCCTTTGGAAGGTAAAGTTATCAAAGAAGAATACAGTCCAGGAAAATTCTTTAAAGCATATGATTTTGAAAAATCATTAGAAAATGAAAAAAACGAAATCATAATAAATAACAATAAAATTGGTAAGTATAAAGTAATCCAAATTGCAGGATGGTTTGCTAGAAGAATCAATACATATATTAATCCAGGTAATCAAGTTAAAAAAGGTCAAGTGTTTGGACGAATTAATTTCGGATCACAAGTAACTATGATCTTTCCAAATAAAATCAAACTTACAATCAAAGAAGGCCAAAAAGTAAAGGCAGGCCAATCCATATTAGCTAATTTAAAATGAAAATTGTAAAAATGTTAAAACTTGCAGACTTTTTCACTTTGTTAAATATTACTTCAGGATTTCTAAGCATCTATTTCGCATTACAAAACAATATTGCTTTCGCAATGCTTTTCTTAATCGTAGCAGTATTATTTGATGTAATTGATGGAACTGTAGCAAGATTCTTTAAATCAGAAAACGAATTCGGTAAACAACTCGATTCATTATCAGATGTAATCAGTTTTGGATTAGCTCCAGCAATTATAGGATTAATTTTCTTTAGCCAACAATGGTATGGAATAATTATCTTCATAATCTTCATATTATCAGGTGCATTAAGGTTAGCTAGATTTAATGTATCTAAAACAGCAGGGTATGAAGGTATTCCTATCACTATAAATGGAATTATCATCCCAATATTCTATTATTTATTCGATTTTTTTCAGTTGAACCAGGAATTAATGTTAATAATTTACGGTCTTATGGCTATATTAATGATAAGTTCTTTTAAGATAAAGAAATTATTCTAAAAATAATGATAAATGACATTACCACCATGCGTAGTACTCAAATTAAATGTCGAGTAATGAAAGCTCGGTCGTCATCTTTAGAATTCAAATGCGACACGGAGCGTGGTAATGTCATTATATTCAAAAAGAGAAATTATTTAAACTAATAATAATTCTAAACTAATATGGTCTTAGAAATCTTATTTTTCATTGTACAATGCATATACTTATTTTTACCAGCTGCATTTGCAAACATGGCACCAGTTTTATTTAAAAATTGGTTCAAATTTCTAAAAAAACCAATAGATATGAAAAAAGAATACAATAATAAACGTATTTTTGGAGCAAATAAAACATGGAGAGGTTTATTAATGGCAGTTATCTTTGCAATAATCATTGTAGCAATCCAAAAACAATTATTCATGGACTATCCTTCATGGGGCAACCTTTCATTAATAAACTACGAATATATTAACATTTGGTTAGTTGGACTTTTATTTGGACTTGGAGCAATTGTAGGCGATTTAATTGAATCATTCTTCAAAAGACAAATCAACATAAAAGAAGGCAAATCTTGGATACCTTTTGACCAAATGGATTGGATTGTTGGAGCTTTAATATTCACAATATTCTTAGGATTTTACACTCCAGCTATTTTACTTGTAATCCTTATCGCATTCCCATTACTTCATGTTCTTTTCAGCTACATAGGATATAAGTTAAAACTAAAGAAAGATAAATTCTAAATTACATCACTGCCTAATTCGCATAATTGACTAACTTCGTAGAATGAACCATTCGACCTGAGGTTAAGTTATAACCGAAGATGAGAGGCTAGCTATGCATGGCAGTGGTGCTAAACAAAATACAAAATAACAGCAATCAAAATATACCATGGATATTCTATAGAAATCTTTTTTACGCATTCCAATATAGAAATATTATGCTTATTTTTCCCTCTTAAACCTTTCAATTTACTATAAAAATTAATTGAAGCTACAGGTAATCCAAACAAAAACACCAATCCTGCTATAAAGATAGGATAATTAGTAAAAGCATAAATAGGTCCAAATACTAAATATAAAAATAAAGAATTAATTCTAACTAAAAACAATAATAATATTATAACTAATCCAATCAA
>JBHPGL010000075.1:0-6774 GCA_042570655.1 Nanobdellota archaeon | reverse complement strand
ATAGTTAGGGCAGGTATAGGAGTCAATAATATTAATATTAATGCTGCAACAGATCATGGAATAATCGTTGAAAACGAACCAGATGGAAATTCAAATGCAGCAGCAGAACATTCATTATGGTTAATGGGATCTATAGCAAGAAATATCCCTCAAGCATATTTTAATATGAAAAGAAACCAATGGGAAAAGAAAAAATATCAAGGAGTAGAACTTTGGGGGAAAACATTAGGAATAATTGGTTGCTGATAAAAAGTTTGATGTAGTATTTTGTTCTGATTTAAAGAGAGCAATTGTTTCTGCTGAATTAGGTTTTAGTGATAAGTATGAAATTATACAGGATGAGAGATTAAGGGAATGTGATTATGGAGATCTTACAGAAAAACCTTGTTCTGTGTTTAAAAATAATATGGAAGAGTATGTTGATAAAAAGTTTCCTAACGGAGAGAGTTATAAAGATGTTGAAAATCGTATTAGGAGTTTTTTAGATTTCTTAAAAGAAAATTATGAAGGTAAACATGTTGCTATTGTTGCTCATGAAGCTCCTCAATTGGCCATAAATGTTATTATTGAAGGTAGAACTTGGAAGGAATCTATTGATGAGAATTGGCGGAAAGAAGGAAAGTGGCAGCCTGGTTGGGATTATGTTTTGGAATGATTTCTTTATAAATTTAGATAATTTTATTAATAAAAAAATATTTGTTTTAAAAGAGGTAATAATTATGAAAAAGATAATCATACTTGCAATATTAATTCTACTTATTTTTGGATGCGATCAACAAATGGAATCAGACAGTAAAATAATTAAATTGACTGATACAACTGCTGCTGAAATTGATGTAACTATAAGTGATGACGGTAAAACGATTGCATTTGCCAGAGGTAATGATATTATTAAAATGGAAGTTAATGGTAAAGTTGAAAGAGTATTAGGACAAGGAGGAAGTCCAATGATAAGTGGTAATGGTCATTATGTTGGATATATTGTAGGTGTTGACGGATCACAGCAAATTGCTATTAATGATAAAACAATTGAAATTGATAGTGCAAAGTTAGGATATTCTAATGATTGTACATTTTCTTATGGTGGTAGTATGGACGTATTATCCAATGGTGATGTTATTTCTCTATTAGTTGGAGAATGTACTTATCAACCTACGGATTGGACAGAAATGTTTTCAATAATTGCTTCTGTTAATTATAATGGAAATCAAAAATTAATTTATGGGCCAGAAGTAGAAGTTGATCTTGAATCATTCACACCTGGTTATTATGCTGAATGGGGTAGTAATCCTATTTTGGAACAGTTTATTCCAATTTCTGCAGATAATGGAAATGTTGCCTTTAAATCAAGGCAAGGATTATATAGTGTTAATAATGGAGAAGTTAAATTCTATGGTCCGTTTAAGACTGGTTCAATTGAGTTAAATGGGAATAAGATCTATTTTTCAATTGGAGTGGATTTAATGATGGTTACATTAGGTACAACAAGTTCTACTTTTGGTGCTTCAGAGATTTTACAAGATAGAGTTGTAACTTTTAGACATCCTTTTGTTGAACCAAATGGTAAAGTTATTTTTTCATTGGAAACTGCATTTGTTGATGAGATTAGGATGGCTAATTCTGATGGAAGTGATGAAATGATATTATTAGATGTAGATGAAGATAATGCACCATTAAACATTATATGGGGAGATGGTAAAAAAGTTTCTAGCAATGGTGCTTATATTGTTTTTGTTGGTACAAATGATTTGTATGGTGGTCCTGGTGATATTTATTTGGTTAAAACAGGTGGCGGTAAAAAGGCAGGGATTATTAAAGATGATGATGATGATGAACCACATGCACCAATTGTACCTGACAAACCTGCTGATACTACTGGAGTACCTGCAGATTTGAAAACAGATGAATTACATACATTTAACGGAGCAATTTATGTGTTTGAAACATGTGTTGTTTACATTGATGGAGAGGAATATAAAGGTCATACAGATGCATGGCATGAATTTTATTCAGATACTTACAATAAGATATTTGATTATGATTATGCAAATGATTTAGAGAAAAATAAGTTGTATGTTCAAAATAAATTAACACAGAATTGTTATGAAGTTGTTGATGAAGCTAGACATGATTTAAGGGTGTATGATGATATTCCTCAACCAGATGAATTGTTAACACCTGAGTTAATGATTGTTTATGAGGATTATTTTAAATAATTTTTTTCTTTTAATTATATCCTTCTAAACAATAATCTTTATTAATAAGTAGATTGATTTATTATCTAAAATGATGGAAAAACTAAAAGTTATTGTCAAAGCAAAATCGACAGATGCAGGACATGATTTCTCGCACACAGAAAGAGTCCATAAAATGGCTGTTCTTATTGCAGAAGACGAAATTAAAAGAGGAAATAATGTTGATATGCAAATAGTTAAAGCAGTTGCATTATTACATGATTATGCAAGACATAAAGAAGATATTGAAAAAGGAATATGTCATGCTGAACAAGGTGCCAAAGATGCTCCAGAAGTTTTAAGGTCATTAGGATTTCCTGAAGAGAAAATTAAAGAAGTTTGTTATGCAATAAGTGTTCACAGATATTCTAAAGGATTGAAAGCAGAAACAATTTATGCTCAAATTTTACAGGATGCAGACAGACTTGATGCACTTGGAACTATGGCAATTAGCCGAATCATTTATAGAGCTGGTGCAAAAGGAAAAGTGTTGCATGATCCTGACATAAAACCTACAGGAGAATATTCTGTAAAAGTAAGAGGTTCAACTGCAATGAATCATTTTTATGATAAGATTTTAAATATTAAACCTGAATCATTTCATACAAAATGTGCTCAGGAAAGAGCAAGGTCAAGGTATGAATATGTTAAGAATTTTGTTGAACAATTTGAGAATGAATGGCACGGTAGAGATTAGGCATTGCTTGAAAATTTATTACAAATGTCTTTCTAATTCATGTTTTAATTGAGCTGTTTTAACATTTAAAAAAGGATGGCCAAATACTTGTTTTCCAACATCTAATGCCCTATCTATCATTAATGAATTAGGTGCATCAGGAGGTAAATATCTTTTATATAAATCCATTATTTGCCGAATGGCAATTACTGCTCTTAACCCATTATCGTTTGTACTACTAGCTAATTCTTTAATCCTACCATCATACAAAGCCTCCACTCTATCGTTTTTTAACATATGATCTTTTAAATAAAAAGAAGATAGGTTATATAGGTTATTTTGTTTTGGATTATCAAACTTTTTCATATAACGATATTTATGTTGTTTATTTTTATAAAATAATTTTAATGATTCTGGTTCAAATTTTAATAAAGTTGTTAGATGATTGTAATCTAACTTTTTAATAAATGGACATACATCTTTATATAAATCTATAATTTTATTTTTAATAGTTGGAAACAAGTCATTGTCCATTTCATCATCAAGATTAATTATTTGGAAAGGCCAAATTTTATTGAAATCAGATTTTTTTATTATTTCTCTAAGATATTTATAATTTATGTCAAATTTTTTTAATAGTGCTTTTGTATCAAAATCATCAGTACCCTCTCTGATTCCATCTGAATTAAATATTTTTGATGCAATTAGAAATTCTGGTTTTATTACATTAAACTTTTTTCTTTTAATTGTTGCAACAGTAATATCATCTTTTGTTGGTACTACATAATCAAAATAAAAATTATTTAGCATTTCTACAAATATTCCATATTTATAGTAATCTAAGATATTATAATTGCATTGTTTAATTGGACCATAATAAGTGTAACCGCAAACGTCAAGTGGATTTGGATTAAGATATTTAAAATAATTATTAAAAGCAAATAGTTCAATATCTTTATGATTTCTATCTTCAATTGGATTTATATCTTTAAGTTTATATCCTTCAACTTTATTTGCTTGTAATAGAATGTATGAAGCTGTTCCGCATGCAAATGCATAATTAATGTTTTCATGACTATTTTGAGGATATCTTTTTTTAACATTATCAATATCTTCATCATTTAATATTGGAGTTCCATCTGAAGTAGTCTGAATTGTTACTTGTTTTTGTTCGCATGTTTGTTCACATGTTTGTTCTATCATCATTTTAATTTTTCTTGTAAATTTTTAATCATATGATTAGGGTATGTTACATATTTATCAGGTGCACTCACATTTATATATTTGCCATTTTCATCTTCCATCTCTTCAATAAGAACACATTGTTGTCCACCCATAGGGCCTGTTATCCTTGCTTTAAATGGTCTTTCACTATCAACAAAATAATGATCAAAAACCAAACTCAATGATATTATTTCACCAATATCCTGCATATTGTCATCAACTTTTTCTTCTGCCGAATTAATTCTAAATTCTTTTACACTTCCATTATTTTCATTTAATATTTCGATTTCATATTTCATTTTATCAACTCATATTTTTCAGGGTTATCCAGATCAATCACAGCTGCCCTAACATTATCTTTTGTATGTTCACCGCCAACATTGTAACAAGGTGAATTTCCAATAATATCTATAATTGATCCAGACTCTTTGTAAGATTGATGTGCATGACCTGATAATACTAAATATGGATTATTTTCTTGAATAAAAAAAGATAAAGCGTTGCTGCCAATATTATCATAACCAGGTTTATGGGGATTTCCATTATCAGCCATGTCTAATTTTGAATGCTGCGGTGGAGAATGACATAGATAAATTGTTTTGTTTGGATCTGATAATTTTATAAATTTTAATAGGTCTTCACGAATTTCATCTTCTTGTTTGTGCCAATCTGTAATTTGTTGGTCTGTTCCTTTCTTTACATAAGGATAGCCTGCAACAAACAGTTTTTCAGTAATCTTAATTACTTTATTATTAACAAAATTTAATAGATTATCATTCTCAAGATTTTGAACATCTTCAATTATTTCTATCATATCGTCATTGCCAAAAATTGTATAAACATTTCCATTTGGAACTTTATTTTTGTATTCTATTAATTTACTTTTTAAATAATTATTAATGAAATCTTTTTGACCTTTAACATAAATATTTGAATCTTGACTGATTTTTTTTAATTCTTCTATTTCATTATATTCTGTTAATGTTTTAAAAATTTTAATATCATATTTTTTAATCATATCTTTTGCAAGATCAAAATCGTCATATGCTTTATTAATAAAGGAATCAAAATATGCTGAAACAACTGGATTAGTGGTATCATTTGCAGAAGCTAATTTTGTAAATTGTTTTTCAAGATCATCTTCATGATTTTTTAATAAATAATATAATTTGAAAACTCTGCTTGGTTTTAGTTTTTCAAAACTAATACAGCCTTTTTTTGGTTTAAATGATTCTAATAAATATTGCGTCCAAATTTGTGCAAAATGTTTTTTTGCCTCTTTACTTAATAAATTTTCAATAGTTTCAAATTGATTAATTATTGCATCTAATAAAAATTCGTCTTCTTCAAGTTCATTAAATGGTAGGTCAGGTCTTGTATAAATTTTATCATCAATATAATAATTTAATATTTTATCTATAATTTTATTTTCTTTAAGTAATGTTTCAAATTTAAAAAATTTATTTTGAAGATGATGGATTATGTAACCATTATTTTCATAATATTTTATCAAATCTTCTTGAGACATTCTATTTAATTTTTCAATTTTTTCTAAAGATCCCAAATAGGTTCCTGGAATTTCATTAATTCCTAGAGAATTTAGTCTATTAAATTTAATATCATTTTTTTCAAGTTCGTTTAATGCAATTACTTCACCTTTTAATTTATGTTTATCTTCAAATTTTAATAATTCATCAGAATCTAAGACTTCATTTTCAAGTTTAATTAATTTATCTTCATCTTCATCTGATAAATGATCTCTTAAAACAACTGCAATCTTTTTTGGTGTAATGTCGCCTGCAATAAAGATATGTTCAATAGAGTTCTCAATAGCATAATCAAATACTTTATTACATGCATCTCTATTACCATGTATATCTGATACAATTATTGCTTTATTCATAACTACCCCCTGAATATAGATTATTGGGGGATTATCATTTATAAATGTTTCTATTGATTGACACCTAAAAGTAGTTACTAAAATAGAGGAATATTTTTATAACTTTACATTATATGTTTATTAATGACAAAAGCAATAATATTTGATTTGTGGGGTACATTATTACATAACGGAGTTAAACCTTCTCCAAACAAACAGATTAAAAGTATTCTTGGATTGGAAAAAATGGATTTTTCTGAATTTATCTTTATTTTTGAAGAAGCTTTTATGACTCAAAAAAATCCTAGCATGGAAAATGAATTCAAAAAAGTATGCAAAACATTTCTAGTTAAACCTGAAAAAGAATTGATTGATAAAATGGTTAAAGTTTGGAAGGAGAATAAAAGTTTTGCAAAACCTTTCCCTGAAACTATTGAAGTTTTAGATGGATTAAAGAAAAAGTATAAATTAATATTGTTATCTAATACAGATGGGTTTTTGATTCAAAAGATTTTGAAAAAGTATGATATGGAAAAGTATTTTGAACAAATTGTATTATCATGCAATATTGGAATGTTAAAACCAAATCCAGATATATTTAAATTGATTTTGGAAAAGAATAAATTGAAGAAAGAAGAAGTTGTTATGGTTGGTGATAGTATGATTTCTGATATAGAAGGTGCTAAAGAAGTTGGGATTAAGGGGATTTTGATTGATCTGGATAACCCTGAAAAATATGAGTTGATAAAATGAAATAT
>JBHPGL010000074.1:0-7022 GCA_042570655.1 Nanobdellota archaeon | reverse complement strand
AATTTTTAATTTTACCTACCCAATGACCTATATTAATACCAGTTGAAAGTAGATCATTATTAATCATAAATACTGAATGAACTTCACCTTGATTTTTTCCAAGGTTAATTGCTATATTATCTCCAATATTTTCTGATAATATCATTAAATTAATATCTCCATCATTAGCACAATTTCCTCCTGTATAATCTGCTTTATTATTTATTGCAATATAATAATCAATGTTTTGACATGCTGCTGCTACTTGCATACCACAATTATTTAATGCAATAACTGATCTTACTTTACTATATTCATTACCAATCAATTGGCCATTTGCCATCCCTGAACAATTCATTAAAACAACATTACCTGCTTTACCTTCTTTTGCAAAATTAAGAAATATATGTTGGCCTTTAAAATTATCAACAATAACATTACCTGCATATTTTGTTTCTTGGAAAAGATTATTAAATTTTAATCCATGTCCATTAATATAAAAATCTGTATTTTTATTATTGTCTCTTTGTTTTTCATACCAATATCTTAACAAATAACCAGTATAAGTCCCAACAACTTCTAAATTTGATCCAATATCGATAGTAGATAAAGTATAAATAAAATTATTTAAATCTTCATTACTGAAATCAATATTATTTAATGATGGTTCAAATGTATCTTCATACAAATATTTATGAATATCTTTATGGTCAACCCTATAATTTTTCCAATGGTTAATAAGAAAATCTAAATTAGTTGATTGTGGAATTATGATTTCTCTTTCTTTTCCTCCCAGATCGTCAAGGAATTGTGTTTTTTCTTTTGTTATCATTTTAAAAATAATGTTTGATTGAATCGTAATAATTGTCTATTGTTTTTAGAGTTTTGAACATTTGTTCTGGTTCTTGGTCTTGAAGTAATTTTGTTAATGTTATGAATTGTTCTACTTTGTATTGGTTCATTAATTCGTTGTATTTAATTTCTCCTTCTTTGTTTTTATACCATTTAACTGCTTTTTCTGATTCATCAATAAAATTATCATCTGAATTGTTACAAATAATATAATTATCTATTATTTTACCCAAACCATGTTCAGTAGTTTGTTCATGATCGTAATCAGTTCTAAAAGTGTTTCCAACTACAATCAGATTATTGATTTTACCTTTGTATTTTTCTGTATTTAATCTGTACATATCTCTTGATTTAGTTCCTGCATCTGCGCCAATACCACTTGAATTATTATTTATCAAGAATGCAGTATCTACAAATCCTTTTTCTTGTGCTAGATTTTTTGCATTTCCAATACCTGAATTATTATAATGTATAAATAAATTTAATTTTCCATTTGTACCTAAAGAACATCCGTTTTCATATCCTTCATTATCAATATTTATACAATAATTAACTTCACCTGAAATATTCGATAATGAATGATTAATCTTGTTATTCAATCCTATAACTGAATTTACCTTACCATAAGTACCAATGTTTTTTGCAATATAATCTCCTACACAATTCATCGTAACAATATTTCCTGCAACACCATTTGTACCAAGATTAGACATGATTTCATTTCCTTTAAAATTATCTACAATTATATTCTTTAAATTTGTTGTATGAAAAAATAAATAATCAAATTCTATTCCATGGCCATTAATATAAAAATTATCGTTTTTTTCAAACCATTTTCTTAAAAGATATCCTGTAAATCTTCCTAGTTTTGTTATTTTCTCAAAATCATAATCATTATAAGATAAAGTAAAAATAAATGATTTAATATCATCATCTGTAATAACTGTTTCAAATAATGAATCTTCAACAAAATAATAACCAAAACTATTATTTTGACTAAGTTTATATTCTGAAAGGTGGTCATTAAATGAATCGTTGAATCTTTCCCAAGTTTTTATTATGAAATCTAGATTAGTTGATTGAGGAATAATTATTTCTCTTTCTTTTCCTCCCAGATCGTCAAGGAATGTAGAATTTTTATTTAATGTTATTGTCATTTTAAACATGATATTTAGATAATAAATTATTTTCAATTGATTCTTTTGTCATATTAATGACATCTTCCCTTGTAAGCGCTCTATAAATAGTGATTCCTTCATAAAATCCAGAAGTTTTTTGATTATAACCTGGCACATCTAAGTTCATTGAACTTGTATGGATTATTGTAGGCCGATAATTTTCATTTGCTTTAAAGAAAGTTACTAAATCCCCTATATTACCTATTCCGCCATCTGATATTATTACAAAATCTGTCATTTGTTCATATTTTAATTTGTTAAATCCTGTTATTTTTGCAACTTTTTTCAAATAATTTCTGAACAAAGGATGTCTTTTCATTTCTTCAACATCCATATTTTTATCAATTGGTATATTTAGTCCAGGATTATCTTTCAAATCTTTTTTTAATTTTTCTATGTCAACTTCTGTTCCGCCGCCTTTATATCCGCACAATACTTCCAATAAATCATCCTCATTTGCACTATACAGAACTTCAGATGATTCTGAATCAAATAAAGCGATTCCAACAGGGGCATTTGATCTTAAATAACTTAAAACAAATATTGTTCCTGCTAAAGTACCATAACATTTTCTTTGAGATGGTATTGGCATTGATCCTGATGCATCTTTGTACAGAATTAATCTTGGTATAACTTCTCTTGTTGAGGGATATGGGATTTGTTCTTTTTTAGCAACTTTTGTTAAACCTGGCAAAGTTTTTCCGCCAGAAAATCTCATATCAATATTTAACGGTGAATCTGATGGTTTGAATTCTTTTTTACCAAAAGGAATGTTAATTGATGATACTGATAAAGTTCTTTTTGGTCTGACATAAATACCAAACGCTTTCGCAAGTTCACGATAATAATCTATTGTATCTTTATTTGCTATAGATAAATCTGCTTCTCCACTACCAATACCATAACTTTGGTCTGGATCTTTATTTATATTATCTTTATCATCAGAATATTTCTTTTTAATTTCATCATAAATATCTTTTGGAAGGTTTTTTGCAAGTTTTCTCATTGCTTCTTCTACTTGTTCTTTTTCTCCTGATGATAATCCTTTTAAATCTTCAGGTTTAATTTTAATATTTGCACCTGATTTACCCATTCCAATTCCACATTTAATATATTTTATATCTATTAATGGAGCAATTGCTTCATAGAAACGCATCATCATTGCATTTTGCGTTCCAAAATCAGTTGTATCTGATACATTAACTTGTCTAAATGAAAATCTTGGATTACCTTTATCATCATAAGTTAATTTTTTAATTGTATCTTCGATTTGTTTTGTTTTTTCATCTGAAAATTTTGAATAGTCAAGTTCTACATCTAGATCTATTAATTCTTTATATGCGCCAAACATAGCTGTCCACACTGCTCCTTTATCGCAAGTTTCATAATGTGCTTCCATAGTATCTTTTAATTCATCTTTTAATAAACCATTATAAGTTACAATAACATTGTTCATAAAATCTGTGAATAATGGGAATATAATATCTGACAATTGCATTTTATCGTTATCAAAAGCTTTTTCAGCTTGATGTGAAAGGTATAAGTGCATTGATAGATCAAATGGATGATAGAAATAATGGCCAAATTCATGTGAAAATAGTCCTTTAATAATGTTTTCCATTGGTTTAATTTTTGATAGTTTTTCTATGAAATTTGTATTTATACCAATTTCGTGGTTGATCCAATCTAAGAATGCTGTTTCTTCATATTTTTTATCTTCTTTAACTATTCTTGGACCTTTTAAATTTGGTCTACTATATGCATCACTAACTAATTCATAACATTCTTTAATTGTATCTTCAATAGTTTTTGTTGTCATTTTGTATATTATGGTTTGATTATATATAAATTTATCTTATTTCCTCTGATATTTTTACAAGGTATTTGGCAAAGTCTTCACCTGTACATTGGTCAGGGTTATCTGCCAGTTTGATTAATGGATTAAGGTTATGTTCTGATAAAAAGTTTTGATATTTTTTAAGTACATTATTGTTAGTAAAATTGAAATTTTGATGTTCAATCGGGTTTCCATTGTAAGCATAACAATTTTTAACTTTTTCTGAATTAATAAAACTAAGATGCTCATTATTAATTAAATAAGCGTTATTTATTTGACCTTGATCAGCACATAAATCATCTAAAATATCATCCCCATTATTATCCTTTAAGACTATATTATTGATTTTGCCATATTTTGTTAAGGAATTTACTAATCTATGTCCTGAATTTTTCACTGCAAATAATGTATCAATATTTCCATTAGTGCCTACTGATTCTGATATATAATGTCCTTTATTATTAATAAAAGCAACAAAAGAAGCATTTCCATCATCAGCAACATCACATCCAATTCCATCGCCTATATTATTAATGTAAAATACATTATTAATTTTTCGATAAGGATTACTATTAAAAGTAAATTCATCATTTCCCTCACTGCCTACTGCAATTCCAATATTTCTTCCTTTATTATTAAGGTACGTAAGTAATCCTGAAGTGGAAATGTAAGCTCCAACATCAAAACCTTCAAAATTTTCTATTATTAAATTTTTACAATTTTTAGAACAAAGAAATAAATAATTGAATTTATTGTTTAATCCATTAATATAAAAAAAATCAAGATTTAATTTGTCTAATAAATATCCTGAATAAACGCCCAAAATTGGACCTTCAAGATCTAAATCAAGATTACAATTAGAGAAAATAAAATTTTTTAAGTCATCTTGATCATATTCTAAATTATTTGTTAATTCATTAAGTCTTTTTTTAACTGTTTCATAATTTTTTTTAATATAAATTTTTATACGTGTTGATATTTTTTTATTGTAAAATTCTTTAAAAAATTGATCTCTAACAGCATTTAATTTATCTAAAGTAGTTGATTCTGGTTGAATTAATTCTCTTTCTTGATTTCCTTTTAAATCGTCAAGGAAAGTTGTGATTTTTTCTTTTTCTAATACCATTATCTTATTTCCTCTGATATTTTAACAAGGTATTTGGCAAAGTCTTCACCTGTACATTGGTCTGGATTGTTTGCTATTTTGATTACTGGGATTAAGTTTTTTTGGAGTAAGAATTGATGGAATTTTGGCATTACATCTTCTTTAGTAAAATTGTTGTTAGGATGTTCACGTTGTGGTATTTTATTATAAACATAACAATTTTTAATACAATGAGAATTTATATATCCAATGTTTTCGTTATTAATCAAATATGCATTTTCTATTTTTGTGTCGTTATGATCTAAATTATTTAAAGGATTTATACCTTTATTATCTTTTAAAATAAGATTGTTAATTTTACCATATTCTGCAATTGACTTCCCAAAATAATCTCCTTTATTATTAAGTGCAAATAAAGTATCAATATCCCCATGTTCACAAAAAGATTTTGCTGTATATTCTCCTTCATTATTTATAAAAGCGATAAACGATGCCTTGGTAGCATGAGCTGCGCTAAATCCTATTTGTTTTCCTTTATTATTAATAAAAAAGACATTATTAGTTCTTCCTTTCATTTCCATATCATAAAATGGATCGTCTGTTTTTCCATCATAACCTACTTCTAAACCAATATTTTTACCTTTATTGTTAATATAAGCAAGTAATCCAGTTGTAGAAATGTAAAGGCCAATATTAAATCCTGAAAAATTTTCTATGATTAAATTTTTACAATTTTTTGAATTGCAAAATAAATAATTAAATTGATTATTTAATCCATTAATATAAAAAAAATCAAGGTTTAATTTATCCAATAAATATGCAGTATAAACACCTAATACAGGTTCTAAAATATCTATATCAAGATTAGAATTTTCAAAAATAAAATTTTTTAAATCTTCTTGTTCATATTGTAAATTATTTGTTAATTTGTCTAATCTTTCACATATTTTTTGATGTTCTTCTTTTATAAAAAGTTGTAAACCTGTAGAAATTGTATCATCATTAAATTCTTCAAATAATTGATCTCTTACAGCGTTTAATTTATCCATAGTTGGATTTGATCCTGGGATGATGATTTCTCTTTCATCTCCTCCCAAATCGTCCAGGAATGATGTTATGTTTTCTTCTGTTACAACCATTATTTTATTTCCTCTGATATTTTTACAAGATATTTAGCAAAGTCTTCACCTGTACATTGGTCTGGATTGTCTGCTAGTTTGATTATGTTTTGTAAGTTTTTTTGTTTGATTAATTGATTATATGATGATATTGCTTCAGTTCCTGATGTTACATTTGCAAATTTTTTTACAATTTTTCCCTTATTATTATAAGAATAAATATTTAATTGACTTGGATATCCAAATGTAATAAAACTTCGATTAACATTTAACTTTTCATTTCCAACTAAATATATCTTGTGATTTTTTTCAATAGTAATACCATAACCAATTGAATTACTTTTATTATTTAATAATATTAAATTTTTAATCTTAGTATTGAAATCTCCTATATGACCTGCCATATTTCTACCAATATTATTTGCATAAAAAATTAAATCTGCTTTACTTCCACCAGAAAATATATCACCCATCCACTTCCCTTTATTATTTAATATGAACGTGTTTTTTATTTCTCCTTTAAATCCAATTCTATGAGCTACATGTACACCATTATTATTGATGAAAAAAGCATTTTTTGCATATCCTTTAAATGAAGCAATACCATCACCAACATAATCACCATTATTATTTAGTAATGCTATTAAATTAACACTTGAACCATAATTTGCAATATTATTACAAATACATTCTCCATTAAAATTTTCTACCATTAAATTATCTTTTGAACATAATTTAGAATGTGCAAATAAATTTGGAAAATACGTACCATGACCATTTATATAAAATGTTATACCGTTACTCCTTTCTGATAAAAGTTGTAATAAAGAACCTGAAAAATGTCCAGTTATTATTTTTTGTTCTTCAATTAAACCTAAATTTGACTGGTAAATGAAAGTTTTTAAATCATTTTCATTAAATTCAACATTTTTTAATTTATTATTAATTATTTT
>JBHPGL010000073.1:0-7041 GCA_042570655.1 Nanobdellota archaeon | reverse complement strand
AGATAGAGTTAATAAGTTTATTAGTGTTGCTAAGGAAAAAGATTATTATAAGGCAAGTAAGATTGCTTATGCTGAAATGTATAAAGCCAGAGCAGAATTAGTTATAGCGAATGTTATGGATGAATGAGGCGGTTAAGATGGCAGGATATGATCATGAAAAGTTTGGAAATCAATTATTGACTGAGATGAAAGATTTACATTATCTTAACATAGATGATTTTATAGAAAAACAAGATGATCTTAAATTAAAATATTTATCTTATAATGTTCTTCGAAAATTTAGTAAGGCAATACATTATGTAAATGGCGATCCTAAATTTGGTTATGAACAATTGTTTGACAATGCTTACATGTTAGGAGATTTTGATTGTGTTAAATTGAGTAATAAGGATATTGATTATAAAAAATTTGTTGTTGAAAAAGTTATTCCGTATTTGCTTGTATTTTTTAATGAAGATGAATGTTTTATTGATGAAGATTTAATGTTTAGAGCTTTAGATTCAGTTGAAGGTGATCATCGTAAATTAATATCACAGAGTTTAGAATTTATGGATGAAAATGGATATAAAGAACCAATGAAAAGGTTGATTCTTGCAAAATATACTGAAGATTCTGTTTTGATTGAAAAGTATCAAAATATTGTTGATAATGTTCCTTACAGAGATAATATTTATAATGAATTAATTGAAAATGGAATTGATGTTTGTAATGTTTTACAGTCTGGTGATACTCGTCGTTTTTATCCGAAAGATGGATTTTTATATATGGCAAATATGGATGGACAGAGAATTGTTTTGAAAGAGATTTTAAAAACTCAAACAGATTGTGCTTCTGTTGGAGGATTTACTGAAGAAGCCAGAATTTTAGAATGTTTAGAACATGATAATATTGTTAAATATCTAGGCAGTTTAAGCGTTGCAGGACATGATTTTTTAATGTTAGATTATGTTGATCAAAAACCTAAGTTAGATGGTGTTAATAATGTATTAGATGAATTAAAACAAATTTGTAATGCTTATGATCATATGAAAGAAAAAGGAATTCTTTATTTGGATTTTAAAGCTAAAAATATTATGTATGATGGTAGTAAGTATATTATTTGTGATTTTGGTTGGTCTCAATTTAAGAAAGAAAAGAATTATACTGCGTTCTCAACACCTTGGCATATTGTACCTGAAACTGCATTAACATATTATGCAGATGAAAAGTCAGACATTTTTTCTTTAGGCATATATATTCATGAACGTTTGACTAACAGGCATCCATTTGCCAAGGTTCATGTTCCTGGTAAATATCAATTGCCTTGTTTATTGAATTATGCAGCTACAAATGTGTTTAATGAATGGGATTGTGGTGATGGTGTATATCAAGATGGGAAGATTAAAGAACTAGTTGGTGGAATGTTGGAGAAAGATAGTAAGAATAGGCCTGATTTTGATGAGTTGAAGGGATTCTTGATTTGAAAAAGTTGTGCTAATAATCAATAGAATATTATGATTAATAGGTGTTAAATGCAATCGAGAAATAGGACTGATTTCAATTATTATTGAACTGCAAGTTCAAGAACTGTTCTTCCCCTTTGTCTGAACTCAGTAGGTTCCAAACCTTTAAATCCACTATAAGCTTCCACTGGATCAGTACCCATTAATATTTTATTTTCAGCATCTGCAATAAAACTAACAATAATTGCTTCAGGAGTATAACCCTTATCATACTCTGGAATTTTTGGTAATTCAGATTTTAAGAATGTTTCATTGCATTGTTGCCTAATATCATCAAGATTTTTTACTGGAGTTCCATCTAATATTTGTTTTACTGCTTTAAAGTATGGTTGATAATAGTCATGCGTCATAAATTGTAATAACTGTATATTAGTTTATAAATTTTATGGTTTATCTTGGCTCGTATACCCTTAGAGATATTAATTTGCCCCTAATTAGTGATAAAAACAGAAAGCTTTATAAAGGGTATTCTGTTCATAGACTATAAATTAATAATTTTGGTTGGTATGATGGCAAATAATTTTATACAAGGAATTAAAGGATTACTCAGAGATTCTAACATAGAAATCTGGGGTATGGGTGTTCTAGGTTTAATGGCTGGAACTACTTATGGATATTCTAAACAAATTTCAAACGCTTCAAACATACCATTAGCATTCTCAGAAATACATCAAATTATTGTTGATCATGGAGATAATAAATTAAATGTTGATCCAAACACTTATCATTATGCTTTAACAAATGATATGGTTATGAAAATATTTGAATGTCATAATTTATCTTATGAAAAACCGTTTTCGTCAAATCCGTTTGTTAAGAATACAAAAAAATGGAGAAAAGGTTTTGCAACTGAATTAGAATATAAAATTGATTTAAGTCATCATTATTTTTCTTTAAAATCATTACTTGAAACTTTACCTGAATATACTAGAAGTGCTTTAGATAAACTTGAAGAAGGTAATTTTATTGAATTAAATAAACAAATTGTTCCTGTTAATAATCATTTAGATCAAGCATGGTGGGAAGATCATTATCATCATGAACATGAAGAATGTGGTCCACCTGATGAAGATGGTGATCGAAGTTGTTGGACAGTTTATGATGGGACAACTCATACATTTAAATATGATGGTGCTGCTGGGAATGAAGCAGCGGCAGGATTAATTAAAGTTGTTAGAGAAGTACCTGAATTAATTATTCCAGTGAAAATGAAAATTGCTACTCAAACAAATGCAGAAAATGAATATGCAATTGAAAAAACTCAAGCTGGCGGAAAAAGATTAACTACACAAGAACTTAGACAAAGTGCTAACAGATGGATGTTTGGTTCTACTTATAAAATGAACATTGGTTCAATCACAAGTACTTTTAATAAGTTGCCTGAGTATAGTGAAAGATGGAATAATGAAAGATATTCAGCTGAAACTCTTGTGGAAAGAGATATGAGTAGAAGTCATCCTGGTCCAAAAGAGTTTCAAGTTGGTGAAGCTGCTTTAGCTAACGGGCAAAGATTACAATTAACATTATCACAAGTTATTAATGGTATGAGATATACAGAAAGACAAACTCCTGTTTTACAAAGTAAAATTAAAAGATTTATTGATCTTGAATTAAATCATGAAAAGCCAAAATTCAGAACAGAATCTAAAAAAGTTGCTTCAGAAATATTAGATATATCCAGAAAAATGTATCAAATGAATATTAAAGGTGGTTTTGATGTTTCTGGATTTAATGGTTGGATGATACTTTTATTTGCAGGATTAGGTGCTGTTGCAGGTGCTGCTGTTGGTTTTGGTCTTGATGTTGCAGGAGATCATTTTAAATGGTATGGATCTAGAAATAATAGAGGATTTAGGGTTTATTAATCATTTTTTTGATTTTTTCTTAATAGATTTTGTTTTAATTGATTTTGTATTTGATATAGGTTTAGAAACTGGTTTCTTCTTATCTAAATATTCTTTCTTGAAGAAATAATAGATTAAGATTGCTGCACCTATTACTAAAGCTGAATCTGCAATATTGAAAACAGGCCAAACTTGGAAATCAATGAAATCACGAACAATACCATCAAAAGCAATTCTATCTATGAGATTACCAATTGTTCCTCCCAGAATTAAAGCAATTGGGATGATGAGTTTTTTCGGCATCTGATTGTAATAATATAATATTGCTCCAATTACAATTAATGATGCGATAAAGGTTAACCAAAAAAAACCTTGAAACATTGAAAATGATGATCCTGGATTAACTTGATATGTAAAATGAAATATGTTTGGTATAATTGGGATTGTTTTGCCTAATCCTATTGTAGAACCAAAGTATTTTGTTATTTGATCAATTAGAATTACAATTATTGCTGTTAATACAAAAATTGTATCTTTTTTTGAAATTAATTTTTTCATTTTATTATGGAAGTTTAATGTGTATTAAAGCTTTTTGATTGTTGAGTATAATTAAAAAAGAAATTTTATTTTTATTTAAAAAATGCACCACTGTCAGGCATTAATGGTTTCTCAACTTCGGCTACATATATTGTAGCCTCAGGTCGTTTCGCTTAATTCTATGAAATAGGCCAATTATGCAATATTGACAGTGGTGTTAATAGTATTTACGAATGCTTTTATTATATCACAGTAGTGAGACATCTTTTTAAATAATTTAATTATTTTATCGTATATAACTAATATAAATTAGTATTAGGGGGTATAAATATGAAATTAAGAATAATTAGTATGTTATTAGGAATTTTAATGATTATCTCTATTGTTGGTTGTTCAGGAGGGCCTATCGGACCTGGACCTGCAAATTATGAAGATTGTGGCACATTAACAATGGATGATATGGGTGAACAATATAATGAATGTATGAATGATGCTATGTTAGCATGTAACCCAGCAAAGATGACATCTGAAGTGAATTTATTTGGAATTTATATGAAAATGTCTGCGTTTGTTGAAGGTAAAGTGGGAAGTGAATGTGAAGTTAGAATGGTAATGGATAAAGTATCAGTAGACTTACCACCTGATGTTCCACTTGACGATGAAGCTAAAAAAGCAATGGCTGCAATTGAAGGTATGAGCGGAAAAGAAATGAGATGTAGAGCTCCGATTGGTACAGTTGGTGACTTTGAAATTGATGACGAAGAATCATGTAGTGGATCTTTAATTGATTATAACAAACAGCTTGAATCTGAATTTGGGTCTGGTTTGTTAAGTTAAGATGAGATTATTTGTTTTTTTAATTTTTTTCTTTTTAATTTTAGGGGTGATAACATGAAAAAAATAATAATGGGATTGTTAATTATTGGGATTTTATTTGTAATGGGATGTAATGGTATGCCTGGATATAAAGATTGTGGTGTGTTTGAAATTCCAGAAGGTAGTTATTCAGGATCAGGTTATACAGAATGTTTTGAGGAAGCTGCAATGGCTTGTGAAAAGGCAGTTGTAATTACTAAAGCTAATCAATTTGATTTTGATACACCAGGAGATATAAAATTTACATCAACTATAGAAGGAAGACAAGGTGATTTTTGTAAGATCAAGTTAAATGTTGATAGATCTAGACTCACTATACCTTCAGGAGTTGAAATACCTCCAGGAGCAGACGAATTTATTAATATGATACAAGGTATGGAAGGAAAATCAATGACGTGTCTTTTTGATATTGGTGATATTCCAAGTCCTGATCCATTTGATAATCCTAACGACGAAGGATGTAGTGGATCTTTAAAAGATTATGTTTTAGGATTAGAAGGATTTTATTAAAAAATTACCAATAATTTTTTCTTTTTTTTTCTTCTTTAACTTCGTTCATCGCCATTCTTTCTAAATTTTCAACTCGTTGAGAAACAGAATCAATTTTTGCTATTAATATGTCCATTTTTGCTATCAATAATTCATTTGATCTTGAAGGAGGTTGTCCTTGTTGTTGTGTTGGTTGACTAGATTGTGTAGGTTGATATGCAGGTGGCGGTGCTTTTACATCAAATGGTTTATCTTCTTCCATATGTTGCGGGGGCATACCTGGCATATCTTGCATAGGTTGTGATTGGGGCATTCCTGGAATATCTCTTGTTGGACCAGGTTCTAAACTAGGATAATTTCCTGCTGCAGGATCATAATTATCATCTTTAAGATCTGCAAATTCATCTTTCTTTTTCCAAAATTTTAATTTGTCTAAAAATCCCATTTTTTATCTCTCATATTATCTTGACCGAGACCATGTAAATATGCCTTTTAAAAAGTCCCAAGCGCCAACAAAAAAATCTCCAACTTTATCCCAAAATGATTTTTTAATTTCTTTTGGTTCCTCTTCATGCTTAGTTGTTTCTTCTTTATCTTCCTTATCATCACTAATTTCTTCTTTTTCTATTGGTTTATCAATAACTTCAATTTCTTCACTATTTGATATTGTATAATAATTGTCATTTAAATAATTATATCTTATCTCTGCAGGAGTAATTAAATATTTTCCAGGTGTATCGAATTGTTTTTCAAAAGTTAATTCATGATCAGTATATGGACCAATATTAACTTTAACATTTTTTGTTAGATTTATATCAAGATAGGTTTCTTTATCACCAATATTTGAAATTTTGATATTTATTTTTACAGGTTCATTAACATATACCTTTTTATTTGGTATAGACATATACGCCATTATCGCTGGTCCTGCTAAATAACTATTTTTTATTGTTTTTTTAAGATCTGAGGTATTTAAATGTTTAATTAAACCATCTTGGTCCTTGTATGTAATTATTGTTTTATCAAACCAGATGGTTCCATTTATTTTAGGACGAATCTTTTCAATATTATCAATTGTTAATTGTTCTCCAGGATTAAGCTGTGCGATCTCATATTGTTTTGTATTTATTAAATCAACATTTTGTTGTAACGGAAAATTTAATATGATATTATATATTGAATTTTCATTTTCATTATTTTTAATTACATATTCAGTATTAATTATTTCACCTAAATAAAAATCGTCGTTAGTTTCTTCTAATTCTTTTGAAATGTCAAGGTTGAAATCTTTATTATTTTGAACTAATATTGAAGTTGATAGAGTAGCATTTTTAATAATACCATTGTCTAAGAAATATAATGTTGAATTAATATAATATCTAGTATCTTCTTGGACTTCTGGGAGTTTAATTTTATAAATGTACACTGTTTTTGAAGAGTCTGCATTCAAATCAAATGTTCTATTTGTTATCCCAATTATATTAAATTGTTCTGGTATAGAATCAGAAATTTTAATATTATTAACATTTGTTTTTCTTCTATTATCAACAATCGTTTCAAAATTAATTTCTTCAAGTTCGTAAATGTTGGTTTTTTCAGGTCTATGATTTATTTTTATTTCTCCTTTTGGAATTAATTTTATATTGAATTTTTCTTCAATACTTAATTTTTCAAAATGTTCTGTTTGATAGTCTGCTCTAATTTTTATTGGAATGGATTTTGTGTTAGTAGTTTCTGGAAATGTGATATTTTGTTCAAAAATTTTCTTTTGAACAGTTTTATTTAATATGTAG
>JBHPGL010000072.1:0-7180 GCA_042570655.1 Nanobdellota archaeon | reverse complement strand
TAGTGTTATGGGCAATATTAATGAAGTCTATTTTTCAAATACAGATTTTAATATAGGTATATGCTTGTCATATATTAATAAAATGGTTACTCATAATTATAATAATTCTAATTCTGGTTCTTATCTTCAGGTTAGAAAAATAATTAAAGATCATGAAGCTAAAATTGAATATCAAAATTTCATAAACCAACATAACATTACAGATTTACTTGATTATTTCAATCAAATGCAAGGTGAACATTACAGTAAAGAAGACATCTATAAAGTCAAACAAATGGTAGAGGAATTAGAAGTATAATGGTAATTACACAAGAAAAACATACAATCTTCCTAGACGATTTAGGTGGAGAAGAAAGAGAAATTAATATTATTAAATCAACCACTCTTTCCACTTTAATTAATATTTTTCATGGACTAAAAAAATTATATCTAGATAAAAAATTGCCTGTGGAAGAATATGATATGTACAAAGCCGTTTCAAATGCAGTTCATAATTACAGACCAGAATTTAATTTAGAAGATTTAACTTTTTTTATTCATACATTTAAAGATAATGATTTTAATAACAATATTCAAATTTTATTAGGCACATATACAGGTGCTTTATTGGATTTCAAAACATATTTAAATAATTTAGAGGATAAAGAAACATATCTATACTTAAATGGAGAAGGATCTAGATTTAAATATTTGTTTTACAATGCAAGAAATGTTGACAAATTAATCCTTGACAATTGGAAAGGTGATTGTATTGGATCAAATATTGCTAATAGGGGTGAAGCTAATTTTATTGCTTTATTAAACTGTGAAGGAAATTGGATAGGATCAAGTGTTGGAAAAAACGGGATTTTAGATAATTATTTTGCTATTAATAATAAAGGAGACCATTGTGTTTATGGAACAGGAAATAAAGGTGAATCTGAATTAATTGTTTTATTTAATAATGAAGGGAAAGATTTAATGTATACCTTATCAGCAGATGGAAAAGCAAAAATTATTTTATCAATGAATAATTATGGGGAAGATAACAATTGGGCACTTGGCTATGATCATGGTGAAATGGAGTATTTAATTTTAAAAAATAATAAAGGAAAAAATGCAATACACTATATCTGTAATAAAGGTAATGCAGAGCATGTTTTTTTATTAGAAAATAAAAGTAATGATGATTTTTATCCTACCATAAAAAATCTTTACACTTATAAAAATCCTGTAAAATATAATGGAAATCACATTAAAGGTAAAGCTACATTAAAAGCATATCAAAATACTTTAGACAAATTAAATCTTAATAAAATAGTTCAATTAGCAGACAATCCTGAACAATGTAAAGGTGAAGTGTTTGCAAAGAGATTAATCAAAATGGCTGAAGAGGTTAATCTATGACAGTTAAAGAAAAATTCCTAGACGATTTGGGAGGTAAAGAAAGAGAAATAATAGTCCCAAACTCTTCATTAAATGAAAAACTCTTTAAACATTGTACTGATATGATGAATACTTACGAATATACAAAAAGAAATTATATATTCCCAAACACTTTTCATGAAAAAGGTATCCAAATTTATGAACAACTAAAAAAAGAAATAGATTTTAAATTTAACATTAATCAATTTAATGATTTTATTTTAAATTATTCAGATATACATTTAGAAGAAGACAAAAAGAAAGTGTTTGGATGTTGTACAAGTGCGTTATTTAAACTTGCTGAAAAAGGTATAGAAGTTTATTTAAATGGTCAAGGCAAAAGATTTGATTATTTATTACATCATCTAACAGAATTTGACGATTTAATCTTAGATAATTTTAAAGGAAAAGAATTATTATCTCATGCAATCTCAAGAGATGAAAAAGGAGGCAGTTTAATTATAGCTAATTCGGATTTAGATCGTTCGGGAATGCAATTTGGCACACAAGGAAGTTTTGACACATTAACACTTTTAAATTGTAATATCAATGCTTCTTTTTATAATTTATCAAATACTTCAGATTCGTATGCAAATACAATAATTGTTGCAAATTCTAGAGGGGATGGAGGATTTTATAGTATATGTGAAAAACATGGCAAATTAGAGTTGTTTTTATATGCATATAATAACTTTGAAGAATTCGGGTATAGGGTTGGTGGAGAAGGACAAATAAAGAAAATATTTGCTTTACATAATAAAGGGAAAAAAATCTTTGAAGAAGCAGGTGTAGCTGATGATTTTAAATTGTTAGCAGCAGATTTTAATGGTACAATTGATGATGGTAATATTGATTTAATTTTAGCAGCAAATAATGAAAGCAAACAAATGTTAGAGAAATGTAAATGTAAATCTTTGAAATTATATAACAACAAAGGTTGGGGAATTGGTAGAGCAACAAAAGTAAAGAAAGATAAAATCAATGAAGATGAATACAATCAAATCTTAACTAAGAATAATCTTCACCTTATCTTAGATTATTTCAAATATATGCAAGGCAAAACTTATTCATATCAAAATATGATGGATGTATTACAATTGGTAGAGGAATTATAATGGTAATCGAAAAAGAACAATTAAAATTCCTTCACGATTTAGGAGGGGATGAAAGAGAACTTGAAATAGTTAAAACTACTGCTGTAAACAATTTATGTAAATATTTTGACCAATTTCTTCCAATTACTACTAAAAAATTTAATGATCTTAAATGGTTGAAAAATGCACCTACCGACGATTTTTTTGGATCAAGACCTATTTACGATTATATGAAAAAAGAAGTTAAAAATCTTGATTTTGACGAACAAGATCTTAAATCATTTATTTACATAAATTATTCAAAAGAATACAGCTTATTTGAACAATCGCATTTAGGAATCTTTTCAGGAATTTTATTGGAACAATTAGATCAAAATGAAGTATATATTAACGGATTAAATCAATTTTATAATTGTTTATTCAAATGGACAAAAAATTTTAACAATTTAATCCTTGACAATTTTCAAGGACAATTTACATTTAACAATATAGGCGCAGAAGGGAAAATAAACAATTTGATAATTGCAAATTCAGAATTGGATATGGGTGCAGAATATTTAGGTGGTAGAGGTGGAAATATTGACACGTTACTATTCTTGAATTGTTCAGGGAATCATATGGGATCAAGTATAGGTGAAAATAAAGGTAAAGTAAACAAATTAATTATTGCAAATAATTATGGCGAATATTCAATGCATATGGGTGATGAAAGTGAAGTAAATTTTATTTTAAATGCATACAATAATGGAGCTTCAGATTCGGGTCAAGTTAATGAAAAGTGTAAAGCTGGCACAATTATTTATGATAGTAATATTCGGGGAGAAGATCAAAAAGGTTCATTGTACGGATTTGGTGATAATCTTATAGTAGCTAATTATGATGCAAGACAATTGTCATTGCATTATGGATATTTTGATAAAGCAATTTTACATAATATTAAGGAAGATCCAAAATATAAAATATTTTACAGGGAATATACAAGGAAATTTCATTCTGAAAAAATTATAGGAGATCCAAAAGCAGGATTTGAATATAGAAAAATCAAAGAAAAACATAATATCACAGATTTGTTAGAATTTTTCAAACAAATGCAAGGCAAACATTACAGTAAAGAAGAGATCTATAATGTCAAACAAATGGTAGAGGATATTAAGGTATGATGGTAATAGAAAAGGAACATTTAAAATTCCTGGACAATCTTGGAGGAAATGAAAGAGAAATCAAACAGATAGAAGACCGATTAGAACCATATTTTGAAAATTTAAAAGAACTTTTAAATTATGAAGTTAAAAACGATTTAAAAGATTATGATGGATTTTATGAAATTTCAAAAAGAAATCTTAGTGAAACTGATATCACAGAAGGTAATTTAAGAGATTTCATTTATACAAATATAAATAATGAATTAGAAATTGAAGATCAAAGAATATTAGGCAAATATACTTCAATAATCTTAGAATTATTAAATGAAAAAACTGAAAACCTAACATTTTATATAAATGGAAATGGACAAAAATTTGATTATTTATTTTATTATGCAAAAAATTTTCATGAACTAATTATTGACAATTTTGTTGGAAGAAATATTTGTACAGCCATTGCTGATAAAGGGACAGTAAATCTAATTATGGCAGTCAATTGTAAAGTTCAACAATCTTTTAATCATATTCCTTTTCATGTAGGTTATGTTGATTCTTTAATTGTTGTTAATAATATCATAGAAGATGGCGTGTATTCAATAGGGAATCTAAATAATCTAATTATTGCAAATAATTCAGGTTGGCATATTGGATATAATAATAATGAAGAATTTAAAGATATAGCCTACTTTAAAGGATTTAATGAAGATAAACGAAGAGGACCTGATTTTAAATTAATTTTAGGAAAAAATAGAGAATTAACTAATGAAGTGACTAATCTTATTAAACATCTTCAACAAATAAATGGCAAATATTTAGAATATGATGATATTATGAATGTTAAACAAATGATAGAGGAAATTAATGTATAATGGTATTAGAAAAAAATACATTCCTGGACGATTTGAAAGGAAATAAGGAAAGAGAAATAAAAGTTGTAAAAGATACTACATACGATAATCTATATTACAACTTATTAAAATTATTCAAACTCGAATTTAAAAATTCTTTAGATACATTCGAAGGTTGTTTTGATTTAGCTGTAGAAAATCTAAGAGATTTTGATTTTGATGCTAACGATTTAAAAAATTTCATATATGCAACTGCAATGAATGAGTTTGATTTTGAGGAACAACGAAGATTAGGTGGTTATACAGGAATTTTATTGCATCTTTTAAATTGTAGATATGATAATCTATCTTTTTATATAAACGGTCATGGAATGGAATATGATCATCTATTTCATTATGCAAAAACTGTAGACGAATTAATAGTAGACAATTTTAAAGGTCGAGAAATTTGTAATGGATTAGGACATGTAAGAGGTTATGTAAATACATTTATGGCAGTAAATTGCGATGTAACTTCATCATTTGCCCATATCCCATTTATTAGATCTAAAGCAGGATCAATTATTATTGTTAATAATAAAATTAAAGATGGTGTTCATTCAGTAGGTTCTGTTGATACTGATGTTAAAAATTTGATTATAAGTAATAATTCAGGTTTCCGTGTAGGATATAATAATAATGTTAAAGAACTTGATAACTTATTTTATCTGAAATGTAATAATGATGAAGGGGAAAAATATGATGGTCATATTAGTATAAATATTGGTAAAAACAGAAAAATGCCAAAACAAATTCATGAGATATTAGACTATTTTAGTCATAAAAGAAAATATGATTATGATGAAATCATGAAAGTCAAACAAATGGTAGAGGAATTACAATGAAAGTTGGATCATTTCTGGACGATTTAGAAGGGGAAGAAAGAGATATAAATATCCCAAAAGATTCAGACATAGAAAATCTCATGAAAACATTTGAATCATGGTCAGATAATACTCTTATAGATGATCATGAATCATTTGGTCCACATTATTTTAAATTAATAGAACTTATTGAAAATAACTTAATAAATAAAAATACCATTAACGAATTTGTTTCAGTATACTTAAATAATGATTTTGAAAATAAAAAACAAGAAATGCTTGGAATTTTTACAGGAGCGATGTTAGATATCTATACAAAAAAATTCCAAGACGATATATACATAAACGGACATAACAATTATTTCAATTATCTATTCCATCATGCAAAAAATATTAATACTTTAATTCTGGATAATTTTAAAGGAGATAATATTCTAAGAAAAGCTGGGACAGAAAATATCAACAATTTAATCATTGCAAATTCAAATTTAAAAGAATGCTGTAATTATATTGGACAGAAAGGAAAAATCAACAATTTAATTTTATTAAACAATACAATTGAAAGAGGATTTTATTATGCTTTTAATAGTGGAGCAATAAACAATTTAATAATAGCTAATTGTAATATAGATGATTTTGGTGAACAAATTGGATATAACTCAAAAATAAATTTATTTCTAAATTTAAACTGTATTATTAACGATTCTTTTGGTGAATTAGGTTTGAATGCAGAAATTAATAACGCTTCATTTATAAATTCAAGAGTGGCAGGTAGTTTGTTTATGGCATGTTGTGGAAGTAATCCTGATAAAACTGATATTAATAATGATTATATAAAAATGGGAAATATAAATGTAATGTTAGCCAATTCAGTTGGATATAATGTTTTATGTGAAAGTTATATAAACAAATTAATATTGTATAAAGCTCACTTTTCAGATAAAGACGAGGATAATCCATATGGAAGTGATAAGGTAAATAATTTTAATGATAATTTACATGCAAATTTTATTAGTAATGAACCGGATTCAGAAATAGATTATGATATTATCATTCAGAATATGCATGATTTAATCAATTTTACCAAATCAAAATACAATAAAAAGTTTGAATATGATGATATTATTAAAGTTAAGGATCTGGTTGAGGCATTATGATGGCTATTACAGAAAAAGAACAAACAACATTCCTGAATGATTTAGGAGGGAATGAAAGAGAAATTAAAATGCCAAAATCAACTAAAGTAGATTTATTTATGAAATTATTAAATGACTTATTTGATAATAAACTAATTCAACTTGAAAAAAACAATATGTTTACAGATAATTTATATTTAGATTTATATAAATGCATTTCAGATAAACTAAAAAATATTACAATTAATAAAGATGATTTGAAATCATTTATTTATACATCTGCTCCATTAGATCTAGATTTAAATAAATATGTTCTTAGAGGTGGTTTATCGGGCACATTATTACAATTATTATCTGAAAGAACAGATAAATTTACATTTTATATTAATGGTTATAATATGAAATACGATTATTTATTTTTTGAAGCAAATTTAAAAGAAAATGACAATTTAATAATTGATAATTTCGAAGGTGATAATATTTGTGCAAGTTTGTTGCATTCAAAATCAAAACCCAATTTAATTGCATTCTTAAATTGTAAGGGAGAAGAAATAGGATCTTATATGGGGTATGGCAAATGTAATATTAATCATTTATATTTAATAAATAATCATTCAGATCATTCATTATATAAAGCTCTTCTTGATTCTAATGTTAATAATCTTTATGTTATTAATAATAAAGGTTTTGGAA
>JBHPGL010000071.1:0-7333 GCA_042570655.1 Nanobdellota archaeon | reverse complement strand
ATAATTACAATGGATTTGCATGCAGATCAGATTGAAGGATTTTTTGATATTCATCATTGGACATACACATATGACCTACAACATATTTATAAAGATGATTTTTATAAGGTATGTTTTTAGGAATCTTATCCTGACAAACATCTAAATATACTTTTACCATTTCAACATCTTTTTTCAAAAATATCTGATTCATAGTCATATTACCGACTAAACCAAAATCAGTTTCCCTTTCTTCTTCTGTAGCAATATATTTCAAAATGCTAAACGAAACAGGATCAACTCCATCTTTATACATCAACAATAATCCGTTTACAAACGAACCACCATAGCTTTTTCCCAATTCGTTAATATATCCAAAAAAATTTTCTGTATTTACTTTTCCATCAACGCAAATATAATCTTCAAAATCGCTTTTAATTAGTCCAATTTTCTCATCAATTGTACCTACTATTCCGTCGATATTCCTAATAATAAGTTTTTTCCCTTTATCATAATTATTTTTAACTGTATCATGGACACCAACATCTTTTAAAATTTCTTCTGCAACTGTAACTCCTACATTCAATACTTTACCAATTGCTCCAAATATTTTTTTACCTGCACTTGTAAAATTCTTCTCGATTGTATCTCCAAAACTTGCTTCTGACATTTTATTCCACCTCGTACTATTATTGACTAGAACCCTTTACTCCCCTAAATCACTGTTACTCAATAAGAATATATAAATATTTCGATTATTCAATCCATAAATTAAGATCATCAACACTTGAAGGAGGATATAATTTAGAAACAGATCCTGCAGTATGAATCTCCCATAAAGCTCTTGCAACAAATTTAGATGTATTAATTTCATAATACCAAGGTTTGTCTAATACTTCTTTATTTTGAGTAATTGCATCAGTCCCAATCAACAATTTAAATTTACCTTTCCCACCATCATACCATTTATCAATATTTTCAATTGCATTTCCACCCATTATAGGAAATGTTACACCCACATAAATCTCTTTATATCCTATTTTATCAGCTTCAGTTTGAAATTCTCCTATGGTTGACCCTGTACCAAAAATATCATCAATTAATCCAATAATAATATCTTCTCCTATCTTACCAATTATTTTTGTTTTAACAGTATCTTTCTTAATAAAATCTCTTGCTTTATAACTTAAAACAATTCCATAACCTAACATTTTAGCAAGATATTCAACTTTTTTTGCAGAACCAACATCAGGTCCACCCATTTTAACAAATTCTCTATCAAATTTTTTCCCTTCAAATACATCTTTAAATTTATATATTAATAAAGGTGATGCATGTAAATGTTCAAGATGAATATCAAAAAATCCTTCAATCTGATCTGCATGCAAATCCATTGTAATTATTCGGTTAATATGAACAGATTTAAGCATGTCAGCAAAAATCTTTGCAGGAATTCCATCTTTTGCATGCTGTTTATCTCCTCGAGCATAAGGATAATATAATGATACTAAAGAAATATTTCTAGCTTTATCATACCATAATGTTCCAGCTGTGATAAACATTTCCATTAAATTATTATCTAATTCAATATCGTCTTCTATTAATGTTTGATAATTTAAAGGATTCTGAATTAAAAATACATCTTTTTCTCTTAAATTATCAGAAACAATTGTTTTTCTTTCACCTTCACCCATACCTCTGCCTTCACCAAAATTCTGATGTTCGGTTATTGCAGGATAAACACCATCATCATCTTCAATTTGATTAATTAAATCACGTTCTTTTCTTTCATATCTTGTTAATTGTTCATTTTTCTTTATTTTATCATAAATATAATCATTACGTTCTTTTGCGATTTCTTCAAGGCTTTTACATACTTTCATAGCATAGTTTTTCCCTGACCGACATGCTACTATTTTTAAGTCTCCCCTTTGGATTGTGATAGGATCATTATTCATAATTTTCAGAAAAATACAATTACAATATAAATATTTACAACAACAAGTTGGGGACGAAATCCCTACATGATATTAAAATATATTTATCATTGTAAAAATATAAAATATTTCATAACAAAATAAAATTAACAACAATGTCCCATTCATGATTACAAACTAGAGTGCATTTTGTCTAAGATACACGTGCACACTTATCCCATAATTCCCAGTAAGGAACATTGTAGTAAAATTAATACCTCGATTATATTCTATTAAAATTAACAAACGACCAATACTTTTAAATATATATCAAAATTAAACAAATTCATGAAAAGAGGTAGAAAAGCATTGATTCAGACAGATTGGATTATCTCATTAGCAATATTTCTAATATTTATTGGTTGGTTCTTTGGTTTCTTAAGACCTATTATGATACCTGAAACAACATCTCCATTTCTAAACCTTTTAGAAAACAATTTTGACGACGATACAAAAACAATAATTACAAAACTACCTATCTATTTAAATTCAACTCAATCTAGTTTAGAACCAATTATAATTAATGTCAATTACAATGAATCACAATCATCTTTCTTAGATAATAGACATCTTACATTCAATAACAAATTATTATCTTATGGTAATTTAGGTGAATACGAATATTTATACATTAGCAACAACGCATACACTAGAAGAACTGAAAGCTTTGATATCATGAGCAATAGCCAACAGACAACTATGACAGATTTAATTTTAAATTTTACAAATTCTTTAATTGAAAACATCGAATACAAAGCATCATTAAAAGCAGATAACATAAACTATAACATTTCAGGTACACCTTCTTATGACAGCAGTAATTTTGTAGCTCAATATACAACAACAAATCATGATAGTTATGTTTTTGCTAACTTTACAAGAATTTATTCAACAATTACAAATCCTATCGAAATCACAATGGACCTAGACCCATACACATTTGTTTATGATGGTTCATCAAAAGCAATCAACTATTCTCTAAATCAATGTGAAACATTTACAAATAACTTTATTGACTTTTATAATGGAGATGGCATTGCAATTATTTCCGACAATTTAGAAGGAAGATTTTGTTATGACAACACAAATAAATTAAATTTATCATTAACAATATCAAATGATTATACAATCGCAATACATGAAGGAAATTATAATAATATTATTCAATTAGACGACCAATACACTCCTTTTATTGGAGTTGAACAATATATTGAAGGATATTCAACAGAATTACTAGACCAATTAGAAAATTCAAATTACAATCAGAAAAAAACAGAATGGAATTTACAATCATCAAACTTTTTAATTACTATAACAAATATTACAGATGATTCGACTATATTTGAGTATGGCCAACAGCCATTATCATCAAACATTAAAACAACTGAATATTATGATTATTTAGTCGACGAATATGGGAACAAGGAGGAGGTTAAAGTAAATCTAAGGATAGGCTAAATTATTTGTGTTATCGCGCTCCGTGTTTGATGTTTATTTTGATATCACATACGAGTCTAGATGCCATAACTCCAAATAATAGAGTACTTCGCATGGCGATAACACTTCAAATAATGAAAATGAAAAAAGGATGGATACGGACAGTTGAAGTAACAATCGCTATAGTAATAGTTTTAGCTTTTATGATATCAATAGTTCCAACACCTCAACAAAGATCTCTAACAAACTTTAACCTTCTACAATCGCTTGAAAACAATGATATCTTTAGAAATTGTTTAATAGAAGAAAACAACACATGTATTTACAACATTATTGACGAAAGATTAATAGATTCATACAACTTCAACTTTACTATAACAAATTCAACAGATATAACGCTTCCAAACCTTCCGGATAAAGATATTACTTCAGAATCATTGGTAATTAGCGGTAATGAAACATATTACAATCCATTAATAATTAGATTATGGTATTGGAGAAGTTAATTAATTAACATTGTCACCATGCGTAGTACTCCAATATTATTTCAAGTTATGAAGACTTGTTCCGACACGAAGTATTAGGAACATGTCTAAAAAGACTTTGTCTTTTTTGAGCACACAGGAATTTCATTGTTATGAAATTCCCCGTGTTAGGAAAACTCTGTTTTCCTTTACGTTCGTAATCACTCAATTTTTAATATCAAATACGGAGCGTGACAATGTTATATTTAAACAAAAAGATATATAAATACATAAAAAATAATAAATCACAATGAAAATACAGATTGACACAAAAGAGGATTCATCAGAAGAACTAAAAAAAGTGATAAGACTTCTTCAAGCATTAGTAAATGAAACTCCATCAATTAGTCAATCTAAAAACATATTTGAATCAGGATTACCAGGAGAAAATGTAGAAAAAACAGAAACTCCTCCGTCAGGAAATATGTTTAACATGTTTGAATCACAACCAAGTCAAACTCCAAGCACAATTACATCAGAAGATTTACTTAAAACAGATGATCCTGATGATGACGATCCAGACGATGATGATGATAATAATGATGGTCTTCCAGGAGACACACCAACTATACAACCATATTAAATTTATTTATTAAAATGAAAAAAAAGAGGAAATCAACTTTAGAAGCAGACGTAAAATATATTCGTAAATCTATTGAAAAAACTTCAAAGATAGCCGATTTCTCAATAGACGATGTAATTTTCACATTCTTTGCAGCATTTGCTTTAGGATTAGTTTTCATTTTCAAAGGTAAAATGATAGAAATATCTAAAAACCTTGGATGGGTACATGTTGGTTTAATTATTGGTTTATCTTTGTTTATTATGGCTGCAATTGTATATTATTTTGCTTATGGAAAACATAAAGTTGATATCCATAAACGAGCACCGTTTGAATTTGTTTCAAAAAGAGTAATTTCAAGTTATATCATCGCTGTAATTGCAGCAATTTTGTTAGTTTTCATTTACAATATTAATTCTAATGCATCTAATTTTGGTGAAATTGTAAGAATTGTAGTCGCTATTTCATTACCTTGTTCTATTGGTGCAACTATTAAAGATCTGTTTAAGAAGATTTAACAGGTTCATTTTTTAATTCTTTCTTATCACTTAATATATAATCAATACCATAATAAGTTGAAACTCCTGCTAATAATGCAGCAGGAATATCTTTAATATCTGCTGTCCCAGGTAAAATATAAGGAAAAATTGATTCACCTAAAATTAAATATGTTGTTGCCAAAGCTGTTGTTACTTTTGGAATTTTCCTGGCAATATTATCTACATAATCATTTATGTTTGTTCGTGAGAATTCAAAAAAAATGTTACTCATCATTGCAGGAATCACTCCAGAAGCCCAAATATAAGTCCAATTTCCAATATGTTGTGAAATTGGAGGAAAACTATTATTACCTTTAGCTTCTAAATAAATATCTAAACCCATTCCTAGTAATGAGACACCGTATGAAATTTTACTTAATAAACTTGCCATAATTTTAATTATCTATTACAATTATTTAAACTTTTCTAAATCTACCACTCTCGAGTCACAAAAATAGAAACCTTTATATATTATTTACTGATTACAAGAAATATGGTTGTACCAGAATTAGCAAAATTAGGAAAAGATGATCGAGAAGAATTCTATAACTTACATCGTACTTTACCTCATGAAATGACAAAGGCGCAAGGAAAACGATATAAACATTTTCTAACAATTATAGATACACACCAATTATTCTTTGAACAACAAAGAGATCAAGCAAAAGATCTAAAAGAAGATACTTGGTTAAGAATTACTCAAAAAAGTCCATACAAATTAAGTTATACTTATGGTGAAGTTACATTACCTTCTGAATTAGTACCTGAAGAACTTAATATTATTCCAGGAGACGATTATAGGAATGATTGGATAAGAGCTGATGTAGCTGCAGATTTAGATACTATGACTATTACAGAATTTAATTTTATAACATATGTTAAACATTCAACTCAGGAAGAAATTGATGCAATTCCTGGAATTGATTCATTACCTGAAGGCAGTTGGCCTAGAAATGAATAAATTTAATTCTCCTATACTTAATCTGTTAATTGTTTTTCTAATCCAACAGCTATGAAAGGAATCCTTTTGAACCAATCATTTTGAAGTTGTTCATATGTTTTCCCATAAATTTCTGAAAATCCGTATCTTTGTACAATTAGTGGGGCAATGCTTGCTATTGCGTTTGTGGTCAAACGTTCTACTCCTAATTGCTTCAATTCAAATTCCATCTCTTCAAGAATCAAAGGAAGAGTTTTTGATCCAGGTACTTTATCTTCATCATTTCTTGTAACATTCTCAATCCTTCTAATTTGAAATGTATTTTTATTTTTTATGTACCCATAAATGAAACTTAATAGTTTATCCTCTGAATACAATGAAAATTTAAGTATTTTGTAAGATCCAGAATCACACTCCTCTCTCATTATTTTGTATTCTTCATCAGGAATTTCTTTGATTAAAACTTTTTCAGAGTAATTTACTGGTGAACCTAAAGTAAGTGTGATCACTGACCCAAAAAACCTGTACATTTTGATCCTCATATAAATCTACAAAACAGTAATAATATATTAATTTTATTATTTAAAAATAAAAATATTTATTAATCAACATAATTCTCATTACTATTATGAAAGACAAAACTGGAAAATACAAATACTTACCACAAACTGCAGGCTTTTACAAAAGACCTGAGGTATCAGAAATATCAAAGATATTTCTGGACTTTCCTCATCGAAAAGAAAAGAGAGCGGATTACTCACTCTGTTCGTAATTCACTGAACTGATGATTAAAATGAAAGACAAACCAAACCAATATAAGTATCTACCACACACAGCTGACGCAAAATTCCAATCCTTTGGTAAAACATTAGAAGAAGCTTTCAGAAATGCATTCTTAGCAACAGTCGCTATAGTTATCGATCCAGAATCAATCAAACATAACATAGAAAAACCTATTGAAATCAAAACAAATACAAAAGAAGCATTATTATACGATTTTCTAGAAGAAATTATATTCTATTTAGAATCAGAAAACATTATTTTCGGCGACGTAAAAGACATTAAAATAGAAAAAGTAGAAAATAAATACAAAATAACAGCAATTTTAGTTGGAGATAATGATGACGACTATGAAATCGCAGGCAACATTAAAGCAATTACGTATTCTGACATGTTTATCAAAGAAGAAGATAAAGTAACAATTCAAGTAGTTATAGATCTTTAATATAATCTAACATTAATGTTCTAATTTGTTTCATCAAGATTTGTTGTCCAGGTGGTACTTCTTTTATATCGTAACCAGGTGTCTGAAAAATTCTAAAACCACCATGTTTTGCCACCAATAAGTGATGAAATACGATAATCATTTATAAATG
>JBHPGL010000070.1:0-7398 GCA_042570655.1 Nanobdellota archaeon | reverse complement strand
ATTGATATGATTGAATATATTAATGAAAAATTAATTTTTCCTTACTTTTTGTAATAATACATAAATCAATATCACTTTTAGCATTATTTTCTCCTTTTGACAACGAGCCAAATAAAATAACTAAGGGAAAATTTAATTTTTCATTAATATATTCAATCATATCAATTGTTTTAAATTTATAGTATAATCTTGATAAATCAATAAATATCCATGAATAAATATCTCCTTTAAACAATAAATAACCTTTATCTTCTCTTTTTTGTAATATTTTTTGATTTTCGTATTCTGATAATATCTTTGATGCAGTTGGTGGACTTATATTCATCAATCTTGCATATTCTCTAACATTAATTTCTCTAGTTGAATCTTCTATAAAATCCCTTAGATCGTTAAATATTTTTAACATATGTTAAATTATTTTAACACTAATATTTAAATTTTGTGTTATTATAGATTAAACATCGATATTATTTATTTTTAACCTATAAAGTTTATATAGAAATTTAATAAATATATAGGAAAATCTTTTTAGAGAATAGATGATTTCGTCCCAACTTTGTTACAAAATTCATTTTGTCACGACTTAAGGACAGCATAGATTTATATATGTTTTCGTCATTACAAAGTTAATAAGCTTACAAGGGGGAGTTTCAATGAACAAATTCACTAAATTATCATCTTTAGCTGCTTTAGCACTCTTAACAGGTTGTGGTGGCGGAGGCGGTGGCGGTTCACCAATTGCACCAACACCATCAGAATACACTTTAACAGTATTAGAAAGACAAACAATAGGTACTGCTGGAGGCACATTAACTTCTGGCAATAAACAATTAACATTTGCTGCAAATGCTTTAACAGCAAATAAAGAAGTTGTTCTTAACAAAGTTAATTATACAAATGCTCCATCAGGCCAAATTGGTGATATTGTAGATATAGTTGATTCAGAAGGTAATCCTATCACTTTAAATGGTAATTTAGAAATCCAATTAGATTATAACGATTCTGATTCAGATATTAGGTTAGAAAGTAAGTTAGCAATATATAGATGGGAAAACAATGCATGGACATTAGTAGGTACGCCTACAGTTGATGCAAATGCAAATACTGTTAAAACAACTATTAGCGATCACACTTCATTTTATGCTGTAAGGCAACAGGCTAATGTTCAGCCAACTATTTCTAATTTTCAAGTTACTCCAACTTCATGTGAAGCTCCTTGTGATGTAACTGTAAGTTTTGATGTATCAGATGATGGTACAATTCAATCTCAACAAGTTAATTATGGAGATGGATTTACAAATGATTTAACTAAAACATTAAGTTCTGTAGATGAATATCATATTGATGTAAAAATTGTAGGTGATGAAGGAGAGATTGTTACCTTTGAAGATCAAGGTATAGTTAATGTAGTTCAATCATTAACAGTTAGTGCAGAAGTAAATGATTATAGTATTAATGTAGGTGATAATACAATTTTAACATGTAGTGTAAATGGTTCTTATACAACTTTAGAAGCTAGATGTGATACTACATTAGATTGGCAAACTATTACAGGAACAACTTTAACTTGTTCCTATACAGAAGCAGGCGATTATTATCCTGGATGTAAAGTTGACGGTTCAGAAACTGCAAATGTAATTGAAGAAGTTGATGTAAATTCAGCTGCAGTTAACGTTTATGCAGATGTTGATAAAGAAACAGCTTTCACAAACGAAACAGTTACTTTAACTTGCGATACAGATGGAGATTCATATACCACACTTGAAGCAAGATGTGAAGAAACAGATGCATGGACAACTATTACAGGAATAACAAAAGAATGTGTCTATACAACTGTTGGCAACCATTATCCTGGTTGTAGAGTTGATTCAGATGACATAGATGATGATAGAGTTGAAATAATTGCATCAGGCATAATTGCTACATACGATATTGAAAATTTATTAATTGGTGAAAGTACAACTTTAACATGTACAACAAACGGTCCTTTTACTTCTTTAGAAGGCAGATGTGATAGTGCAGATTCATGGACAGCAATTACTTCTGGAAATACAATGTCTTGTTCATATTCTATTGCAGGAGAATATTATCCTGGTTGTAGATTAGATGGTACAACTATTGATGAAGTTGACCAAGATATTGATGTAAGTGCTCCAATTGATGTTGACATTTCATTGGATAAATATGAAGCTTATGTAAATGAGACAATAACTGTTACATGTTCAACAGATGATACAATTGTCACATTGGAAGGTAAATGTAAACAAGCAGATTCATATACTACCTTAACAGGAAATGCTTTTGAATGTACTTTTGATACTGCAGGTGAATACGAACCTTCTTGTTTGTTAAATAGTATTGAAACAGATTCAGATGAAGTTGATATTAATAATTTACCAACTGTAACAGCTTCATTAAATGATTATAGTATTTTAACTACAGATGATTCAATATTATATTGTTTACCTGCTGGCACTTATACTTCTTTAGAAGCAAGGTGTGATGATTCTGATTCATGGACAACTGTAATTGATACTTTAACTTGTTCATATTCAGAAGGAAGTTATCAACCAGGATGTCAGGTTAATGGTTCTATTTCAGATGATGTTGATCAGGATTTAGTTGTTACATTACCTCCAGCTGTGAGTGCATCTGTTGATGATTCTGATGTAGATGTAAATGATGATGTAACTTTAACTTGTGCAACAGAAGGAATTATTTCAACTTTGGAAGGTCGGTGTGATGATTCAGATGCGTATGAAACATTAACTGGTAATACTAAGACATGTAATTATGATACTGAAGGAAGTTATACACCTGGATGTCAGATTAATGGTGATACAACTGATAATGTTGATTCAGATGTAAATGTAACAGATCCTAATGCACGTACTTTATCAGGTAAGTTAACCACAACTATTTTGATACCTGCGGGTGCAGATACAAAGTATCCTGGTGGATTATCTCAGGATCAAGGTTTAGAAGATTGGGAAGTGTTGGTTTTCTCTGAAGGTCAGATTACAAATAATCCAGCAACTGATGGTATTGATGATTTGTTCTTATTAACTCCTGTAGCTACTGGTACAACTAATGTAAATGGTGAGTGGTCTGTATCAGGTTTAGCACCTGGAACTTATCATGTTTGGTTAAGAGATGAAGATAATAATTATCAAATGGGTCAAGGTATTTGTACAAGGGATGGTGGTACTAATAAATTTTCTTTAGTTTGTTTAGATGATTTAAATAAATTAGGTTGGACAGATATTTTGTTTAAAGATTTGGATGCAAATTCTGGAAATTTAATTGATTTGAATGAACAACCTATTCCTAATTTGTTAGCTGCTTATGGATTAGATCAAGAATATCATCCAAGTTTCGCAGAATTAGTTGGATGGATGGGAAATATCAGACCTTGGTGTGACTTATATGGTGATGGTGGAGGTAATTCCACTTGTGTTGCAGGTACTACTTATGGATTACTTGCACAATTAGTAAGAGTAAAAGATGTTCCTGCACCAATTAATTGTGGTGATTATAATAATGGAACAGTTGACTATGATGAAAAGTGCGGATTAGCATGGCCAAATTGGAATTTAAAAATGAATGAATGGCGAACAGTTGACGGATTTAGACTTTTTGATGGTGGAGATGCTGCTGAAAGAATTGTAAATATGTATTTTAACAGTTCTACTTTGGATAAGATTACTTATAATCAAGATACAGAAAACTTCTTAACAGATGTTGAAGTTTGGGTAATGAATAATTTATTGGATGGTGATTGGGTTCAAAGAAAATATGAACATGAATTAATGTCAGTAATGGGTGCTATAAATAATAGTTACATTGGAATTTCAAGTGGATCAACACAAGACATTTTGGCAATTGAAGGTGCATTTGCTGCAATTTCAATGGGTAGAGTAGAATCAGTTACAAATGGATTAATAAAACCAGTGACAGGATACTCAAATGATTTTGCAGGAGTATACTATGGAAGAATGTTAATCCAATAATTAAATTTTATTATACCTATTTATATGTGTTTTTTTATGTTCTTCTTTTGTTAATTCTTGTAAATTTTTAATATTATTATCCCATTTTCTAAAATTTTTATGGTGAATTTCATAACCTGGCCTTACTTTCCTATTATTTTTTTGTTCAAAATTCCAGATATGAAAATATTTACCTTTTTTTGATTTGTCTAAAATACTGTTAGCAAATCTTATATAACCGTTATCTAACACAAAATCATGGCCAAATTTTTCCTTATAAGTTTTGATTAACTCTTTTATTTCATGCTTATAACCCTTTCTTAATTTCTTTATTTCATAATTTGTTTTAGACAACTCAATTTTTAAAATTTTTACTCTTGAGCTATCTTTTTCTAAATTACTTATTTCATTTTCAATTATTTGTTTCTGAATATTTATCTCATTTAATTTTTTCTCTACTTTTCTAACTTCTTTTTCAGCATTTTTAATTATTTCCTCTGCTTCATCCTTTGCTACACCGATTATATGTCCTGCCCTTTCAAGAGCCGCCTTAATTATTTTCCCACCTCTAATTATATCTGTTAAAACAAAAATAACAAGAATAATTCCTAATATACTCAAAAACCAATAAACCCAACTCTTAATTTCTACATTAATTTTTTCTAAGCAAATATTATTTTTAGCCCTTCCTGTTATACATTCCCATTCACAAGAATAAGCTTCATCCACATTCTTGCTCGAAGGTAATAAACAAACTTCATCATTACAATTTTTTAAAGTTTTATCTTTACATCCAATAAATTCCCCACAATAATTATCAAAATTGCATAAATTACTCGCACATTCTGAATTAAGATTACAACCTTCACCATCATCCAATTTACAAATTCCTTCAACTCCTGTTCCTGATTTACATTGCCATTCACATTGGAAAAGTTCCCCAACATCTTTTGATAAAGGTAACAAACAACTTTCATTATTACACAATTCCTTACCATCTCGACAACCTTCAAATGGACCACAATAACTACCTATATTACATACTCCTGCGCCACATTCATTATCAAATTCGCAAATGACTCCATCATTTAAACAATCTTTTCCTAAACATTTTTTACATTCTTGAACAATTATATCAATTAACCTATTTTCAATAATTGTATCTTCAGGATCAATAATTTCATATTCAACAGAATCTTTTTCAATATAAGAATTATATCCTGCACCAAATCCATTTTGAGCACGTAATACTTCGCTATCAAATTTTAAAATTTTAATAATTTTCGAACTTTTATAAGAACTAGTGCCAGTTAATGAACTAGATGTTATTTGAGTATAATTTATTTGAATTTCAATATTTCTATCAAAATGGTTATGTATTTTAAAAGTTGGTACTGTATCGATAGTTTCTGAATTTGATTTAAAATCATCATATGTTAAAGGAGATCCTAATATTAAATCTGAAGGTTTATGAACAATAACTGTTTTAGTTACTTTTTCAGTAATATTTTCTTTATATTGACAATCTAATGCAAAAACAGAAGAAACTAATAAAATAATAAATATAATTAATATAAGTATTTTTGAATTTCCCCTCATATTTAATTAAAATATTGTTATATTTATAAATATTTCTTAATAAATTCTTATTGGTTGTGCTCTGTAATAATCATAATTTCTATTATTTGGATCTAACATAATATCTAAACAACATGCATCATCAGAATCTTCAACAGCAAAACAAGCTCTATCAGATTTAAATTCATCAAAATCAATTACCCATAAATTAGTTAATTCATAAATATAATTAATTGGATTATTAGATATTCCACATTCTTGCCCAATTCTATTTAATTCAGGATTAAACCAACAATTATCTGGTTTGTATTGACACCAACATTCTTCTACACCCAATGTTATCATTCGACATGTCCACTCAAAATCCCTTGGACACCAAGTCCCATCAGTACTACAAGTCAAATCAAACAAAGCTTCTGGTAAATCAATTGTTCCGACCACATCACCATTAATATCATATTCAGGAACAGAATAACCATCTTCAATCGATAAATTATATGTTTTCTCAACACATTGCCCATTATACGGATTCAAACATTGTTCACTTGTACAATTGCCAGCAATATAAGGAGCATAACTCCAGTTAATAACATTACATGTGTCATAATTTACAACTCTATTTTCAGCAGTAGCAACTTGTTGTACTTTATCACCGCACCGAATAAACTCAACATCCCTTGACATCTCACAATTAACATCTTCATAACCATTACCATAACCACACTGACTAACCTGACCATTACCACCATCACTCACACTAAAAATACAAAAACCATCACCACCAACCGAACACTCCAAAGGAATTCCATAACTCCTCAAACAAATATCATAATTATAAGTCCCATCAACACTTATATGAGAATTACTCGAAGCATACAACTGAAAAGAACTACAACCAGTATAATCATTTGATAAATAAACATAATCAGGAACATAAACAGGTACAGTATAAACATTAATATCAGGAGCAACAGAAGCATGTGCATTATTAGTTGAACTTAAATAAATAACTTCATTTCCTTCAGTAACAGCACCATCAAAACAATCTAAAGAATTAAAATACCATTGAGTTCCTGTAAGATCACACTCTAACCCATCATCATCATATGAATTAGAATCAACCCAAGCTGTCCAAGTATAAATATTATCCAATTTCTTAATATAATCATCACCATACTCAATACAATAATTCTTAGCATTCCAATACGAAACAACACCACCTTGATCCATTGCATTTAACTTATCATTACCGCAAGCATTATTCATATCTATTAATACATCAGCAGAAATAAAACTAAAACAAAGTACAAATATAATTAAAATAACTATTTTATTCATGATTTACCTCTTTTAAGATAATTCATTTAAATCTATATATAAAATTTTCCGAAAATAAACTATATAGACTATATAAACTATAATGAAAAAATTTATATCAAATCATCCCATTTAACAATATGAGGTGATTAAAATACCAAAATCTTTATATATAACCTCTGATATCATATATAACATGGTAGGTTATGCAAATGCGTAAACCTATAATAGACCAGGATATATTTTTAGATGTAAATAAACGTATAATAAAGAGATTATGGAAAGTTAATAGCCCATATTTTCCTGAAGGATTAGAGTTTACATTTCAATTTTTATTTTTTAAAAATAACAAATGGATTCAAGTTACTCGAATAGATAACCAATTGCATGAAGGCAAAATAGGAACCCACATACACACATTAAAAAGAGAAAAAGTAGAATGGGAAAATTTAACATTTCGTGAAGCTGAGAAAAAAATAATAAAAATCGGAGAAAAAGTAATAAAAAATATAAT
>JBHPGL010000069.1:0-7554 GCA_042570655.1 Nanobdellota archaeon | reverse complement strand
ATTTCATACATTTCTGAATAATCTAAAAATGTATATTTACCATAATCATCTTTAAGTTTTTTATAAGCATTGACTAAATCAATTGTTAGATAGTCAAATACTATAATTTCTTTATTATGTTCTAATATCTCGCTATATCTCATATTATTGATTACTTTGCCACTAGAATTTATAAATATTACTATATTTTAATAAGAATAGTAATAATAATTAAACATAATATAACTTATTTTCTCTTTTCTGTTCTTTATCCTTCTGACTTTGCAACTTATTAGCTCTAGGCCTTAATGATTCAGGATCCCTTCTAAATGTAATGTTCAACCCTTCTAAAAACTTGTTCATACCTTCTAACATAGAAAAAGGTCCAGCCACCGATCCCGAAATTGCAGGTGCACCTTCAAATACAATTAAATTATCAGAAATATAATCAATAAATAATAAATCATGATCAACAATCATAGCAGTCTTTCCATTCTTCTCCATATGCTCTCTCAAAACTTTTGATATAACCAATCTTTGTTCAACATCAAGGTATGCAGAAGGTTCATCTAATAAAAATAATGGAACATCTTTTGTTAAACAAAGTGCAATTGAAACTTTTTGTAACTCTCCCCCTGATAACTCACTTAACTTTCTGTTAAATAATGGTTTCAAATTTAAAGGATTAATAATAGTACTTTCATATTTCATCGCATCCTTTAATAAAGTTACAACCATTTCATCAGAATCAGATTGTAAATATTGAGGTTTATAACTAATTTTAACCTTTTCAACTACCTTACCTTCATCAGGTTTAATTTCTTCAGCTAAAATCTTAACAAAAGTAGTTTTACCAATACCATTCTCACCCAGAACACCATTTACTTGATTTTTCAATAACTCCCCTTCTGTAGCTTTCAAATCAAATTTACCTAATTTAACAGCAATCTTCTCCCAAGCAGTTACAGTAACAACTTCTTTATTTTCTTTGGGAATCTTTTCTAAAAATTTAATTTGATAATCTCTAAATCGAACATTCTCTTCCCTTAAATAACCTGATAAAAATATGTTAATGCCTTCTCTTGTAGTTTTTAATTGTGATACAACTCCAAAACAAGCTTGTTTCCCATACATAATATGGATTAAATCAGTCATATAATCCAAAATAATCAAATCATGTTCAATTAGAAGGACAGCAACATCTTCTTCTCCTTCAACAAGACTTCTAATTAACTTACTAACCCTAATTCTCTGTTTAATATCTAAAAAACTTGTTGGCTCGTCAAAAATATATAAGTTAGCTTTTTTAAGAATTGTTGCACATATAGCAACTCGTTGTAATTCTCCGCCAGAAATTTTATCAATATCATTATCCATAACATTTTCAAGCTGTAATATCTTTGCATACTTATCCAATTCTTTTTTCTCATCAACCTTTTTCAACAATTCTTTAACAGTTCCTTTCTGAGTTTTAGGAATCAATTCAACTGCTTGCGGTTTGTAAGAAACTTTAATCTCTCCATCCCTTACTTTTTCAAAAAACTTCTGAGCTTCAGTACCTTTAAAATATTCAATCAATTTAGAATAATCAGCTTCTTCTTCCTTACCCAGATTGGCTTTCATTACACCTGCTAAAATCTTGATTGCAGTAGATTTACCTATTCCATTTCTACCTAATACACCTACAACTTTACCAAAAATTGGTGTTGGCAAATGAAATAATGCAAATCCATTCGGACCATATCTATGTATAGGTTCTTTTTTAAGTTCTTCAGGTAAATTTATGATATGAACTGCTTCAAATGGACATACTTTTGGACATATCCCGCATCCTGTACATAATTCTTCATTTACAAATGCTTTACCATCTACTTTAATGATACATTCCTTGCCAGTTCTGTTAACAGGACATTTTTTCAGGCAAAGATCTCCACATTTAATAGGAGAACATTTCTCTTTCTGAACAATAGCTATTCTAGTCATATTATCATCAAGAAATCTCTTATTATAAAAGTTTTATTGTTTTTAGGCATAGTCAACTTAAGTGACAATGTCACCAAGCGTAGTACTCAAAGTAAAACGCGGGTAATGAAGACTCGATCGTTATCTTTCGAAGTAGTCATCAATCACGGAGCGTGACATTGACACTTAACTACTCTAAGTTGATTTGTTTTGATATTATTTATGTTTTTTTATCATTAATAATATAATTACAGAAGGAACAATCAATAATGACGAAAATACAATCAACAATTTTAATCCAATTAAAGAAGCAATAACACCGCCAATAATCGTACCAACAAATAATGTTAATCCACGAAGCATATTTACAGTTGAATCAAGTGTTGCTCTCCATTTAGATTTATAAAAATCATGTTTATAACTTATTATTGTTGGCCATCCAACACCAGTCCATAACGCTTCTTTAAGAACTAATAAAATAAAACCAATTAATGGAGATATTGTGATCATTACTATCAGACAAATTATTAAATAAATAATATTAACATTTATTAAAACTGTTTTTTTTGCATGATTATCAGATAATTTAATTGCAAGTGCAGATAAAATAATTGTAATAATAGCTACAAAAAAGATAACCAATCCAAATAGATATATTGGCAATCCTAGATCTCTTAACCAAGGTTCCCATGCAATAGCTGTTAAACCAAACATAAAAGAAATTAATCCTTCATAAATAAATAATTTGGAAATAATAGGATGTTTAAAAAGATATTTACTTGATTCTTTTAAAATTTTAACAAAACTTTTAATATGGTTTTTTACAGAATTTTTCTTTCTAATAAAATGTTCTTCTTGAAATAAAAGTATAACACCTACAATCATAAATGCTCCACCAGTAACAAACCAAATAATTTTTAATCCATATAAATTAACTAAAAATAATCCGAGTAATGATGAAACTATTAATCCAATATTTTGAAGAATACTAATTCTATAAAATAAAACTTTTGTAAGTACTGATTGCTTTTTATGTTTTAATAGATCAACAATCCAAGCTGTATATGCTCCTGAATTTAATGAATTTGCAATCCCTATAAACATAAATAATAATATTAACACCCAAAAATTCTCAGTTAGACCTACACAAAAAAAAGCTATTCCTCCAATAAATATACCTAATATTGACGAAAATTTTCTTCCAAATATATCTGCAATTATCCCTGTAGGTATTTCAAATACAACCATACTTATAAAATTAATAGATAATATGATTGCTGCAAGATGAAATGGAAATATCCCTGTTATATATACAGTAAAGAACGCGTACATAATAAATAATGAATTTAGAATAAGATCTGATAAATAAAATAATTTTAATATTGACCATTCATTTTTTCTAAACATAATGTTGAATTAAATATATGTCAATTATATAAACTTACTTATTTTTTCATATCCAACATAGGCCCAGCACAATGCTGTTTCTTCAATTCTTCATCATTTACAACAGAAATAGCTAACTCAACATTACCTTTCTCGACTTTGCAAGTCATTAACATATTATTATTATAAGAATATCCAAATAAACATTCTTCTCCATAAAGCCCAATAATTTCAAAATTAATCTTCATATCATCCATATAACTATAACTAAATGCAGGTTTGCATTCTAAGAAAGCATCATCTAAACAAGTATTAGATTCTGTAATTTCACCACAATCAATAACAGGAGTACATCCAATTATAAATAATAAACTAATAAAGAATGTAAAAATTATTATCACTTTAATCTTCATAGTAAATACAATAATCTCCAATTATTTAATATTTTTGGTTAATTTTATAAATAAAAAACTAATCCTAATCTAAAAAGATGGTGAACATAACAAATCCAGAAAATTTATCTTTAATATTACAAATCACTGAAGGTACAAAAGAATCATTTCTACCTTTATTATTATATACAGCTGCAATGGTAATTTATGCAATTGTTATATTCCATTTCTATAAATTTCTTTCAAAAAGAGATTTGTTTGACTATGATAAAGAAGATTTACAAAAAGGTAAATTTAATTTTTATGCAACATTTACTTTCAGATACATATTTCTATTTCCTTTATTTGTTTTCTTTTGGTTTGGTATATTATCAATATTTTTATTTTTCCTTTCAAAAAACATCCCTGTTGAAACAGTGCTACTAACTTCAATTACAATTATTGCAGCAACAAGGGCAACTTCATATTATAATGAAGATTTGAGTAAAGATCTTGCAAAAATGCTCCCTTTTGCATTATTGGGTGTATTCATTGTAGATCCTACATTTTTTTCAGTAAACCTTGTTTTTGAAAGAATAACAATGATTCCAACTTTATTAGCTTTATTATTACAATTCTTCTTATTTGTAATCATATTAGAATTCATATTAAGACTAGGTTTTTCAATAATTATGTTTATGCTAGGTAAAAAATCAATAAAGAAAAAATAAAAAATTTATCCCATTGCTTCAACCATGGGCCCTTTACAATGAGTTCTCATTAAATATGGATCTGTCATTACATTAAAAATTGAAAATCCTGTATCATCAATTGGAACTTGACAATTAAGTGCCTCTACACCATCACCCAAATATCTAAATTTACAATCATTTCCAACTTCTCCTTCAATAATAAAATCCACTTTTACACCTTCTGTAAACATAAATGCTTTCGCAGGTTCACATTTAATAAATGCCATTCCTACACATTCTTGACTTGCTTCAGAATCCATATCACCACAATCTTTATAAGTTACACTTTGTCCACAACCTATTATAAAAAGTGTCAGAATTAATATAATTAATAACATGAATATTCTTTTCATATAAACCACCTCTGAAAGTAATAAATTATACATATTTATATGCCTTTCTAAATAGAAATGTTTAAATACTTTAAAATATAAAATTAATATATTAGGAGTATTTGAGGGGAAGTTATGGAAATTGAAAGTTATACATTTGGAGAATTCATAATTGATGGAAGATCGTATAAACATGACATTAAAATAATTAATAATAAAATTGACAAATGGCATAATCATAGTTTAAGTATGGATGATATGGAAGAAATTTTTGAAGCAAATCCAGATTACATCATTATTGGTACAGGCGCATCAGGAGTAGTAAAAGTAATTGATAAAATCCAAAAAGAAGCAGAATCAAGAAAAATTGAATTGATCATTTTACTAACAGATGAAGCTTGCGATAAATTTAATGAATTAAATAAAAAGGGTGAAAATGTAGCTGCAATCATGCACAGTACATGTTAATGATGAAATGTCAAATATGTAAAAAAAAAATAAGTGAAACTTTTCTTAAAAAGATTCTGGGAACTTACATTAAAAATGAGAAAGGTAAAAGGTTACCTATTTGTTTTGAATGTCAAAAGACTCTTTCTAATAATAAAAAAGAAATGCTTGAAAAGATTAAATAATTCTACAGCACCACCGTCTGTTTTGCATGATTGACTCGTTACGCAGTAATAGATAGTCGACCTGAATATTAGCTGGTTTATAAGTTCTGAAAGAACTTACATTTAATTGCTAATATGAAGTTGAGAGGCTGTTTATGCCTGACGGTGACACAAAAATAATAAAAGAACATTTTCAACAAATAATATAAAGGACTGAATTATCCTTTCTAAAATGGAAGTGCAAACATATAAAGTTCCATTAAAAGAGAGATTAAAACAAAAGTGGGCAGACTTTAAGAAAAAATTTGCAGTTAATTATGAAAACATTAAAAAGAAAATCAACACAATTCTAATTGTTTTATTAATTGGTGTTTCAATCTGGGTTTTATTCGAGTTTGTCTATATTTTCTTTGGATTTTCAATTTATGAATGGTTTTTAGGTATTCCTGTTATCGGACCTGCTTTTGGTCATTTTGCCGCGCATATAGCAAGTGGATCATATTTAGGAATATTTTATACATTTTTATTTTCATCATTATTTTTCCTACCAATACCTCTTGAAGCCCTATACTTTTTTTATTTGAACGAAGGCATATTTATACCATTTTTACTGGTAATAACGGTTTCAGGTATAGTTCTTGGCCAAATTTTCAATTATGGCTTTGGTAGAATCTTCACATTTTTATTAAAATTCATTGCAAAAGAAAAAACGCAGGAAAAAGTTAAAACTTACCTAGATAAATATGGTGGTGTCACGATCTTAACTGTCCATATTATACCTGTTCCATATCAGATTATTAATTTTGTTACTGGAGGATTCAAGTATCCTTTTAAAAAATGGATAAAATTTGTACTGATTGGAATGATTATCAAACATATTGCTATGGCAGTTATATTTCTTTTAATGGTATAAACCAGACTTTTTCTACAATTTTTAAAGTAAATTTAAATAATATTTAATTTTACATATCCCCATGATAAAGTTATTAAAAAATTATGTATTTGAACGTGCAACACCTGAACAAGTAATTCAAGCTTATGATAAATTCAACTTTACACATAAATCAAATCATCTAAAAGAAAGAGAAATTATAAAAAAAGAAGAAAACGAAAATATTCTTAAAACAATAATAAGATATTCTGCACATTCAAAAGTACCAAAACAATTTAGAAATATTATTAAAAAAGAATGGTTAACATGGGACGAAATTGGAATACTTAATAAAATAAGTCATGTTTATGATTACCATATAAACCACAATTTTCTAAAAAATAAATTTTCATGTAAAGGGAGAGTATTAAGATTAAAAAGAGGCGAAAATACTGTTCAAAAACTATTTGGTTTTTTAACAATTAACATTCCAATATTTGGAAAACTAATCGAAAATGCAATAAAAAAAAGTTTATATGAAGAAATGGATAAAAATTATTTCTCCATAAGAAGATTAATATAATTCTAAATCAAATTTATGTTCAGTATCATAATCAAGACATAATTCTTCTTCCTCATTATCATATCCTGATTTTTTAACTTTTACATTATAACATCCTACACCCAAATTATAAAAGATCGCTTCACCATCACTTTCTGTATATTCAATATCATCTTCACCATTTTCAACTTTAACTCTAGCATCATCTATAGCATTTCCATCTGGATCTTCAACTTTAATTTTTAAATCAAATTTTTGCCTTTTTAATAATTCATTATTATTATATCTTTCAGATACAACTAAATCATATCTAGAAGGTCTATTCTGAACAATATTTGGATCAAAACTTTCATCAGGATCATAATATTCTACTACAATATAATCATTAGATGTATCTGCAAAACCAAAATTAGCACCTACATTTCTATCAATTTCTTTATCAATTGCTACAACTTGTACAATAAATAATCCACCTAGAAATAATACAATAATTATGATTAATCCTAAAACAACATTTTTCATCAAAAAAACCACCTCTTTCTCAATATTAAATTATTTATGCTTATATAGATTTGTTTAAAGAAATATAACTATGGTAAAATATATTCAAATAAAATATAAGAACCACTCTTGAGTAAGAACAAACCGGAAGCTTTATATATGAGTTATACGAAATCATACTTATTATGAAAACAAGAATTACTGTTTCTGTTGATGAAGAAATAGAT
>JBHPGL010000068.1:0-7605 GCA_042570655.1 Nanobdellota archaeon | reverse complement strand
GCCATATATATTAAACGATATTTATATATATTAATAAAAAATCTAAATCATAAGGCGAAATCATGGATCTATTCAAAGAAAACCTCGAAAGACTAAGTGAAGCAGCAGATGTATTAAATCTAGACAAATCTATAATCAATAGATTTACTAATCCAAATATGATTCATAATTTTAAAATTCCAGTAAAAATGGATAACAGTCAAATAAAAAAATTTCAAGCATATAGAGTTCAATTCAATAATATTAGAGGACCATATAAAGGTGGAATAAGATTTGATAAAAATGTTTCAGAAGAAGAAGTTAAAACGTTAGCTTTTTGGATGACTTGGAAAAATATAATTGCAAATGTACCTTTTGGTGGTGGAAAAGGAGGAATAACAGTTGATCCAGACAAACTTTCTAAAAGAGAACTTGAAGAATTAAGTAGAGGTTATGTAAAAGGAATTTCAGATTATATTGGACCTAAAAAAGATATTCCTGCTCCAGATATGAACACAAACCCTCAAATTATGGCTTGGATGATGGATGAATTTTCTAGGATTAAAGGAGAAAATGTTCCTGGAGTAATTACAGGAAAACCTCTTCAACTTTTTGGAAGTGAAGGTAGAATTGAAGCAACTGCTCAAGGTGGAGTCTACACCTTATTAGCATTATTAAAAATTAAAAAAATTAGAGCAAAAACAGTTGCAATTCAAGGTTTTGGCAATGTTGGGTCAAACTTTGCAAAATTATTATCAAACTATAAATTTAAAATAGTAGCAGTCTCAGATAGACATGGCGCAATCTATAACAAAAAAGGAATTAACATTGAAAACTTGTTAGAACATAATAATAAAACAGATTCAGTTATTAATTTTAAAGATGCAAAAAACATTTCTAATGAAGAATTATTAAGTTTAAATGTAGACATATTAATACCAGCTGCAAAAGAAAATGTAATTACAAAAGAAAATGCAGATGAAATAAATGTAAAAATTATTTTAGAACTTGCTAACGGTCCAACAACAAGTGATGCAGATATTATATTAAACCATAATAATATCATTGTTGTCCCAGATGTGCTTGCTAATGCAGGTGGAGTAACAGTAAGTTATTTTGAATGGGTACAAAATAATACTGGATTATATTGGAAATTAAATGAAATAAATGAAAAATTAAAAGATAAAATGGAAACAGCTTTGTTAAATATTGTAAATACTGCAAATATATTTAAAATTAATTTGAGAAAAGCTGCTTATGTTTTTGCATTAAAAGAGATGATTGAAACTCTAGAACTTAGAGGAAGATTATAATTATCATAAACTTGGGGGAATAAAAATGATTCAAAGTAATAAATCAATAATTACAGGTCTAATAGGAGAAAATCCATCTACATATTCAAAATCAAGAATAATGTGGAACTTTTGTTTTAACATTTTAGGTATTGATGCAGAATATCAAACATGGGATGTTCATAAATTTGATTTAAAAGATTTCCTTGAAGAATTAAAATCAAATGAGAAAGTTAGAGGTTTTAATATTACAAACCCGTATAAAGATGATTCAATTTTATTCTTTGAAAATATTGATGACGCAGCTTTAGCAATTGGTGGGATAAATACAGTTGTAAAAAGAGATAAAACAAAAGCATATTCAACTGATGGTTATGGTGCGTTAAAATGTTTTACAGAACAAGGTATTGAAATTAAAAATTCTAATTTAGTTGTGCTTGGAGCAGGCGGTGCTGGTTCAGCAATAGCTGTTGAAGCAGTTAAACAAGGAGCAAATGTTACAATAATAAATAGAACTCATGATAAAACATTAAAGTTAAAAGATCGAATACAGGAATTCCTGCATAAAAATATAGTTGCAGTACCATTATATCAAGATAAAACTTATACAAATTTATCAGAGAAAATAAAAGATATAATATCTAACGCAAACATAATAATCAATACCATTGATTTTGAAAAAAGATTTGAAAAAGAATTATTTCCAGAATCATATTACAAGACAGAAAATAAATTATCAATCATGGACGCTGTTTATGGTCATAAAAGTTATATTCTTGAATATGCAAATAAATTCAACCATAAAATTATTCCTGGAGAAAATATGTTAGTACACCAAGCAGTGTTAGGATTTCATTATATGTTTGATACAGAAATGGAAACAGTTGAAAAACTTATGAAATATGCAATTAACAAATTTGATTTCAAAACTCCAAATGAAGAAATTGATAAAGAAGCTGAAGAATATAAAAAATCACATTAATCCTTGAAGATCACTTTTCTTAAACTTTTTAGGATTAAATTTATCAATCATTTTCTTAAACCAATATGGTGCAGACAATCCTACAGCTATATTTGCTAACACAATACCGTACCATACTCCATTAACCCCCCATCCTAAGATTAATGATAAACCATAACCAATTGGTATAGCTACTATCACTAATCTCAAAATCACTAAAAATAATGCAGGCATAGCCTTTCCAATAGCTTGGAATGCAGATGAACAAATCATAGTAATTCCTATAAAACCGTATGACAATGCAACAATTTTTAAATATTTTATTCCAATCATAATAACTTCAGCATCTTTAGTAAAAATACCCATAAAAAATTCTGGGAATAAAAATAATAATAACCCTATGGTTTCCATAAATATAAAAACCATAATTGATGCTGTCCATGTTGCAATCTTTGCTTTTTGAGTTTTCTTTGCACCAACCATCTGTCCAACAATCGTAATTGTAGCAATTGCTATTCCCATGGCAGGCAACATTGCAACTAAATCAAATTTATAACCTAATCCAAATGCAGCGATTGCAGCAGTTCCAAACACCGCAACGATTTTATTTAAAAAGAACAATCCAATTGAACTTAACATTTGTGATAATGATGCAGGAATACCAACAACCAAAATTTCTTTCATGATCTTAGCATTATATAAAAATTTTCTAAATTGTAATTTAACTATTGCTTTCCCGCTAAATAAATAACCAAATACAAACAACATTCCAATAAATCTGGCAATTATGGTTGCAATTGCAGCCCCCATTACACCCATGGCAGGAATTCCTAACCCTCCAAATATAAATAATGGATCAATCAAAATGTTAACAACAGTAGAAACAACTAATCCTAGGGCAGGAAACAATGTATTTCCACTTCCATACAATAATCCACCTGCAACCATACCAAAAAACATAATAAAGTTTCCAAGATAAATTACAATCATATATTGTTTAATTAAAGGTAATACAGAGGCTGACGCTCCCATGAAAGTAAATAAAGGTTCAACAGTAGCAATTCCAACTATTGCAAAAAATACATAAATAAAAAATGCAACAATAAACCCATTTTCAGTTATTGAAATTAACTTATTTTTTATATTTCTTTTACTTTTTGAACCCACAGTTCTTGCAACCAATGAACTAACTCCTATGGTTAATCCAGTTCCGAGTGCAATCATAAAAACAAATACAGGAAAAGATAATGATAATGCTGCTAATGCATCAGATCCCAATTTAGCAACATAAAAAGTATCAACAATATTAAACAAATTATGTAGAATCATTCCAATTATGATTGGAAAAGCTAAAACCAATAAGTTTTTAGGTATGTTACCTTCTGTAAGATCTCTAGGTTTTTTCATAGATTTCTTCTTTGATTCTCTCTTTAACTTTTTCTTAACCATTTTTTTTAATATTACATAAAAATTTGTTTATATTTAAAAAATTAACTATGAAAAAATCATTCATATCTGAGCGTAAACTCACTAATGTTCGTGACTACTCGTTTCACTCATATCTCAAAGCATACTCACTTACGTTCGTAGCTTTACTCACTCGTTTCACTCGTATCGTAAAGCATCTACAGGTTTCATCTTAGCAGCTTTCCATGCTGGGAGAATACCTGATATCATACCTATAATAAATGAAAAAGATAAAGCTCCTATTATTAAAGTTGGCGAAATAGAAACTTTTAATAATGCACTCATCCCACCAGCTGCAGCTCCAAATTCAACTAGTTTACCAAAACCAATGCCTATCAACGCTCCAATACCACCTCCAATAAGACCGAGCAATCCAGATTCAACAAGAAAAATTAATAATATATCAGAATTCTTAGCGCCAACAGCTTTCATTGTGCCTATTTCTGGTGTCCGTTCAAGAACAGAAGTATACATTGTATTCATAATTCCAATACCGCCAACAATTAATGATATAAGTGCAATTCCAATAACAATTATTTGAACAACATTTAAGATGTCATCAAATGATCTTAACATTTCTTCTGTTGTCTGAACACTAAAATCTTCTTCACCTTTTGCAACATCTCTCAATTTTCTAAGTTTATCTTCAACTTTTTCTTTTACAAAACCCATATCAGAACCTTTTTCAGCTCTTATGTATACAAGAGTAAATTCATCTTCAATATCAAATAACTCCATTGCAGTTTCCATTGGAATATAGACTTGTTCATCATCAGTCTGACTTCCAACACTTTGATAGCATCCAACAACATCAAATCTTTGACCTTCAATTTCAATTTTATCTTTAACTTTAATATTTTTTTTAAATACATTATTTTCGCAAAGTCTACTTCCTAATGTTACTTTATGTTTGTCTCCTGGTTTGAGAGATCTTCCTTCTTGTATTCTAAATGTTGCAAATGTATCAAAAAAACTTAATGAATCCTTAGTTGTTTCCATACCAATTATAAAAGTATATTTTATTTCTTTTTGGAATTCAATTTTTCCAATCTTAAAAGTCATACCTGATACTTGATCTATATTAGGGATATTTCTTATTGTATCTATATCTTCTTGGGTAAGTTCATTTCCTTCAGCACCTATACCAAATAATCCGCCTGTAGGAGTAACCATCATAGTGTTAACTCCCAGCATTTCAAATTGTTCAGTAATAGAATCTTTCATACCTTGACTTATACTGATTAAAGAAATTACAGCAGCAATCCCTATAATTATACCTATCATAGTAAGATAAGTTCTCATTTTTTGCCTTTTTAATGTTCTAATTGCAATTAAAAAATAATCCCATAACATATTAATATCCTCTTAATGCATCTACTGGTTTTAATTTTGAAGCATTCCAAGCAGGTAATGTTCCTGCTATTGCTCCAATAATAAATGCAAATAATAATGATCCGATAATAAGTTCAGGTGTTATTGCAGCTTTAAAAAAATCAACACCGCCAGCAAGTGCAGCTCCTTCAACAGATTTTGCTATTAAAACACCAAAACTAATTCCAATAATCCCTCCTAATAATCCTAAAAAACCAGATTCAATTAAAAATAATGTAGCAATCTGATTATTCCTTGCGCCAACAGATTTCATAATTCCAATTTCTTTTTTTCTTTCAGTAACAGATGTATACATAGTATTCATAATGCCCACAGTTCCAACAATTAAGGATATGAAAGCAATCCCAATCAGAACTACTTGAACAATCAATAATATGTTTGAAAATGCATCAAAAGTTTGTTGAGCAGATTGAACAGAAAAATCTTCTTCTCCTTCCTTAACATCACGATGTTTTCGCAGTTTTACTTCTGCAATTTCAATAACTTTATTTACGTCTATCCCATCTTTTACTTTTGCAAAGATTGTAGTTACTCTTTCAGGTTCGTCATACATATCTCTTAAAGTGCTCATAGGTAATCGAATAACAATATCTTGCATAGGCATTCCACTTGATTTCTGAATACCAACAACTTTAAAAGGAATATCTTTAATTAATAACTGACTGCCTACATGGACATCTTTATCAAAATTATCAGGAATTGCAGAACCTAAAATAACATGGTATTGATCTCCTGATTCAAGTTGTCTGCCATTCTCAAGTTCAAACTGACTCATCTCTTCAACTTGTTCAAGGGCATCTGGATCTTCTGTATCAGTACCCCATAAACTTTGATATTCCACTTGCTTTTTATATTCAACTTTTGCCGTTTTAGACAAAACTCCCATTGCAGCTTCAACACCAGGAATATCTCTTACAACTTCTAGATCAGATGAGTCAAGTTGTGCAGCTGAAATCGATCCACCCATTGGTCCAAAACCTGCACTACCACCAGGAGCAACTGTAAATCTATTTAATCCTAATTTTTGAAATTCTTCATTTAAAGAATTCTGAAAACCCTGGCTTAAACTTATTAAAGTAAAAACCAAACCTACTCCTATAATAATACCTACTAAAGTTAATAAAGTTCGAGTTTTCCTGTTTCTCAAACTATTCAAAGCAATTCTAAAAAAATCAAAAAACATTTTATTCCTTCCTTGACCTTGATTTTACAACTCGATAAATTACATATGCAATTAATATAATTGCTAAAATTAACGCATATTGCATTGTTTTATCTGGTTGTTTATATCCTAACTTTAAAGCAGTTTTATCATCAAATAATTTAATGCTCAAATCAACACTTTCTTCAAATAATAAATTATCAGTATTCCTATAACTATATTTAATTGGTATAGTAATTTCTGATTTAGAAGTTGACTTTACATAAATATCATATTCAGCTGTTTCATAATCATCTGAATCAACATTTCCAATATAAACATCATTTGTTGATAAAGTTTCATAATCACCGTTGTCTTCTAATGTTACAATTAAAAATTTAATGTCTGTTAAACCTTTATTAATAAATTTAACAACAATATTTCCTTTGCTATCATCTTCAAATATTTCTGATGATTCAAGATCAACTATAATTTCAGGCATCGCTCCCACAACTAAACTAACAATATCATTTTTAGTGTAAGAATTTTCAAGTTCATCAAAATAAGTTATTTGAATTGGAACTTTATAAACTCTTGACTCTGCATCAGGATATGCAATTACATTAAATTCAAGGTTAACAGTTTCACCCGGCATAATTTGTTGAATCTTCTTTTCAGTTGTAGAATCTAATGGTGCAATTGGAATCAAATCAAATATACTATCTGCTGCAGTTGTTGATGCTGTTGTTGAAGTTGTTGAAAATAATGATGATAATGTTGTCATTGCAAGATCTAATTTAAATGTAACATCTTTCATAACAGAATCTGCCACATTTTTAATTTTAATGTTAACTTCAGCTCTATCACCCGGAGAAATTTGTTCAGGCATTGTTTCAACAGATTCAACAGATACTGTTGCGTCAACTGTTCTTATGTTAACATCAAACTTTCGTTCAATCCAATCATAATTTTGTTTCCATTTAATTTTAATTGGATTTTCTCCTTCAATAGCTTTTTCATCAACTCTAACTTTATATTTTACAATAATACTATTATCACCTTTTTGATATCCTGCTAATACAGGAATCATTCTTGTAGCAACTTCATTAGTATCTAATGAAAAGGGATATGGTAGAACTAGTTCTACTTGAACATCATTAACCTCCCTTGAACCTTCATTTGAAATTTGAAATCTTAAATCAACATAACTCCCTGGATTTACAGGGTCAGGATCTTGATTTATTAAATCTACTCTAACAGCTGAAATATCAATATCATCATAAGCAGCATTAGCTATTGTTGACATAATTAAAACCATCATTAAGAGGGGTAAGTTTAAAGATTCCAAAAGGAGAATTTGTTGCTATTATGGG
>JBHPGL010000067.1:0-7718 GCA_042570655.1 Nanobdellota archaeon | reverse complement strand
AAACTATTCATAATATATTCGTAACTTTTATTAATGAATAATAATTATTGATGTTTTATGACAGAGAAATTAGAAATATATGATATGGATGGGAATCTTCTAAGAGTTCAAGATAGAGACGAATACTATGAATCCATTCGTGAAGAATTTAAAAAAAATGGTAAAATAACTACACAAGTTAAAGCTATTAGAATGCTTTTGATGAATGAAAGAGGAATGTTATATATTCAAAAAAGAAGTCCGTTAAAAGCTGAAAATCCAGGATTATATGATAAGACTGTTGGTGGTCATGTTAAAGCAGGACACACATGGGATTTAACAGTTGTACAAGAATGTCATGAAGAATTGGGATTTCCTGCAGTTGTATTAACAGATGAAGAATTTAAACTTGCTGTAAGAGCAACAGATTTGAGTATAATTGGATTGTTTAGAAAAGTTGATTTGATTGAAAAATTTATTTCTATTCGAAAAAGAGGTAATGAACATATAAAACAACCTTATATAACTGCAATTTATGTAGGATATTATGATGGTGGAATTAGATTTAAAGATGGTGAAGCTACAGGGATTGAAGTATTATCCCTTGAAGATTTACAAAATAGAATTAAAAAAAATCCTAAAGACTTTACAGAAGATCTAAAATTTATGATTAAAAAATTTAAAAAATATTTGATTCCTGCACCTCGAGAAGTTGAAGAAACACATGCTTATTAGTTGTTTATTTTCTATTATTAATACAATATCATATTTATTTAATTCTGATCTTATAATTAAAAAACACCAATGGTCCGAGAAAGTTTTAGGTTTGTGCTCACTTGGCTCTTTAACTAGTGTTCACTTGATTCTAATTCCCTGCTCGGAACATTGGAATTAAAAATAATAAAGCATTTATTCATATTTAAGAACATAAATCTTTAAATACCAAATATTCTTGATTAAATTAAAATGGAAGATAAATGTCCTTGTTGCGATAAAGAATTAAAGAAATTATCAGATTATCCACTAGTTTATATAAAAGATTTTAAAAGAATAGAATTACCTTCTGATTTAGTTTTTCCATATCATGACCATGAAATTTATGTTGAACCTGGTCATCCACATTGCAATAAAAAGGTTCCTATTGAAGTTTTTGATTATTTTAAAAAAAACAATAAAGCAGAATCTTTTGAGTTTGAAGAATGGAAATGGACAAAAAAACAAGGTGATCATTATTATAGGAGTCAAGATGATCAAAGAGAATTAATAGTAAATAATTTAAAAGATTATTTTGATAAACTTGAATCTTATGTTGGTAAAGAAGTTCCAACTAAAGAATTTTTACCGCCATTTGATAAAGATGGATATTTTAATTTTGCATATCAGATTCCAGACACTGCTTATCCAATTATGTTTTCTGATATTGATAATCCTCCTGAAGATTATAAAATATCTGTAATTAAAATTATGGGAGAAGGTCCTAATTTTGGTAGTGCAGGTGGTCCAACTTTATCATCTTTAGCAAATTTAGCAAAAGTAGAATATGAAGGTAGATTAAGAAAATAATTATGTTTCTAATTTCTTTTGCATTACTAAACCAACATGTGCAAGTACTAAATATATTATTAATAAAATTGTATCAATTATTATAATTGTACCTAATTCTGATGTTAATATATCTGGAGCAACAGCAAATAAAAATATCTTTAACGCCATCAAAAAATATCCATTTATTAAACATAGAATGTATCCAATTTTATCAAATTTAATTAGATAAAAGATGATTAAAGTTAAAATAATAATATTAAGAAATATATGTAGATAAGGAAATTCTCTTGTTAAAACAGCTCTATAAATCCCCGAGATAGCTATTAATATTGAAAATAATATTAGAATTATATTGATTATGAGTAAATTTTGTTTAAGATTTTTCATAGAAATTATAAAGTTATAATACTTTATAAAGTTTATGTAATAATTATTATAATATTTTTGAGAAATAATCAATTGTATTTCTAAAACCTACTTCAACTGGGATTTCTGGATTCCATTTTAATTTTTCTTTAGCTAAAGTAATATCTGGTTTTCTTTGTTTTGGATCGTCTTTAGGAAGAGATTTAAACTTAATTATTGAATTTGAATGAGTATATGATTTTATCTTACTAGCCATACCTAAAATAGTCATTTCATTAGGGTTACCTAAATTAACAGGTCCTTGAAAATCTTTTGAATTCATCATTTTATATATGCCATCAACTAAATCATCAACATAACAAAACGATCTTGTTTGATTACCTTCACCATAAATGGTAATATCTTCATTTTTTAATGCTTGAATTATAAAATTAGAAACAACTCTGCCATCATTTACAGCCATTCTTGGACCATATGTATTAAATATTCTTACAACTTTAATATCAAGTTTATGGGTTCTGTGATAATCAAAAAACAATGTTTCTGCAACCCTTTTACCTTCATCATAACATGCTCTTGGACCTATAGTAGAAACATTTCCTAAATATGATTCTGTTTGCGGATGTTCAAGTGGATCTCCATATACTTCTGATGTTGATGCTTGGAGAATTTTAGCTCCATGGTTTTTTGCTAGTCCTAAAACATTAATTACACCAATTGTGTTTGCCTTTACTGTTCTAATTGGATTATATTGATAATGTATAGGAGATGCAGGACATGCTAAATTATATATTTCATCAAATTTTATATCAAAAAACATTGGATTTATTATATCACTTCTCATAAACTCAAATTTATCTTTTAAATGTTTAATATTATTTTTATTACCTGTAAAAAGGTTATCTAAACAAAAAACTTTACAATCATCTTTTTTTAATAAATAATCGCATAAATGACTTCCAATAAATCCTGCTCCACCTGTTACTAAAATATTTTTCATTATAAAATAAAGTTTTATTCTATTTATAAGAATATGTGTACATTGAAATATAAATTTAAAGAATAGTTTTATCTTAAATGTATTTCTACAATATCTCCGTCTTTAAGTTTATGATAAAGTTTTAAAATTTTCTGTCCGTCAAACTTAACAGATTTTCCCCAAATTCGTGCAAATTTAAATTTGTCTGCAAATTCTCTATGTAGTTTATTACACATTGCCCTTAAATCATCTCCTTTTTGAATTATTAAAGGAACTTTCATATCAGCTTTTTTACCAACTTCTTTACAATAAACACTGATAAAACCAAGTCTTTTATGGATCAATTCTTTTAATTGTTTGATTCCAATATCCTTCTCTGCAGATACCATTAAATCTGGTTTTACATTACGTTTTATTTGGCTAAGTTTTTCTTTACTTACCATATCTATTTTTGTTAGAATTGTAATTGCAGGAATATAATGTTTATTTTTTTCAATTACATCTATTAATTGATCAATATCAATCTTTTCTCTTATAACAATATCTGCATTTACCAAACCAAATTCTCGACATACATTTTCAATAGTTTTTTTTGTTAAATCTAATTTTACTGTTGCACCAATTTTAATACCGCCTTTACCTGTTTTTTTAATTTTTACAATAGGAAGTTCTTGATTCATTCTAATATGCGCTTCATTTACTTCTTTTTGCAAAACTTTTAAATGGGCAGGATGATTTACATCGATTAAAATAATTACTAAATCTGCATTTCTCATTGCTGATAAAACCTCTTTACCTCGTCCTTTACCGCTCGCAGCGCCATGAACTATTCCTGGAACGTCTAGAATTTGTACTTCTGCATGTTTATGTTTTAATGTACCTGGAATTACAGTAAGTGTTGTAAATGCATATGCTCCTACTGGCGATTTTTGATCTGTTAATTTGTTTAATAATGTTGATTTACCTACAGAAGGAAATCCTAAAAGAACTGCTGTAGCATTACCTGATTTTCTGACTGTATATCCTTCACCTTTTTTCTGGCCTTTACCTCTAGAAGATTGTTTTTCTTTTAATTTTGCAAGTTGTGCTTTATATTGGCCTATTGCATGTTGTGTTCTTTTATTGTAAGCGCTATTCTTAATTAAATCTTCAAGTTCCTTGATTTTCTCTGGAGTACTTACCATTTAGTATCAGTTTTTATTTTTGTATAAAAAGCTTTTGTTAGAAATCATAATTCTTGAATAATTGTATCAAGAAATTCTTCAGCAGGTTGCCTGACAATTCCATTATAAAATTCGTCAGATGAAACACCTCTTTGCTGAAATGCATACCCTCTAAAATACCATTTCCCATCCTGAGGTGATTTTTGAACTAATGTTCTACAATCTCTTCCGTTAATATAATCCATACATAATCCAATTATATTTACTTTTTTCGTACCTTCAATTAACGTTAATTTTGGTTTTTTATTGTTTAATATTTTATCTTTAAAATTGCCTAAAATCAATTTATATTTTAAGAATGAGTCTGTTTGGATATATTCTTCAGATGTAATAAAATATTGTTCAAAATTAGGAGTCTTTTCATTTGAATGCAGATATGGTTGTTTAAATCCCATACCTCTTGGTAGAGCTTTTTCATAAGATAGTTTTGCAATTGTAAGTAAGACTTCTTTAATATTTTCATTTTCAAGAATCAGTTCAATATTATCTTCGTCAATTCTTTCATATTTCATCTTTCAATCCACTCATCCCACATTTTGTTTATTCAACAAAGTTAGAATTTTCTTTACAACAATATTTATCTTCATACATTGGCCGATGTGACCATCTATAAAGTGGTTTCATAATTGTTCCCATTAACCAAAATCCGCCAGCTGTTTTTATAGCTTCTAGAGGAATTGCAGAAATCATATTTTGCCAATAATTTATACCTTCATATTCAAGACCAGAACAAAAACCTAATCCTACTCCAAGTAATAAACCTGCTTTAGCTAATTCATTAGTTAAAACATCTGAGTATTTATCCATTTTATCATCAATATAGTCTCTCATAATTGATAGTAATAGTAGTTTTATTTATAAATTTTGTGGTTTTACTACTTTATAATTAAAATTAACATAAGTTTTATAAATAAGTATTCTAAAGTAAAAATATGGTCAATAAGAAACGGTTATTGAAATGGGGTTTAGTTACAGGATTGCTTGGAGCTGGGTTTTATTTTGCTCCATTTAGAAGTGAAAATAAAATTGATTTTCCTGAAACAAGACAACCATTAAATGAAATTATTGAGAAAGAGAATTGGTGTATTCCAGAACCTTATGATGATAAATGTTACATGGATTTTTCTAAAAATATGTATAAATATATGACTGGGAACGAGTTCCCAAATAATGTTCGAATTATTCAAGTAAATAATAATTGGCTTACGAAAAAAACATTTCCACAAAATAGGTCTGCTCAATATTTTAAGTTTAAAATTCCGTTTACAAATTTATCTCACAGCACAATTCTTTTGAAAGATCAACAAATGCCAGATAAATTATTTACAATGTTTCATGAATTGGGACATGTTTCAAGCAAGCAGGCAACGAGATATATTTTTACTAAAGATTATATTGATGAAGCTCAGGCAATTTCATTTTCATATTTATATAATGAAATGATGAAAGATTTACCTGATATAAGATCTGTTAATAATCCTTTTATTGATGATGTAGTTGAGTTTCATCAAAGAAAATCAAAATTGTATTCAGATGCAACATTATTAGCTCGAGATTTATATGTTGTTCTTGAAAGTTGGGAAAAGGTTTACTCATTTTTAGATGATTCAAAAGTTAGAGATATAAATGATGTTATCAGCAAATTAAAGAAAAATAAACATGAAGAAAAAGCAGTTACATTATTGGAAGCGAGAAAATTATATTTTGAAGGCAAGTATAATGATACAATTAAAAAATATAATGAGTTAAATAATTATGGGATAGATAAATATTATATATATTCAGACTTTTGTTATCCATTTGTAACGCACTTAATTGATTCAAATGTGGCAAAGAATTTTGGAGAAAATGGTGATAAATTATTAGATTATTCTCGAAGTAGTTATTTTTCTAATTTTAAGAAAGATATGGAAGAATTGGCTGCTTATAGTTATCTTAATAGAGGAATTATTTTAAGTCAAAAAAATCATGTTGATAATGTTTTATTAGGACCATTTAAATCATACATTAAAGCATATGATTTAATGAAAGATAATAAAGAAATTTCAGATCTAGCGTTAATTTTAATGCTTGTTGATTCAAATAAAATAAGGGATCATTATAATAGTTATATTCTTAAAAACAATATAACTAGTGATAGGGAATTTTCATATAACAAAATTGTTGTAGGATCAACATTTAGTAATACTAGTATTCAAAATACTCTAAGCAGGATTAAATTATCTCCTTTTGAACATAACCCATCTAAATTTGATTTTTTAATAGATGAACCAATTGTTAATACGAAACAAAAAACTTTTTTAAAGATAAACCTTGACAATCTTGGTATTGATTATTTAGATATAAAATATAAAATAATTTTAGATGAAGATGTTAGTAATGTAGCTAATTGGGATGAAATTGAAAAAGATGTTACATTTATTGAAAAAGAGCATACTGTTGGACCATTTGTCGAAGATACTATAATTGAAGAATATGTTTCAGATGAACCTGGATTAAAATATGTTCGAGCAATTTTATATAAAGGAGAAAGTTATCAAGAATCATCAACAAAAAATATATGTGTTATTAATGAATTGCCTGAAGTAGAGAATATGACTGAAGCTAGTTGTGGTACTGAACAATGTACAATTAGTTTAAGATTATTAAATTTAGCTGAGTATTATTCAATTGTAGATTATGATTTTAAAATATTTGAAGATGTAGATGGAACTTTAAAAGAGGTTTATACCAATTCAAATGAGAAGATTCTTCGTGCTTGTGATTATGGTTTTGTAACAAAATATTTTGATTTAGAAGAAGTTAAAGATAAAAAGTTTGTAATTAAAACAGATTTTAAAGTATGAGTTTGATAAAAATAATTATGAGGAAGTAAATTTCGAACCTGATTTATAATCTGTTTCCATAAATTTTATAAATAGGGAAAGTTAAGTTGGTATATATGGTCGATAAAAAGAAATTAGTTAAATTTGGAATTGTAGCCGGGTTACTCGGAGCTGGATTGTATTATACTCCTTTCAGAATTGAAGAAAAAGTTGAATTTCCTGAAACAAGACAACCATTAAAGGAAGTAATTGAGAAAGATAATTGGTGTATTCCTAAAGCAAAAGATTATGATAAAAAATGTTTTGATAATTTTAAAAAAAAGATGTATACTTACATTACTGGGAATAAATATCCGAGGATTAAAGAAATTGGTTTTAAAGGGGAACATTTTTTATGTAAGTCAAATGCTTGTTATTTTAAAAATGGAATTAATACACCATTTGGGAAATTATCTGTAGGAGTTATGTTATATAAAAATGAATTAAATGTTCCTGAAAAATTACACTATCAATTTCATGAATTAGGTCATATTTCCAGCAATCAAAGAGTTAGGGGGATAACCAAAAATTATATTGATGAAGCGCAAGCAATTGCATTTGAATATTTATATAATGATATTATGAGAGAGTTGCCAAAAATAAGAGCTGGTAGAAATCCTTATTCTGATCCTGTAGCTAATGTATTGGCAAATAATGGTAAATTATATGAAAAGGCAACTTTAATTGCAACTGATTTATATCAAATTTCTAATAGTTGGGAAGAAGTTTATTCTTTTTTAGATAATGTAAAAAACATTGATG
>JBHPGL010000066.1:0-7937 GCA_042570655.1 Nanobdellota archaeon | reverse complement strand
TTGATACACATGTTCATCGGATAAGTAATAGATTAGGATTGGTTAAAACTAAAATCCTTCATTAACACATAAATTAATCATTGCTTTATTATAATTCCTTGTTTTAATTCTAATTCTATCATAACCCTCTTTCTTAGCCCATTCAGAACTATAATTAATCAATCTTTTCATATGACCAATTTTACGAAATTCAGGTAAAATTCCTCCCATCCATAAATAATATGAACCATCTTTAAAATGATCATATCCAATCAAATAACCTGCTTTAAATCCATAGACTTCTAATTTAAGAATCAATGGATCATTACCTATACACTTATTTTCAAAATTCTTTTCAATATAATTATCATTAAATTCAGGTATCTTATTATGCAATTCAATTGCTTTTTCAAGGTCAATTACCTGTATATTTATCATAAATTTAATTGGAAAATCGTTTATTTATAAAATTAATCATTTTTAAGTAATAAAAACCGAAAAGTTTTTAAAGCTATTTTACTAATTAATTATAATGGGAGTATTATTTGATCTACAAACACATAGTGCAATATCTGATGGAGAATTAACACCAACAGAACTAATTGTATATGCAAGAGAATGCGACCTACAAATAATATCAATTACAGATCACGACACTATTGATGGTTATATTGAAATCATTTCTGCAAGTAAAAAATATGGTATGGCTGTAATTCCAGGAATAGAATTATCAGTAGAGGATGTTTTTGAAGGTAAAAAAGTCAATAATCATCTATTGGTTTATGGATTTAATCCTGAAAAATTAGATTCAAAATTAATTGAACATTTTGAAAATGATAAGATAGCTAAAAATAATAAATCTGAAAAAATTTGTAAATTATCTCAGCAAAATCCTATTGAATTAATAGATGGATCACAAATAAAACCTACTTTTGATCAAATTAAGAAATTTACTAAAATTGATAATGTAATTCATTTTGGCGAAATAGGAGCTTACATTGCATCTAGAATTAATAAATTACATCAAAAAGAGACTGGAAAAAATGAAATTATTATTGGAATGTATGAAGCTTTAGGAATCTTTCTAAAGGGAGAACAAAAATTCATAGATCAATATTCAGATATTTTAAAAAATTACGTTACATCGTATATTGGGGATGTAGGTTGGCATACAGAATATAACCCTGAATTACATTCAATTTTACATATGGATGAAGCATTACAATATGCAAATGAAGCAAATGGAATTACAATTATTGCACATCCTGGTGAAAAAGGTAAGATGACAAGAGCTAAAACTGTTGAAGAAAAACTAAATTCTGACGAAAGATATTTAATTGAAAAAAAGAAAAAGGGATTAAAAGGAATAGAACCTTATTCTCCTAAACATAGTCCAAAAAAAATCAATTATTTTTTGCAATTTGCAGTTAAACATGATTTATTAATAGGTGCAGGATCAGATTATCATGGAGATAATTATTCACCTGATAGAGAATTAGGACATTTTTCAAAAAGAAATTCAAAAAATAAAATGAGATTTCCATTTAAAGGTGTAAAGAGATTAATTGAAGCAATTAAAGATTAAAAGACTATACCGAAACCATTAAATAAAACAATGATTCAATATATTACATGAAACATCTAAAAGGAATAATCGTTCCAAACATTACACCAAAAAAAGATGGCAAACTTGATTTAGAAAGCCTAAAAAGATTACTGTATTTCTTAATTAATGCAAAAGTTAAAGGAATATTCATTCTAGGAACAACAGGAGAATTTCAATATTTAACATTGGAAGAAAAAAAACAAGTTATAACAACCGCATTAAACTTAATAGATGGACAAATTCCAGTTTTTGTAGGAGTTTCATCAAAAGATATAGATGAAACACTTGAATTAGCAGAATTTGCTTATGAAAAGAAAGCTACTGCTGTAGTACTTGCTCCAATGTATTATGATGATCCTGAAAAAATAATTGATTTAGTTGTTAATAAAACCCATCCAGAGATTCTGCTATACAACAATCCAAAAATTACAGACGGAACAATGATTCCATTAAAATTAATTGAAAAACATAATTATCCAAAAATTATTGGAATAAAAGATAGTTCTGGAAATGAAAAATATTTTAGGGAACTATTATATCGTCGTACAAATAAATATATTGTTTACGACGGCTCAGAATCATTTTTTGAACTTGTAATTGATTTTGATCAGGGAATGATTGCAGGATCAGCAAATGTAATTCCTTCATTATTTGTAGATTTGTTAAACACTAGAGATCCAAAATTGATAGAACAGATTAAAAAAACCAAAACAGGATTATATTATAATGAAAATCATATTAAATGTCTTAAACAAAAACTTGTTGAAATGAAAGTTATTGATTCTGATGAAATGTTTATGAAATAGTATATAAATTTAAATACTTTCTTATTTTACAATCATATATGAAATTAATAAAAATTAATGGTAAGAAAGTATATATAAGACCATTACATAAATCTGATTTTGAATCTTTTGCTCAAACACGAGAAAGTAAAGAATTTCGTTTAATGTGTGGTGCTTCTATTAAATCAAGAAAACCATCATTAAAAATTAAGAGACAAGAATTTGATAAAGCAATAACTAAACAATCGGGTTTATGGTTTGCAATAATTCGTAGAGAAGACAATAAATATATTGGACATTGCAGATTACATTCTATAAGTAAAACTGATAAAAATGCAAAATTAGCCATTGGTTTACTAGGAGATTATTTTGGTAAAAGTTATGGTACAGATGCAATTAAATGTCTTTTAAAATTTGGATTTAAAGAAATGAATTTACATAAAATTATGTTGATTGTGTTAGAATTTAACAAAAGAGCAATTGCAGCTTACAAAAAATGTGGTTTCAAAAAAGATGGTATTCTTCGGGATAATGTGTTAATAGATGGAAAATACCATCATGATGTAGTTATGAGTATTTTAGATTCTGATTTCAAATAATATATTCAATTTCCTAAAAACTTATAAATAATCAGTTAAAGTCTTCTAAATATGGAAATAAATGATATAGTTTATGGTAAATATGAAATTGATGATCCAGTTTTAATAGATATAATCAATTCAAAACCTCTGCAAAGATTAAAAGGAATATATCAGGCAGGTGCTTCAAGATATGTTTTCAACAAAAACATTACCAGATTTGAACATTCTGTTGGCGTTATGATACTATTAAAAATCATGGGTGCTTCAATTGAAGAACAAATTGCAGGACTAATACATGACATTCCTCATACAGCATTTTCTCATACAATTGATTTTGTTTTTAAAAATGAGAATCATGACTATCATGAACAATTTCATGAAAAATTAATATTAAATTCTGAAATCCCTGAAATCCTTATAAAACACGGATATGATGTTAAATATTTTCTTGATGAGAAAAACTTCCCATTATTAGAAAAATCAATCCCAGACCTTTGTGCAGATAGGATTGATTATACATTAAGAGATGCATTTGAATTATTGGAAAATAAAGAAAATATTAAAGAATATGTAAAAGAATATATTGATAATTTAATGATTTATAATAATGAATTCATTTTTAAAAATAAAGAGATTGCAAAGAAATTCGCAGAAGATTATTTAAAATTTGATGATCTATCTTGGGCAAACCCAATTGATGTGGCTATATATCAAGTTATGGCAGATGCAATAAAGATAGCCTTAAATGAAAATATTCTAAACCAAGATGATATATTTAGTGACGATGATTTTGTATATGATAAATTAAAAAATTCTAATAACAAATCCATCCTTGAAAAATTAAATATGTTAAATAAAAATTTTAAAGTTAAAGTAGATAAAAATGATCCTGATATTATTGGAAAAAGTAAGTTAAGAAATATTGATCCAAAATCATATAATAATGGAGATGTTAAAAGAGCCTCAGAATTCTATCCCGATTATAAAGAAAAGTTAGAAGAACATAACAAAAAGGTACTTGAAGGATATCATATTAAGATTATCAAGTAATAAAAATAATGTTAGCGCCATGCCAAATAAATAAAAATGAAACTTTTAATATTATCAGATTTGCATTACAATATTGATAATGATAATTCTCTAATAAAAGAACAGCTACTTAAAGATTTATCAGAAGAACATAAATTTGATGCAGTCATCTTATGCGGTGATAATGCTGTCCCAAATAAAGACTTTTCAAATCATTTAGAATTATTTAAAAATTTAAAATCTTACTTTGATACAAATATTGCATTTGTTTGCGGCAACCATGATTTATGGACAAAACAATTAGGTATATCAAGTGAAAAAGTTTTATATGAAATATTTAATGATATTTCAAAAGATTTAGGTTTAATCCATCTTGAAAAAGATAACCTTGAAATTAAAGATAAGATAATTGCAGGAACATATGGCCATTATGACTATTCGCTGGCAAGAATGAGTGATATTGTAACAAGAAAAGCTATTAATAGACATTTATTAATATATCAAAATAGTCATTATCCATGGATGGATAATAGATTCCTAGATTTTAATGGCAAAACAAATTCAGAATTTTGCACAGAATTAATTAATAAATTAGATCAAAGATTAGATGAAAATAAAGATATAATTTTAATTTCACATACAGTACCGCATTATAGTGTTATGGGTCGTGGAAATGATATTGACCAGGATTTTTATGCAGCATATTCAGGAACAGATATGTTTTTAAAATTATATCAAAAATATAATATTGAATATCATTTTTTTGGCCATACTCATGCGCCGTCAATAAAAAAGTTTAATAATACGTTAGCAGTTAATGTTGGAGCAGACCTAAAAGATTTATCATACATAATTTTACAAGATAAAGAAATTATTAGAAAATCTATCAAAATTTAACCAAACTTATACCTTTTCTTCATATCATTATAAACAAGACCAGAAACACCTCTAATAATATCACTTCTATCACTAATCCAATTAGAATAATTTTTAGCCCTTTTATCTTTTTCAATAACCCCTACTAATGTGTATGGATACTTTTTCCTGCCGCGATATGGTACTATTATAGCCATCTCACCGCATAACATAGAAGTACTACCTGTTTTATCATAGACTTCAATATTTCGTGGCATTGAAGGTACTTTATCGCAACATCTATCAAGATTTTCTAATGCCATCAACCTTTTAATTTCTTTAGAACCAGGAATTGATCCTTTCCATAATGCAAATAAAAATCTAGAATAATCATGTGCACTAGCAGTATTTTTATAAGTTTTGCCTCCTTTAGGAATATCTTCAACAATCTTACCATCGTTATAAATTCCGCTATAATGCTTCTTTAATAAATTATTAACTTTCCTCGGTCCACCCATTTGTTTTATCAACCAGTTAGTACATTCGTTTTTACTATCTCTAATCATACATAACATATTTTTCTTACTTTTTGAACCATAATAAAAATTACCAAATTCCACATTATGAAAAAATGCTAATGCTACAAATGGTTTAATTAAACTTGCTGCTTGTAATGGTTTATCTTCGTTTATAGAAACCAATTTTGTATTTGTTGTAAAATCATAAACAGACCATGCTGTGTTTTCGTTAGAACTTACTTTACCTTTTTTCCGCATTTTTTTAATATATTTATCAACTTGATTTTCAAGATTATAAGTTTTGGCTTCAGCTTTAATAGAATTTAAACCTAAATAAAGTCCAACTCCGCTAGCAAATGAATATTTTATAAATTCTCTCCTAGATAACATTCTTACCCTCAATATTATTACTATTAACAAAATTAACAATGTAATTAGATAGCCAGTATTACATATATAAAGGAAAGTTGTAGTAAACTATATAACAGTCAATTAATTAACAATTTCTTAGTTAAATTTCATTATAAATACTCCTTACCAACAATCTTTAAATACCTATAAGAAAATAATATTGATATGGTTCTAAAATGTGCAATATTCTGTCCAGAGAGCCTTGATGGGGTGGCCTCTGCAGCAGTTCTGGTAAGGATGGCTAGATTGAAAAATTATAATTATCGTATTACTTTTGTTTCATATCAAAATGCAAATGCTGTTTTTGAAGATATGTCAAAACTTGAAAATACAGCAATATTTATTCTTGACTTTTCTCCTGAAGAAATAAAAGATTTAGAAAAGAAAATCAAAAAACTGCAAAAATATCAAAATAAAATTGTATATTGGAACTCACATCTACCTTTTACTAAACAAACAAAAGAAATGTTAACGCAACATGTTAAAATTGTTGATTTTGCAGGTGTACCTATTGAAGAAATGGATTCAAATTATAATAAAAATTCATTTTGTTCTGCAGAATTATCTACAAAAAGATTTATGCCAACAGATTTTGTATCATTAACTTTAGCTAAAATAGCTAGAGATAAAGAATTCTGGGAAAGGCAGGATGAACGAAGTATGAAACTAACAGATGTACTTAATTCTGGTTTTAATAAAAGAGAATTAATCGAAATGTTATCTAAAGGTGTATATTGGGGAGAACAATTTGAAGAAATTCGAAACGAATATATTGCTAAAAGAGAAAAAGCACTTGAAGATTTGACAACAAAGATGATAATTAAAAATTACATTACTAAAAAAGTAGGAATTTCATTAGCTTCAACTTTATTATCAAGTTCAGATGCAGGTGAAAGAATGATTGATACTGGAGCAATTGAAATTGCAGCAATATTATTTAAAGATGGTAAACTTTCATTTAGAAGATCGAATGATTCCAAGATAAACCTAGCAAAAGTCGCTTCAAAGTTTGAAGGGGGCGGCAACCAATATGCTTCTGCAGGAAAGATTTTATTGAATGAACTTCATTTAGATAGAATTGGTAGTCAGAAAGATTTTGAAAAAGTTGTAAATCATGTACATAATGTATTAATAGATTTCTTCGGTGCCTAAAAAATTTTTATTTCGCCATTATACATGTTAAAAGAAATGGTAAATTTATCTTTTAATTCTTCAACAATATTTTCATAAATATTAATTTTATGTTGTGGTTTAAATTTATTTCTTGCTAATGCATATCCTACATAATTTTCAAAGTTTTTATCAAATTTAATGTTTGAAAAAGTTTCAGGAAGTGCATATTCATTAAAATGCACTAATTTTTTATTAAAAATTGCATATCCATCTATTGTTACATGTTGTCTCAAAGATAAACCCACACTCGTTTTTTTATCATATTTTAATAATTTTTGTTCAGGTAAATAAAATCCTCCTTTTAAATCATTAAAAATCTTTTGAATGTATTTCTTTTCAAGCAAAGTAAAGTTAGCTTTAAGTAAAGTTTCTTTAACATCTTTAAATTTAATTTCTTTATCTGAAAAACCTTTACTTTTTTTAAAATGATTAATAAAATTATCAGGTCTAATTAATTTTGACGAAAATCCATTATAAATTGGACAGTATTCTTCGTCTACAATATTAACAAGTCTAATTTTTTTAATTTCTTCCAAACTTAAATCTAAATCAATCTGATCGGATAATGATAAAGTAAATTTATTTTCTTCTATGCCTATATTAATATGGCCAATATCAGCTGTATTATGAAGATCCTGAATCGGAACACCCATCTCATTTAAAGAATAAGGTAAATGCATTTTAAAGTTATAATATTGTTCATCAAAAGCAGCTTCATTCTTAACTTTCTGAATATAATCTTTCAAAATGCTTTTTTGCTCTAACAATTTAATATTATTTTTATAATCCTGATAATTATAATCATTAAAATTAAGTTTTACTACAATTTCCACTGCATTTGCTTCATCAGGAAGAATATGAATAGAATTATATAAAATTAAATTTAATATTTCAACACTTTTATTAACATTTAGTCCAAGAATCTCATCTTTTTTATTAATTTCTTTAGTTTTAATATTATTAAAAAGTTCTTCTATTCTCGTATTGTATTCTATTAATT
>JBHPGL010000065.1:0-8183 GCA_042570655.1 Nanobdellota archaeon | reverse complement strand
AAAACGTTATACAAGACAAGGTATGACATTCATCCCTGTTCTCGAATATCTGCAATTCTTTTACCTAATTTTGTTGCAGATATTTTTACTTGAAAATTATGATATTAGACCGGGAGAAATTCATGTAAAACTAAATCTTGCAAGATGGTTAATATATGCATCAGAAGAACTTTGTAGAATATTAAAAATGATGGATCTAATAAAAGATCTTAGAAAATTAAGATTTAGAATTAAAAATGGTGTAAAAGAAGAGCTATTACCTTTATTAAAGTTAGAAGGTATTGGTAGGGTTAGGGCAAGAAAATTATTCGCAAATAATATTAAAGATGTTGGCGCAATTAAAAAAGCTAACATTACAATTCTGGTACATCTACTTGGAAAGAAAATGGCAATTTCTGTTAAAGAACAAGTTGGAATTAAACTAAAAAAGGAAGATATTCAAATTAAACCAACTAAAAGAAAAGGTCAAATGAGTCTGGGTAAATATTAATTATATTATTTCTTAATTATAACAATGCCGCGCTCCGTTAGGTTATTTTAATAACAAGATGACAAACGTAATGAAAATTAAAAATTTTCAAATGTTCCTAATACTTCGTGTCGGAACAATTTTTAACACCATGGATATAAATATTGTTAACTACAAATAAGGTGCACTACGTGCATAAACCTGGCGGCATTATTATTATAGTTACTATAATTATTATTAGAATTAATTATTTTTTCTTTTTAACTTTATCAATATTAACAAGATGTAGTTCCATATCTCTCTTATGATATACTTTTTTCATCTTATGATGTTTTTTATGATGGTGTATTTTACTTCTTTTAATTGCTCTAATAGATTCTTTTTCTACATTTGAAGATTTCTTTTCAATGTCTAATATGTCCTTATTAATTTTACTTATTAATGTATCTGGTTCTTTTGGGGTTTTAATATATTTTGAAATACCTAATGCAATTAAGCCAACAATAACTAAAATAAATGCTGCTAAACTAATTAATTGGATTGTGTTGTTAGATTGTATCTCTTCTGCATTTTCAATAACGTTTTCTTCTTCAATTATTTCTTTAGAATCATTATCAATTATTTCTTGAACTGCGCTGCCGCTTGTTGCACTTAATTCAGGCTCAACTGGTAGAACTTCATTTTGAGATGTCATTACTGGTCCTTCTGTTTCTTCGATAGGTGTTTCAACAGGAACTACTTCTTCAACAACCATTTCATCTGCAGTGATAGCAAAATATGAAAATCCAGGAGTAATTGATTTAAAATAAATATATGTGTCATCTTCACTTGCTTTAACTGTAAATAAATCAACCCATTCTTCTCCATGGTATCTCATTAATTTTACAGATTCTACATCATGGTTATTAAACCAGGATTTTTCAACTTTAAAACCAATCTCTGCATTAATAATGTCATCTTCTACAACATTTGTAACTTGGATTTTATTAATTTTATAATATTTTTTTGGCGGTTCTGGTAAAGCTGTTGGTTTTGATTCAAGTGTTTCAACATCAACCTGTACATTTGATTTTGAATTTGATACATCAACATTTAATGAATTTATTGATAAACCTTCTTTACTTGGACTGATACTTAAACCACTATTTGGAGTTACAGATCCAATTGCATATGTTTTTTTGTATGTTGATATTTGTGTTACTTCTTCGGGTGTTGCATATGAAGCTCCACCGCCTCCTCCACCACCAGAGCTGCTTGAACAACTTTGGGATTCTTCTGGTTGATCGTAAGTAGTTCCACAATAGTTAGCATCTGTACATGTTCTTATCTCTTCGCCTCCAAGGCAAGAACTCCAAGAACCGCAACTCCAATCTTCTGTACAATTTATTACATTAAATTCATAAATAGTAGTATTATCATTATCATAGTCATCAATTACATAAATTGAAAAGTTATAAGTTCCTAAAACAGTTAAATCATCAATTGTCCATACATAACTATTTCCATCTTGACTTGAATCAATTAAAGATCCATTATATGTTAATGTTTGATTTGAAATGTTGCTTGCATCTGAGAAATTTGCATATACAATTAAATCATGGTTTTTCATGATAGAACTTGAATAATTAGGATTGATTATTGGTGCAGTTGTATCTTGAGTAGTGATTGTGATTGAATCATCTGAAGAATTTTCTCCATCTGAAACAATTAAACTGATTTCATAAGAGTTAATTTCAGTAAAAATATTAGTTGGGTTTTCTTCAGTTGAATTTTCATCTCCGAAATCCCAAACATATGTGAAATTAATATTTTCTGGATTATATGTTGAAACATTAAATTGAATTGGTTGTCCTAGTTCTACTAATGATGCATTATCGGGATTTGATATATTAAAATCAAACATGTCAAATCTACCATCAATTATTACAATTATTACATCTGAAAAATTATTAACTCCGTCAGACACATTAACATAAATTAATGCTTGACCAAAATAATCATTTGTAGCTGATACATTTAAAATATCTCCGTTGATTGTAGGAATAACATTAGCAATATTACTTGATGCAAAATAAATTAAACTTGAACCACTTTCTTCATCATCATAATAAATTGATAAGTTTAAACTATCATTAAAAGTATCCTCAACCATATTTATATTTGGAGGAGTTAACAATAGATATGGTGGGTCATTAAATTCAGTTACATTAATTGTTGCAATTTCAGTTGTACAATTGTTAATTTCTGAAGAATTGTCACATACTGTTAAATTAAAATTATAAACTCCAATATCTGATGCATTTGTCTGCCAAGTCATAAAACCAGTACTATTCAATGAAAAATTTTGATGAGTCAAATCATGCGAATATGTTAAATCTTCGTTGTCTGCATCTGAAGCATTTACTTGATAAGATAATGATTCATCTTCAATAACATTAAGAGTTTCAATAAATATTTCTGGAGCAAAATTTATATTTAATACTGTTAAATTCCATGAAGTTGAAATTGAAGAAAATTCATCACTAACAGTTAAAGTAACATTATAAATTCCAGATGATGTGGAAGTAGGAGTATAAGTCCAATTTTGAGTAGTTGCTTGTGATTCATCATTTAATAACCAATCATATGTAAGATCATCATCGTTTGGATCACTGCTAATATGTTGGAATTCTTGCGATTGATTTTCAAAAATAATTATGTCTGTTTCATTAGGAGATTCATATTCAATTAAAGGGTCTTGATTGTTTAAGTACACAACTCTTGTTTCTGTTACTCCAAAATTATTTGCTGAATCATTCCCATATATTTGATAATCATATAATCCTTGGCCTGAAATATTGATTGACCAATAATCATTTGTATTTGTTAAAGAATAATTTGAATTGTTCCATTCTAATAAAGCTGATGATAATAGTTCATTTGATGAGATATTAATAATTGTCCATGTTGTTGATGTAGATGAATAATTGTCAGGTGTAGGTTGGTCGAAAGTTAATGTAGGAGCATTTGTATCTAATGATTTATATGCTGCTAAAGCGTCAATTCTTGGAAATGTTAAACCATTATCTGCATCTGTTAAATTAACTCCTGTTTCCATTAAAGTTGTTTCAATTTCATCAGGAGATAAAGTATAATTAGATTCTAATTTTTTATATTGAATTAATAATGCTGCAACTGCACTTGCATGCGGTGTCGCCATTGAAGTTCCTGAAATGCTTTTCCATTTTGAAGTTGTACAATGGACACATGCACCTGTTGGAACTGTTGAATAAATGTTTGATCCTGGAGCTAACATGTCAAGGTCTGAAGCAGTATTAGAATATCCTGCAACAAGGTCTGTATCTGTTGATGCTCCAACTGAAGTTGAATTTGGTGAACATGCTGGAAATAAAATGTGATCAGAAAATCCATCATTACCAGAAGCAACAAAAACAATAATACCTGCTTCTCTTGCAGATTCAATAGCATTAGCAGGTGGATCTGAACATCCTGACCAATCTGCTCCTAAACTCATACTTATAATTGAAATATTTAATTCTGATGCATTGTTAATACACCAATCAATTGCAGCTGCTGTATCTGAGAATGAACCTTCTCCGCCATCATCTAATACTTTCATTGCAACTATTTTTGTATCTGGTGCGACACCTTTCCATGTTTCATTTTGAGATGATATGATTCCTGCTACATGGGTGCCATGTCCATGATCATCCATTGGATCTGCATCATCATTGACAAAGTCATATCCACCAATAACAATTTCACCCCAACTACCGCCTAAATCAGGATGTGTATAGTCAACACCTGTATCAATAACACAAACAGTTTCATGTTTACCTGTTATATATTCATTATTAAATTCAAGATCCCAAACATCATCTGCATTTATTTTTGGCATTGAAACATCTAATAATGCTCTTAAAGTTCCATCAACAATCACTCTTTCTACATTTGGATTATCTTCTAATTTATCAAGTCCTTCCTGAGTAATTTTTCCTGAGATAGCATTAACATTATCATACTTATCTTTAATTTTTAAATCAATTTCTGTTTCTTTAATTGAGACTGTTTCTTCAGCTTGATCATATTCATATTTTACAACTCTTGTTGCTGTTGAAATATCATCGCCTTCTTGAAAATTTAGATCATCTAAAAATTCATCTTGAATGTCATTAATTTCCTCTTGTTTTTCTTCAACTAATTCTTCAATCTCTTCCTTTATTATTTCGGGTTCTTTTATTTCTTCCTGAACTTCTTTCAAATCTTCATTAATATTATCAAGTTTATTATTATCTTTTAAAACAATGATTACATCTACTTCATTTTCTTCTAATAATAGATCTTCTATAGAATTATCAATATCTGCTGCAATAACGGTAAAACTAGATAAAATTAGTAAAATTACTGTAATTAGTAAAAACTCCCTCACATTCATTTCTACTTTAATGTGATTATCCAGGGTTTATAAATGTTTCGGTTAATTTTTTGATTAATTTTGTTAATTTATATACGAGAAACTTGTTTAATATTTTTTACTCTAGAGTAGTCCCAAAAGGGTAAAGTATTTAAATAGTATTTGTTTACTAGTTGAAATATGACACTTGAAGATAAGTTTTATCCAGAAGATGGAAGTAAGTTAACTAGATTTGATAATTTTATGATTAAGTCTGCTGGGAAGGTTGGTGAAGGGTATCAACATCTTACTGGAAAGAGTTATAAGGATTTGGTTAAGAAGTGTTATCAAATTTCAACCGGTGGTTTTGCTTTGAGTTTACTTGGAGCTAGAGCATCTGCTTTATTTCTTGGTCTTTTTTCATATTGTGGTTTAAAAGAACCTAATTTTAATTCTCCATTAGAAGAAGAGATGGAACAAGAAGCAAGAGGATATAGTAAATATATAAAAAAAATATTTCGACTTTCATGGATGGCGTTTATTCCTATATTTGGTTATTTAGGATATAATTGTGTAGATAAGGGATTAGATGAATCAAGTAATTCATTACTTTATCTTGGAACTGGTACTATGGTTGAAACGCTTTCTTTAATACCATTTTCATTAGCTGAATATATGACTAAGGCAAAAATACCTGAACCGCCAAGGAAAACTGTTGGGAAAAGGATTAAGGATAAGATGAAAGAATATTTGCATCCAAATCCAGGATTTAAACCTGAACCTCAATTACAGCCTGTTCCAATTCCTGTTGATTATTAAAACTATGTGTGATAATTATGAAAAATTATAAATTAGAATCTGAAGGACCAGTATTAGCAGGTATTATTTATTGCGGTGCTAGAATTGGATATGAAGATAATAAGGAATATTCTATGGAAGAAATTTTTGATTTATTAGATTCTATTAATGAAGAAAGGGAATCACAAAAACTTCCTATACCATCTTGTATGATTAATGAAACTTTTTTACTTGGAAGAACTGGTTATGGAAGTTATCATGAAAAAGTATATTGTTGTAAATTTTCTTGGAGTCCAAGATCTGGGGAAATATCTTCAGAAAAATTTAAAGAAGTATTATATCAATATGCTGATCAATTAGGTAATTCTTTTAAACAAGAAAGGATGTATATTGAATTTGAAGGTAGAGTAGAAGGATTTAAGAAAATTTGATTTTAATTTATTCTTATTTAAACAAATAAACACTACTGCCATGCGTAGTTTTATATATGTTATTTTTTAATCAAAATAAGCACCATTGCCAAGCATGATCTAGTAACAATATTATTTTTTAAACAAATAAACACTACTGCCATACGTAGTATGCTTCTCAACTTCAGCTATGAAAAACATAGCTTCAGGTTATCTCGCTTCTTCTGTGAAACTTGTCAATTACGCGATCTAGGCAGTAGTGTTTATATTATTGTAAGTGTTGGAGTTTTTACAAAAGACTTATAAATAAAGTCTATTTCTAATTTAAATATGAGTAAGAAGAAAGATGAACAAGCTAAAAAAGATGCAATTCAAGAAGAATTGCGTAGAATTAAACTTCCGCGAGGTAGAGAAGTTCTTGGAATTGTTGAACAAAGGCTTGGAGGAAGTAGGTTAAGAATTCGATGCTTGGATGGTAAAGAAAGAAATTGTAGAATTCCTGGCAGATTGAAAAAAAGGTTATGGGTTAGAGAAGGTAATATTGTTATCGTTGAACCTTGGGAATTTGGTGGCGATCAAAAAGGAGATATTATGTTTAAATATAAACCTATACATGTTTCATTCTTAAAACAAAAAGGTTATTTGGATAAACTTGAAGATACTGATGAGTTCTAAATGTGATTTTTTAATATAAGGCAATACCGCGCTCCGTAGTTTAAGTATTAATTGGCAAGATGACGACCGATCCTTCATTTCTAGTTAAATATTTTCGAGTACTACGCATGGCGGTATTGTCATTTATATTATAAGGGTTAAATTTATATATGTAATAGGTGTAGCTATTTACTATTGGGGGAATAAATGCCATACGCAATAGATCACATGATATTTTGGGAAGGATTTAATTCTATTACTGGTAAGACTGAACAAATGAACCAAAAGTTTATGAGAGATGATTCTTATTTTGGATTATTAAAAAGAGGAGCATTAATGAGACATGTTATTCTAGATATCTTTAAAGATAAGGTTAAAGACGAAACTGAAATAATAAAGGAAATTGAATATCAAGTTAAACTTCCTTATCATGATTATAATAAGATATTTTATATTTCTACACAATTAGTTTATTCAGGTGGGGATGAAACAAATCCAGAATCAATAGATAGTTATGATAATATTAAAATTAAACGAGGGGATTTGTATAATGTTATTGAGAAAAAACTTAGATTTGACGGAATTCTTTCAAAAAATACAAAAGAACCAGTATTAAGACATTGTGAAGAAGGAAAAGAAATGGATCCATTGTTAAGAAAATATATTCTTGATATATATGATGCTATAACATTAGAATGGAGTCAATGCGGAGAGAAATGGGTTGATTATTGATTTTAAAATAACTTATTATTAACACTGATTTGGTGACGAAAATATAGCTTTTCTCGACGAAAAATTTAAATATGATCTTAATTTTTATTTAATTATGAAAAAGGGAATTTACATAACAATATTATTGATGTTAATCTATTTTTTGGGACTTCTTAGTTTACTTACTGGATTATTTGATTTACAAGGATTAGTCATGACATTAATTTTAGTTATCTTAGGTTATATTGTATTATTTGGAATCTTAAAAAATACAAAATCAGGTTGGGGTAGCGCTGTTGTATTTTTCATTGCAGGGTTTTTTAATACATTATATTTATCATACTTAACTTCAGGTTGGGTATTTACAGTATTATATATTGCTGTAGTACTTGGATTTTTAATAGCTGGGAGAGCATTAATTGTATTATTATATACTGAAGAAGAGGAAGTTTTTGATAAAAGTATAATTATTGATAATCAATTTAAAGAAAAAATGCCTGAATTATTTACAGCTGTAAAAGCAACAAAGAAATCAGAAGCGAAGAAATCAACAATAAAAAAATCAAGGAATATTAAATCAGAAAATGTGAAAGCAAAAGGAGTAAAATCAAAGTTTAGTCCAGGCAGATATGTTGCTTCTTCTACGGGGAGTGTTTACCATGTACCTAAATGTGGGTGGGCAAAGAAAATTAAACCTAAGAAAAGGGTTTGGTTAAAAGATAAAAACGATGCTAAGAAAAAGGGTTAT
>JBHPGL010000064.1:0-8312 GCA_042570655.1 Nanobdellota archaeon | reverse complement strand
GAAGGTTGGTGATGGTCCAGATGACAATTCTGAAGAGTTACATGAATTAATTAGAGAACCAAAGATAATTACACAATTAAATGAAGAATATCAAGTTTCTGTAAAGGAATATACTTACGATATTAGTCCAAAATGGTTAAGGATTTTTCGAAGAAGACCTATTGTTCGAGATCTTAACAAAATTTTAGATTGTATTTTTTATTCATTTAGATGTTAGAAAAGAAGATTTGAATAATAATTTAGAGCTAAATTTTGAAGTAAAATTTTCTGCTGAGACTTATGATTTTGAGAAGAGAGACCATGTCCTTGATTTGGATGAAAGAAGGATGAAAGAAGAATTATTGCCAAATGATAGGCCATTAGTAAAAATTGTTGATAACCATTATCTTGATATTTTGGTAAAATATTATGAACCGAATTATAAGAAAAAGGAACTTGAAATTGTTGTAAAATCAGGTGATTCTAAAAAATTTGGTTTATTTTCTTATGAGCAATTTAATAAAATTTTAAATAAAAAGTTGAAAAGTTATTTCTAATAATAAATGTAAAACACCACTACCAGGCATCAACTGCCTCTCAGCTAATAACTAAAGTTATTAGGTCGAATAGTTAATTCTGCGAAGCATGTCAATTATGCGACTTAGGTAGTGGTGTTAAAGTTATTTTTGAGAATAAATACAACCGCAATAATGTTGCCGATAAAGATCATGTTTTTTGCTTAATTCTAATGACTTCCTATATCCGTTTTGTTTTTTAAAGTTTAAATTGATGAATTTAACATTTGTTTCATCTTCAATTTCTTTTCCAACTTTTTCAATAATTTTAAAATCTTTATACGGACTTACTGATAAAGTTGTTGTGAAATTTTGGATTTGGTTTTCTTTTGCTGTTTCTGCTGTTTTTTCTAATCTGATTTTGAAACAGATTTCACATCTTTTACCTCCTTCTGGTTCATTTTTGAGTTCAATTGTTTGTTTGTGCCAATTTTCTTGATCATATGGTCCTTCTATTAGTTTTAGATTGAGTTCTTTTGCGATTATTTTAGCATTTTCCAATCGTTTTTGATATTCTTCTTCAGGATGGATGTTTGGGTTGTAGAAGAAAAGTATTACTTCATATTCTAATTCTTTAAGTTCTTTGATTACATGAGTTGAGCAAGGTGCACAGCAGACATGAAGTAGGATTTGTTTCATTTTAGTTTTTTATTATTGTTGATATTTAATTTTATCTTTTTAATATTCAGATTATTTTTTACTACTTTCGTATAGTAAAAACCAAAACATTTATATATAAGTTCTTGATTGTTATTATTAACATTCGAGGTGTTATTATGAAATATGAATTTAAAAGATTTCCTGAATTGAGAGGATTTGCGTTTAGTGGTATAATTGATGATATGAAAGTTAATTATTCAATTGAGCCTGATGGGGAATATAATATGAGGATATATCCAATTAATTGGCTTTCTACTAATAAGAGTGTAAGTATTTGTCATAATTATGTTAGGGTGCGAAGTGATACTTTTCAAATTTCAATTAGAATGAATGATTTGAGGATTTTTCAATATTTGACTTCTGAATGTTCTGGAGTTAAGTTTCCTAAAGGTTTGGAAAAAAGTTTGTTTTTTGATGCACAAGATTTAAGCGATAGATTAGTTAATAGTCCAGAGATTCAGGAAGCTATTAGTAATTATAATATAGATGATGCAATTCCTCCACAAAGTATTGAAGGATTTATTAAATCTGATGTGGTTGAGACAGAAGTAGAAGAAGAAACTGCTTAATTATTCTTTTTTATTTATTTTAAATTTCTTTTTTTATTATCAAAACCTTTATAAATAACCTTTTTAAAATTGATATTTATGAACAATAAAATCCTTGATAAAGATGAGTTAAAGCAGATAGCTGAACATCTTAAAAAAGATGGTGAGAAATTAGTTACTTGTAACGGTACATTTGATTTATTACATTATGGACATATTAAGTTTCTTCAGGAAGCAAAAGAACAAGGTGATATTTTAATTGTTGCTGTTAATTCTGATAGTTCTGTTAAAAGATATAAAAGTACTGACAGGCCAATTATACCTGAAAAATATCGAAGTGAGATGTTAGCTGCACTTGAATCTGTAGATTTTGTGATCATTATGGATGAAGAAGAGGTTGCAGGACCTTTACTTGAACTGGTTAGACCATCTGTTCATTGTAATGGATCTGATTACGGTGAGAATTGTGTTGAAGCTGAAATTGTTAAGAAAGTTGGCGCTAAATTACATTTAATTCGTTTAATTGATTGTTTAAGTACTACACAGATTATTTCTAAGATCAGGGAAGAATAATTTTCTAAATTTTTTAAAAATTATAATGAATCAATAAATTAAACACCACTACCAAGCATAACAACCAACTCAACTGACAAATTAAGGGTGTTCCTTCGGAACTTATAAACCAATTGTCAGGTCGAATCGTTTTTTCTGTGAAACTAGCTACTTATGCGACTCAGGTAGAGGTGTTTAATATTTTATTGTTATTTATTATTTATCTTCTTTATGACTTAGATATCTTGCAGCTTTAATTAGAGCCATACTTCCTTGACCTGCAGCTATAACATATTGATATTCATGGCCATCTCCACAATCTCCTGCAGCAAATAATCCTGGCACTGAAGAATGTGTCTGACAATCTATCATAATATGTCCATCTGGATCAAGTTTAACAAAATCTTTTACTAATTCAGTATTTGGTAATCTGCCTGCTTCAATTATAACTCCTTGCAATTTGATTTCAGTTTCTTTACCGTCTTTTTCATACTTTAATCCTGTTACAAATTTATCTCCAACAATTTGAGATGTATTTGCTTCAAAAATACATTCCACTTTTTTATTTTTCGTTACTCTGTCAATCAAATATTGATGGCCTTTAAACTTATCGCCTCTCACTATCATATAAATTTTATTCACAATATCTTTTAGAAAGTCAACTGCTTCTAATGCAGAATCTCCACCACCAATCACAGCTACATCTTTACCTGCAAAAAGTGGACCGTCACAAATTGAACAGTATGTAACTCCTTTTTTAGCAAATTCTCCTTCGCCAGGAACATTTAACATTCGTGGTTTTGATCCTGTTGCCATTATTATTGATTTTGAATCGTATTTACCTTTATCAGTTATAATTTTAAAATTAGTACCTACTTTTTTAATTTCTTTAACAGTTTCATTGTCAACTTTAACATTATTGAACTTCATTTGGTCTTCCATTATTTTTAAAAATTCAACACCAGTTGTTTTAATAATACCTGGATAATTAAGAACTTCGCCAGAAACCATAAATTGACCGCCAATTTGTGTTGCTAGAATTTTGAAATTCATCTTTTTTCTTTCTGCATACAATGCGGCTGTTAATCCTGAAATTCCTGCACCAATAATAATTGTATCATACATTATATCACCTTTTTGATCTATATTATTATCAAATAATTTTTTGTTTTATTTAATTTTTACCTTGATTTTTTTATTTATTACATGTTTTATTCTATCTTGAAATAATAAAATTAGAGTGAACCAAAATATTGCTAAAAATAATGCACCAATAATATCTGTTAACCAATGTACTTGTAAATAAATTCTGTTGAAAGCTATTATGAATGGTAATAATGTTAGGATTGTTATTGTTAAGATTTTCAAATAGATATTTTTAATTTCATCTTTGTAAAAATAGACTAATAATCCTGAAATTAAAACAGCACCTGCTACATGTCCTGAAGGAAAGCTAAAGCCAAATGATGAAATAAGTGCATTTTCAGGTCGAGAATTAGCTATAATTGCTTTATCAATATGCAATATTAATAATCCAACATAAAATGTTAATATTGTAAATAATAGTTTGAAATAATCCTTTTTGTAAAAGAAATATGCTACAATAATTAATACTATTAAAGATATTAATAATGGTGCTGAAATAAATGAAATGTATGACATCAATTTGTCAAGGAAAGGTGTTCTTAATATGTGAGTGTTTTCATTAATGTAAGTATTTAACGGAATTTTTCTGAATAATAATGTTAAGAAGTATAGGATTAATGAGATTATACAGATTATTAATGTTGGAATGTTTATCCTCTTTTTCATTTTAACATTCATTTACTATGTATTTCTACAAACTTTTCAATACTACGATCATAACTTTGTTCTACATCATCAGGGAAAAAACATGCTGGAAGTTGTCTTTTTTCTCTATGGTACCTTATACATTCACAACAGATTCCTTTTCTAGGACAACCAGGATATGAACAGTTGCAGTTTTCCATGTTTTTTTCTTTGTTGCATTCCATTGTAATATTATACTTTTAATTCATATTTAATTTTTATTAATAATGCCACGCTCCGTGGTTCAAGTATTATCCGAAATCGCCACCGAGTCTAGACGCCATCGACACTCATTTTCGAGTACTTCGCATGGTGGCATTATAATTAATATAATTATTAATAAAAATAAGAGAAATATATATAAATATAATGATTTTAATTGTTATTAGTGTATAGAATGAATAAAAGAGGGCAGATTACATTATTTTTAATAGTCTTACTAGTTATAGTTATAGGGACCTCATTAGTTCTATTTATTACACTAAAAACTCCTCCAAAAGAATTAAAACCTATAGATAAACAAAGTCTTGTTTTTTACATAGAAAATTGTTTAGATAGAGCAATTGATGTTTCTGTTAAACAATTATGTTGGAACGGATTTTATACTGAAATTAGACGAGAAAGTTATGATTATATTCTTGATAATGAAACTGCAGAATTATTGAATGTTTCTGAAATGCAAATTAATTATTTATTGCAAGGTTCAAGAAATTATTTAAGAGATTATTCTGATATAGAAAAAGATTTTAATAATTTAGTTAAGGAAAGGTTTTTAGAATGTTTTAACGAATATCCTCATACCGATGATATTGATTATGCAAGAATTTCAAAATTAGAAATTAATGATAATGGTGAAAGTATTAATGCTGAATTAGGTTTTCCAATTAAAATTATTGAAGGTGAAAATATTGGTGTTATAGATACATTTAGGGCAGAAAGTGATATGACATTAAAAGGAATGTATGAATTTGCTGAACTTGTAATTGATAATACTTTATCTCATCCTGATTTTATTGATTTTGGATTTTTATTTTATTTTGAAAAGAATATTGATTTAGTTCCAATTGAAAATGGACCTTACATATTTTTTGTTACTGAAAAAGATTTTGATGAAGATAATATACTAATGTTTGCAATGGAGTTAGAATGAAATTTGGGAAATTATTTAAAATTGGAATTATAGTTTTGATAGTTTTACTTTTATTTAATTTTGCAATTGCTGATAATCATACTAATGAAGAAAAAGTCTTTGAAGGAGTTGATTGGGGTGCAGAAGAGATTGATTTTACTGGTAAAGAAGACGAAGAACTACCAGAACTTTTTATTTCTGCATTTGAAGAAGGAATTATTGATGAAGATCAGTTGAATACTTTAATATTTTCACAAATTGGATCTGGCAGAATGGATGGAAACGATTTCTTCCAAATTTTAGGCGAGTCAAAAGAAAAGTTTTCAGAGGGATTTTCATTTAAATTAATTCAAAAGTATAAAACAACAGGGCAGGATATGAATCTGTTCTTTGAAACTGAACATTTTACAAATGAAGAGAAGAATGGAATAATGTCACAATTTAGTTTACCTGATCGAGATGAATTGTTTAAACATGAAAAAATCAACATTAAAGATTTTTCAACTTCGTTTGAAACTTTTATTTCTCAAAAGTTTAAAGTTAATTTTGAAGTGTCTGATTATGAAGTTAGATATGATGGTGTTAATGTAATTCATCCAATGGTTTTAGATGATCCTGATGCAAATGTGTTGTTGGAATTGAGTAAATGGACTGAAAGCGGCGATGTTTTGAAGATTCTTACAATTGAAGATGGGTTTGAATTTTTTATTACTGGGACAGACCAGCAAGAAGCTGTTGCAAGAGCAATAAGATTTATTAAAAATGCTGGTGTTAACACAATTATTCCTCTTTCATTTTTCGACGGCGCTTTTACTTTTGATGAAAATATGAATGCGATTATTGCAGACGGATCAAAAGCTTTAGTTGGAAAAGATTTTATTCAACTTGACGGCAGTATGGCTTTTGACATTAGTTTATGTAAACAAGTTTGTGAAATTCAAGGTTCATATTATATCTTAGCAGATCCTGAAAAAAATATTTTATTAAGGGTAAGGGAAGATTTTGGTGTTTTGGACTTTAGCGAAGAATGGCGGTATTTTTCAAAATATCCAACAATTGATGTTAGCGGATATAAGCAAAGTATGACTATTGATAAAAAGGAATTATTGGGCAATTTGGCGAATGCCTTCATAGGCGAAGAAAATCCAGATGCAAAGAGAGTTTTTGATTTTGAGTTTAGAACCACATTTAATAATATTGTTGATGAAGATTGTGAAAAAATATGCACTAGAAATGATGAAAGTAATCCTGATTGTAAAAGAAATTGTATCTCTCAGCATAATAGTCAATTAGATGATGGATTAACAAAATATGATTTAAGCGATCCTAATAATGTAAATAAATTAAATCAAGCTGCTCAACAAACAATGAAAACTATCTCTGCTAAAGAAGATTTGACTGACGCTGAAAAAGTTTCATTAAGATTTTGTAAATGGTATGCTGAAAAGTTTAATCAAATATGTGATAGGACATTAAACAATGTTGGCGAACAAACAGGCAGGATATTAAGCAATGTTCCTGGACTTGATATGCATAATGTTGGAATTTCAATTGGATCTACAGGTCAGGATATTAGTTTTGTTTTTGATAATATTGAAGGAACAGTTGCTGATAAGTTGAATTTTAAAACATGTAAATTTGGAACTACTACTTGCACTAAATTTAATTTGAAAACAGATAATTTAGATGTAGATTATCAAGTTGTTAAAGCTGGTGGTTATGATTTAAGAGCGTTTTTAACTGCATATCAAAACTTAAATGATGATATAAAAGATTTATCTGGATTGGATAGCGAAAAGTTAGCAAAAGAAAATATTGATGAATCAGATGTTACTTTTGGAGCTTGTTATTTAACAGGTTATAAGGGTAAGTTATCCTGTCAATTAATATACGAACAAGAAGAAGGGTATGAGACATATAAATTTGATCTTGGAGAGGAGGCAGGATATTGGAAATATGATTCGACAATAACAGTTTCACCTCAAATATTATTTGATAGAGGAATGATTGATCAAGCTACACTTGAACATTTGCAAGATTTGTATAAAAGGTTTGTTGAAACAGATACAAGTGAAACTCGAGATGAACATAGTGAAGTTGAAAGAGAATATTATGATACTAATATAATATTTTTAGGTGGAAAAGATATAGAAACAAAATTGGCAATTGTCGATGATGATTATATTGATAATAAACTTTATGAAAAAATACCATCTTCAGATTATAAAGGGTTTGGAGATAAAACAAGATTAAAATCAGAAGGATTAGAAGACGCAATATATGAAATGATTAATGATCAATCAATTCAAAAAAAGAATGTTCCTGAAGAAGGTCATTTTTATCAATTAGCAAAAAGAGATTTATATACATGGAGTCATGAAGGTGCAGGATATGATGTAAATTCGCTAGGATATTTATCGCATATTGGAGCTATTGATCCTGGAATCAGTGTAGATGAACTTGTTAACTTTGAACTTGATCCTGATATAGAAGATGATTTAATTAAAAAAGCAAAACAATGTGCAGAGAATCAAGGTGATCAAGCTTGCGCTGAAATTGAATCTATTTCATTATGGTCATCAGATTCGCAGAGCAGACAGATATTTGAACATAAAGACACTAAATATTGGATTTCTGGTCATGAAATGGGTTTGAGATCAAAAGAAACAATTTGTCAATATACAAAAGATACTGAATATGATCCTAACACAGCCCGAGAATTTGAATCTTGTGATGAATATAGAAAATTCAGCAATAATGCAGTTAATACTCATAAATATAGTGATAATGTAGATGAAGAATATGAAGGTTATGTTGAATTATTAGATGATTTAAGAGATTATTTTAGTGAAAATGGTGATATTGATCAAGCTGAAAGTATTGAAAAGCAAAAAGAACATTTACAAAAATGTTATTATGAACAAACTGTTTATGAAAGAGGTATTTATTGTTTAATGTCAAATACTTATAATGATATGGAAGAATATATTAATTTTGCAATTGCTGATAATCATACTAATGAAGAAAAAGTCTTTGAAG
>JBHPGL010000063.1:0-8465 GCA_042570655.1 Nanobdellota archaeon | reverse complement strand
GTTATTATTATTTTTAATCATTAAACTAATATCATAACTTCCAGTATTGTCACAATTAACACTTGATAAGATCTTGATAGGATCACTATCATTTACATTTAATAATAATGCATCAGGATAAACTTTCAGACCTTCCAATCCTTCAATCTCCATTGATAACTTTTGATTGTTATTTTTCAAATTCGTAATATCTAAATTTATTAATTCTCTATCACCGCAACTTAAAGTATTATCAAATTGTTTATAATCAACATCAACAAGCGTCATTTCTCTTAAAGTAATATCATCTATTACACCTGTTTTATTATCAATAATAGTTGCATTATCACCGCTAATTGGACCACCTTGATTAATTAAGAAGAATGCTAATCCACCTAATAAAAGTATTGCCACAATTAATAAAATCCACCACCATACATTACTTTTCTTATCATCATCTTTCTTTTTTTCAATTTTTTCCTTTTTAGGTTTTAATACAGGAGTTTTTTCAACAATAGGTTTTTCCTTTTTAACTTCCTTAACCAAAACAGGTGCTTGCTTAACTTCTTTCTTATCAACCTTTTTCTTTTCAGGCGGTTCAACATAATCTCTTTCAGTAATAGCAAAATAACTAAAATCTTTTAAATTAGATTTATAATAAACATAATTTTCGTCAGAATTAACTCTTCTAGTTTCAATTATTTCCCAGATTTCTCCATTAAATCTTTTTAATGTAATATTATTTTGTGTTAAATTATTTTCTTCAAGCCATTTTCTAGTAATTTTAAATTTAACAACAATATCTTTCATATCATTCTTATCAAGATTTTCTTTGTCAATCTTATTATATTGGTATACATAATGTCCAGGTTTTTCTTTAATATTATAAGGTTTAAATTTTCTAGATTTAGTACTTAATGCACAATTTTCAATATTTGTATTTGCTTTAAATGTGATTTCAGAAATTGCACTCTTTTCATCTTGAATTTCTGCTTTAGCTTCTTCATCCTTTCCGACCAATACCCACCTATATTCACCTTCTTTTTGACCTTCTCCTAATAATCTGATTACTATAATTATGATAACAATTAATAATATTATTCCTACAGCAATTAATACATAGATTAAATAATCAAATAATCCCTTCTCTTTAACATCATCTTTCTTTTCTTCTTCATCCTCTTCTTCAACATCAATCACACCACAATCATCAAATCCCATTTCAATAGGTGTTGTAGTAATAATATTTGAGTTTACAGATTCAACATTTAATTCAACATTTAACTTACCATAAATATCACAAGGTAATTTAATAAATAAGTATACCTTTTTTTCTTCACCAGGCATTAGTTCAACTTCTTCTTCACTATACTTAGCATAATCATTGTATTTATCAAGTGAAAAGACAAATCTATCAGTATAATCTCCAATATTCTTAATTTTAAATAGATAACTTATTGGTTCACATTGACAAGCTGATTCAGCTACACTTGTATAAACTTCTACATTACTGCATGCTTTAACATTAATGTCTTGTGTGAATTTTTTTCTAACACCTTTAGAATTCTCAATAATTGTACTAAAAGAGTATTCTCCCCTTTTATCACAAGGAGCTGTAATAAAGTTCTTAAACATACCATCTCCATTAGCAGAAACTACTAATTCACTTGGAAATGATGTAATCCATTTAGCAGCATCTCCTTCAATCTCAATATAATAAGCATCTGCTTGATCATTAAAATTAATTACTTGAATATCGTCAAGAAAATTACCGCACGCACATATATCAAAACTAGAATGACTAGAAGTACCAACAAAATTAACATCTCCAAGTACACTTGTAGCTGATAAACTTAATATGGATAGAATTATAATAATCAATACACTATATAATATATAAGATTTTTTCAACCTATTCCCCCTCTTAATAAATTTAAAAAAAAAATAAAAAAAAAGTTTTAGAGCTTAGTAGTAAGTTTGTCCTACTTCTTCTTCTTTAGGTTCATTATCTTTTAACTTGTTGAAACCGATAATTAATCCTAAGATTACAAGTAAAACTACTAATACTATTAGACCAATTTGTAGACTTTTTGTTAAAGTGCTACTAGTTGCTTCTCCTGCTGGTTCGTCATCTGCAACAACATTTGCCATTAATGCTAATTCACTAATAGTGTTTCCACCTGATTTAGTTGTAACAGCGAATGTTTTTCTGCCTTCGTTAGCTGATTCTTTAGCAGTTACATAAATGAATACATTAGCACTATCGCCACCATCAATTGTAACAACTCTATCTTGAACTTTAACATCAGCCCATTCGTTAACACTGCTATCAACATTTACAGTAAATGTTTTTGCTTGTGGAGCACCGTTTGTAATTTCAACAGTATAAACAGCTCCTTGACCGCCTTTAGCAATTTCTAGGTTGTTTCCGCTTACAGTTGCTCTTGTTTCAACAGTAGGTACATTACATGTTTCATCTTCAACAATATTAACAGTTGTTTCGAAACTTGCAATATCTTCTAAATCGTTGAAAGCAACAGTTGCTACTGCTTTATATCTTCCAGCTTCACTACATTTTGGAACTCTAATAATTAAATCCTTTGATGTAGTTTGTTCGTCATCTTCTAGTTCATCTAAATAAACACTATCAGTAACGCCTAATGCTGGGATTGTAAAGCTAACTTTCAATCCTTCTTCGTCTCTATCTCCGATGTTTTCTAATCTTAAATTAGCGAATAATGTATTTCCAGCCTTAACTTCATATTCTGGACTTAATACAACATCTCTAATAAGAACATCGTGTCTATTACCAATTAAATGTAATTGATATCTTTCTTCAAAACTTGGTCCTTCTCTATCTCCAACTCTGATTCTTAAATCATAGATTTGATCTTTATCCATTCTGTTTGGTAAAGCAATGCTTAACTTCTTTGAAGTTGTATCGCCTGCATCCAAATCAAATGGTCCAAGATAATCTGTTAAATCATCATGTTCATAGCCGAAAATTTCTGCTCTGATATTAACATCTTCTGAATTAGCACTATCGCCATTTAATCTAACTTTAATTTCAATATCATCTGCTAAATTCACTTCCAATGTAGTTGGAGTGTTGTCTGTATCATCAACGTCAAAAACAACGTCTCCGTTTATTTCTAATTCTTCAACTGTAGGTAATGCGGTTGCAATTCCCATAGCTAAAATTCCTATAAGGAAAACAGCCAAAATCCCTAACAATTTATATTTATTCATTTTAATTTACCCCCCTACCTATTAAGTATAAAAATATTATCACTGATGAATAGTTCATGTGACTATCCTGCAGTAATCACTTTTTATATTTAAATTTTGTGGTTTTTAAGTATATATACCTCTTTTTTATACTCTTACTATTACTATCAATCTCTTATTTTATTCTATTATTGTAATAGTTCTATACTGTATGTCTCTTAATCCAAATTTATCACTTATTGAAATTCTCATTGGATAACTGCCAGGTGCAGCATCTTCAGGAATAGTGATTGTAATTGTATATTGTTCGTTTCTGTCTGATTTTAATTTAAACGGTCCTTCTTCATTCATTACACCAAGATCTGGTATAACTACTGTAATCCATGCGTTCTTCATTGAAATGTCGCCGTAATTATATAATGTAACTAATGTAATCAATACGTCTCCTGCTTCTAATTCATCTCCGTTTACTGGTCTAATACTTTGTGCGTTTAAGTCGTCCTTAACTAAATCTATACTTTCATCTTCTGCTTCTGGATCAAATACGTTTAAAGTAAATGTTTGTGTCGCTTCTCCACCATATCCATCTCTTACTCCGATTGTAATCTCATTATCTCCAAGATAGTCATCTGATGGGTTCCAACTAACCATTCCAGTAAAACTATTTATTGTAACTGAACTAGTTGGAGCATCAACAATATAATAATATAATGTGTCTCCATCAATATCTGCAGCATCTGCGTCATATCTAAATTCTTCCCCAATAGCAATAACTAAATCATCAGGTGTTGAAATAAATGTAGGACCATTATTAATTCCTCTTGATATTGTAATATACATAGTATCTGAATTTGTTAATTGATCATCATCTGTAACAGTGATACTAATTTCATATTGACCATCTTGATCAAATGTAGTACAAAATCCAGTATCTTCACTTGCATATTCTGCCATTGATATATCATCAACATACCATTCAACAGATGTAATTTGACCATTATCACTTGATTGTGAAGCATCAAAACAAACTTCTTCACCAGTTTGACCAGTACTAGGTCCTGTTAAGATTGCAGTAGGTTCACCGTTTGAAATAACAGTACCAGTTGTACTCATAGGTTGATTACTTCCTGCATCAATAACAGTTAATTTAACTGTAAAAGTTCCAAGTGGATATTGAGTTGTTGCACTTATTCCAACAGAATCAACAACAGCATCATTAGTATAATCCCAATAATATGTCATTGCATCTCCTTCAGGATCAACAGCACAACTTGCATCAAATATAGTATCTGAATTTGCATTGATTGTTCTGTCAAATACACACGCACTTAAATCTGCAGGCATATTAACTACATCTCCTTCCACATAAATTGTGCTTGTAATACTTGCAGTAATACCATGTTCATCAACAGCAGTTAATTTTATTGTGTAAACTCCTGGATATGTATATGAAGTTGTTGCAGTTGTATAAGTTTCAATTAAATCAACAGTACCATCATTAGTATAATCCCAATAGAATGCTAATTGATCACCATCTGGATCAATAACACAACTTGCATCAAATGTAGTTTCTTCACCAGCATCAATAGTTCTTGAAAAATCGCATCCACTCATATCAGGTGCTTGATTATTTTCATTTACTATTGACATTGTATTTTTTACAACAATTCTTCCATTTGAATTATCTAAATAATAAGTATCAATTGTTTTTCTACCGCTTGCCATGTTATCATGTTCTTTTTCAACTTTACATCCCCATTTATCATCTGCATTGAAATAATAACAAGTAGTAAATAACTTTAATTTTCGATTATCATTTGTATCAACATTTTCCATGTTAAACTCTTTTTCAAGTTCACAAGGACTTGTTTGACATGCAGTTATGTTACCATCAATAAAGATTTCATCTTCATCAGATTGATATCCATCTGCATTATATATAATTCTATAATAGAAATCTGTTGAAATAACAAAATTTTGATAATCTCCTGTTTTAGTTTCACTATGTCTTTGATTATCACTGCCAATATAATAAATTTCTGCGCTAGCATCATTAATTAAATCAGTAGTATCATCATCAACTTGATAAGTTTGATAAAAGATATTTTGTGTCCATCCATAATTTTTTAACAAATTATTTGCTTTTACAGCATCTTGATTATAATAGTATGACATTTTAACAGGGTCACCATTTTCGTCTACTACACCATCAAATGAATATTCACAAAAATAAGTGTTATAATCATCTTCATAATTACAAGTAGTTGTAACTTCATCTTTATAACCTGAACAAACTGCTCCATCTTCATCATTAAATGTCCAGTCAGCGTTCATTCCGTCTAATATACATGCTTCTACATCTGAATCAAAGTAAATTACGTCCACTTCAGTATTATAAGTTTTATTACTGTATACTACATCATACATAGTGTCAGTTTTTAAATTTTCAAATAATGCTAACCTTGTTTCAACAAACTGATAATCGTTTGAACCTTGTTCTATCACATTCATTTGTGAAACTACTGGTACAACATTTTTATTGTTGTTCCATTCATCAAAATCGTATGATCCTGTAATCAAATCGAAAGCACTTACGCTAGCTATAATTACAAAAAACATTACGATAGTTATTAGGAATTTCTTCATTTTTTGACCCCCTCTGTGATTATATAATTATAAAAATAAATTAAAAAAATTTATTCTTCTGGTGTTATTGCGTCTGCTCTGTCATCTAATCCTAAATCTTGTACAGTATGATCCAATTCTAGATCGTCACCAATATCATTTGCAGATTCTTGGATTGTAGTGTACGGATCATTAGGTGTTCCATCTCCTTGAACAACATCAGCGTCATCTTTTCTGTTCAATAAATCAACATTTAGATAATCAGCTGCAAGTAAAGTGATTGCAGCAGCTCCAACAACATGTTTAGTTTTATATTTGTATCCTTTCCTTTTTTGAACTTCTTCGTCCATGCTGCTTACCTTGTCTGCTAAAACTTGCATTTCCTGATCATGAAGTGCAGTTAAATTTTCAAGTTGAGCATAAACTCTTTCGTTGGATTTATCAACAAACATTTTCATCATTGAAATTTTTTGTAAAGATCTTCCAGGCATTCCAGGTGTCATCATAAATCTATTATAATAATCAACACCATCTTTAACCATAGAAGCTCTAAACTGTGCCCAAATTTCATCTACATTAATATTTTCAACATCTAAATTTGCATTAATGTTATCAATTGATGAACTTAAATCAATTTTCAATTGAGCAACATCTCTGTTTTGTGAAACAGTTGCAATGTTTGGCACATAATTCCAATTAGTCTTAAACTTAGTTAATATTTCATTTGCTTGAGTAAGTAAAACATTTTTTGAATCACTATCAGGTAATTTTTCTAACTCAAGTTTAATATTACCAATATTATTAATTTCATTTCCAGTACTTGTTCTCCAAACACTTTTACCAAGTCCAACAATACCGCTTTCTTTAGTATTATTAACTATACCTTCAACACTAAAATATGGTGAACATTTACCAGATTTTATTCCATCTCTGTTAGTATCTTTATATTCACAATAATCAATCCAATCACTAACCATACCTGGATACATTTGATTTAAGATAACAGAAGGTCTTAGATTTTTACTAAAAAAATCAGCACCATAAATTTCTGCAATTTCTTTTTCAGCCCATTTAGCAGCTTCTCTTGCATAAAATAACTGGCTTACCTTATTATCAATCTTTGCTCCAACTAAAGTGAACATATCTCCTCTAAATGTAGCTGTTCCTTTCGCTTTATCAACCATTACTAAAACTTGAGGTGTAGCAATTTCAGTTAATCCGCATTCATTTCCAATGCAGTAATTTTTTCTAAAATTTTCTTTAACACTCCAAACATAATTTCCAGATTCAACACCTTGAATTTCAGTGTCAATTTTAACAAGTTCATCTCCAGGTTTAAGTTTCAATCTTAATATTTTAGAAACTTTCTTGCCATCTTCTTCAACTTCGATTGGAATATCTGTTTTAGGATTAGCAACATATTTTCCAGAAATTATATCTTCGCTTGTAATTAGTTCACTTTTAAAATCAGATACCTTAACAACATCAGCAGAATCAGTAAATGTGTGTGGTATTAAACTATACTGACTTTTTTTGACAGCATTTTTTAAATCTTCATATTCACTAATTGATATAATGTTACTCTCATTCCATCCAATGCCTTCAATTGACTTTTGTGTGAAATGATATACATCACTGCTTGCAGTAAGAATTCTAATTTGATTTTGTATTAACTTATTTCTAATTTCATCTGTAATATTTTTATTGTTATAAGCTTCCAATGCAATATTAACAGTTCTTGTATAAGCTCTTGCCAAATCTCTTATCTCCTTTGTATTATGTTTTCGACTAACATTTTGAAGATCAGCGTAAGGACTATCTATACTAATTCTAAGATCTTTTTCTAATAAAGGATTTATGCTTTTTCTAACTTTATTAACCAAACAAGTTAATGATTCTGTTGAGGTAGCAGTTTTACACCCACCTAATTCAGAAATTAATTCATATTGGTTTTGTGCAGCTAATTTTTTTGCTTGAGCATATTGTGCAACTTTACCGCTTAATCCTTTTGTTAATTCAGAGTCATTTGTCGCCTTAGCAATAAAATTGTTTACTCCTTCAACCTGATCAACGATAATAACTTCAACGTTAGAATAAGGTTCCATCCTTGACGGAATAGTTTGATTTTGTTCAACACCTGCATGAGTATCTTGTGATAATCCTGCACTTAATATAACGCCGGCAACACCAGTTAATTTAACCACATTACCTAGAACTTTTCTTGTATCATAATTTTTTTCACTATTGTTCATTTTTAATTACCCCCTCACTAATATTTAATTATAACTTTCGAGTAGTCATAACCAGTATATAAACTTTTGGATATTTATCCTCGAAAAATTTTCATATACTTTTAAATCTTTGTTTTAAGTATACTCCCATTTTAAGTATTATATACCATTATCTAAGCTTAAACAAACCTTATTTACATAAATAAAGCTCATCTATAACAGCATACCCCCCTATTACCAATCTTAAGCATTACGATTGACTTAATAAAGTAATGTTTAACTATATTATAAATCTTTCTATTATGTCGCCATTATACAATAGATACAACTACGATTCACTTAATAATAATAACAGTTTAAAATATGAAATTCCATAGATATTTTAATAAAAATAATAAATAT
>JBHPGL010000062.1:0-8558 GCA_042570655.1 Nanobdellota archaeon | reverse complement strand
GATAATCTTCTTACAATTTCACCTACTTGACTAATATCTTCTACTTCTTCAAATATTAATGAGCAAGGTAAATCATGGTTGAATAATTCTGCTGAGTAGATTATACTATTATTTTCTGTTTTTGCTGTTGTTAAACAATAGAATTCGATTTTTTCACTTTTAATTCTTTTATTATACTGGTATGTTGTTTGATAGACTCGTATATAATGTAAAGAAAAGTTTGGAGCTCTTATTAGTTCATAGTTGCCACCGTCTATAAAAGAAATAGTTTTAGTAGTTTGTTCTTGATTGATGGTTTCAAAATTATCTTTAATCTCAGTGTCGTCTTTTTCAACAATATTTTTTATCCTATCTAAGATTTTACTAAATTCTTCCCCCATATGTTAAAAAATATTTAAGGGTTTTTAAAGTTTACTCTTATTTAATAAATAATGATAATGTCGCGCTCCGTTTATGAAGACTTATTTGCTAGATGACAAACGAGTCTTCACACCTAGTGAAGTGATTATTGAATACTTCGCATGGCGACATTATCATATTAATTATTTAATCTTCTTCATATGGGGAAAAGATATCATCACCTCTTTCGTTATTATCCATTACTTGGGGCAGAATAACTTTAAATCTATTTTTAAAGTAAGTTCTATCATTTGGGTCATTGTTACTAACTAACGGATAAGGTCTTGTTTCTATTAATCCTGAACCTGGATTATAAGCTTTAACATAAACAAATATATTATTAAAAGTAATATTCATTTGAGGTTCTTGATCCGATATTTCTGCATTATTATAGGATATTGGTTGTCCATCTGTTATTTCATTAATAAAAGTGCCTAAATCAGGATTATCTGAGTATTTGTTGATTAATGTATTTTTATCCAATTTTAAAAATTCTGTCCCGTATTTGTCAAGATGGATTACTTGATTATCTTCAATTACTCTCGCTATTGATTGTTGTTGTTCAACAGTTATAGCTGATTCATCGATTGAAGGTGTTGCTCCACCACCACCTCCACCACATCCTCCTAATACTGACATTACACCTATTCCATAAATTATCCTTTTCATTTTATTGACCTCCACAGTCAGGGCTATTTTCTGATTCGTCTGGATCGCAAGATCCATCTCCCCAAGTGTTCATACTTGTATAACAATCTGAAATACAGTTCCAGCTGTTTTCATTAAAATCTGGTTCACAAATCCCATCATGATTGCATCCTAGTAATGGAGCTCTATAATTCGCAAAATCACAAAAAGATTTACAATTTCCATCAAATTGACATATTGGTTGTAAATAAACGCTTTCATGATCAGGACATTCATCGTCACTATAACATTCAACTTCAAGTCCTTCATCATATAATCCGTTGCAATTATTATCCATTAAATCGCAAATTTCTTCTGGTGCTGATTCACATGAACCACATGTTTGATAGGAATTACATGTATCGTAATTTGTGCATGTATTTGTAACGCCTTCATCTATTTGACCATCACAATCATTATCAATGCCATCACATGTTTCAGTTATTGGTATACAAGGAGGAATATAACCACATTGTTCTGATTCTGTTTCAGTTTCATATTCACATTCACCTCCATTACAATTGCCATTATAATATTGAGTTGTACCATCGCAATATGGATCACATGTTATGCCATCACATGGATCAGGAGGAACATAACCACATTCTTCTGATTCTAGTTCAGATTGGTATTCACATTCGCCACCAGTACATTCACCATTATAATAACGGGTTGTACCTTCACAATATGGATTACAAGTTATGTCATCACAAGAGTCAGGAGGAACGTAACCACATGCTTCTGAATCTGGTTCTGTTTCATATTCACATTCACCACCATTACAATTGCCATCATAATAACGAGTTGTACCATCACAATAAGGGTTGCATGTAATTCCTTCACATGGATCAGGAGGAATGTAACCACATTCTTCTGACTTGAGTTCAATTTGATACTCACAATCTCCGGCATTACAATTGCCATTGTAATATCTTGTTGTACCATGACAATATGGATTACAAGTTATGTCATCACATGGATTAGGAGGAATGTAACCGCATTGTTCTGAATCTGGTTCTGATTGATATTCACATGCTCCTTCATTACAATTGCCATTATAATATCTGGTTGTACCTTCACAAAATGGATTGCAGGTTATGTCATCACATGGATCTGGTGGAACATAACCGCATGTTTCTGATTCTGGTTCTGTTTGATATTCACATTCTCCACTATTACATTGACCTGCATAATATCGAGTTGTACCATCACAATAAGGATTGCAACTTATTCCATCACATGGATCTTGATCTTCATTAATTGTAATAGATGAATCTAAATAATCAATTCCATTAACATAATCTGGATTGCCATCAATAATTTCAGTCAATTCAATTGAATCAAAATTAAGATCTGAAGTTCCAAGAGATTTTCCTCTTAAAGTTAAAACAATTAATGATCCTGTTCCATTAATACCATAATCAACTGAAATTCTTGTTCTGGCAAACTGAATTGTACCTTCTGATTCTTCAACATCGTCTAATCCAAAAGTTGAAACATCATCTGAATCAAGGAAATCGCCTTCGTCAACATCAATTATTTCAATTATGTTTGGATCTAAGTGGATGTTTAAATCAAAAGAATATATTTCAATTGAAGTGTTTATAATAATTGGAACTTCAAATTCTTCATTAATTAAAACATTAGTTGAATCAAAATATACATTTACATAATTATTTGGATTTTCTAATACTGTTAAAGAGATTAATTCATCTGTTTCATCTTCACTATCTGAAACTGTAAAAGTTAAATCGTATGTTCCTTGATCACCATTTCTAGTTTCCCAAATAAAATCATTATTATCTTTTAAAAAATTATCGTTGTTTATAGAATATGTAAATGAACAATCATCGTAATCCTGTACATTTACATTAAAACTAGCCGTTTCACCTTCAATTATTGAAGTTGATCCTGAAATGCTTTGGATTGATGGTGCGTCATTAATACAATTTGTATCTTCACAATCATCAATTTCAGGTGCACCATGATAAATTTGAGAATTTGATGGAGCGCAATCAGAATAGTCAGGATCATTATCTCCATCTGAATCAATACAATCATTACAACCCGGCCAAATGTTATTTGTACATGTTTCAACACTACCTGAACAATCACCTTCTTGATAAGGACAAGGTTGAGTATCGCCATTTATACAAATAACACATTGGCCATTGTCGCAGACATTATCTCCGCAACCGCAATCTACAGAATTTGAACAATCTTCACCAGAATCACAAACTCCATCTCCAATAATATATGGGGTAGAACTGCAAATATTATTTACACAATATGGATCTGCACATTCTGATGCAGAATTACAAGATTGTCCTGCTGATTTTAAACAAATTTCACCTGAACATTCATATCCTGATGCGCAACCACAATCGCTGCATTGCCAAACTAAATCAAGATTATCGTCGCAATATGTTCCTATATTTATATTTGAACAATCTCCTTGTTCTGTTCCATCTGAACAAGGTGCATCACTATATTTTATTGTAATATACGGTGTACGCATCCCTTCATCTGAATAAAATTGTACATAATTTGGATCACCTGTAGGACTTGAATAAAATACTACGCTCATGTCTTCATCTTCATCGTATGCTTGTTGAAAAATTTCAGTGCAATCAAATATTTGCCATCCATAAAGATTTGTTCCAGTATTAATGGATTTTGAATCAGTATAAGGACCTCCATAATCTGGACGATTATTCCATGTAATAGTATTTTCTGACCAAGATCCCTCAACTGTTGCCAATGAAAATGATAATGAATATGCTATGGTTGAACCTATTGCATAAAAATTACAATCAACTTCATCAATAATTTTATTTTGACCTATGTCATCTGTTGGAAACTTTGTATATGCAGTTGTCCAAGTTCCATCATCATATTTACCAACATCATAAAAATTTGCATTACCATAATTTGTATTTTCATGTGCAGATAATACAGATGCACCTTCAGATGCATATGTTGTTTCTGTTGATGCAAATGCTGATGAAATTAAACAAAATAAAATAATATTTACAGTAATGATTTTTGACAAATTAATCATTGAATTCCCTTTTTTATTTTTTTGTTTCATTTTTATCGCCCGTATGATTGTCCTAACAAAGATAGATCTATAATGTTAATTTTACCATCATTATTGATATCGTTAAACAGATCGAACTTTTGTTCACCTTTTATTGTATCATATGTTAATCCTAACCGAGACAGGTCTAAAATATTTGTAGATCCGTCAAAATTAACATCGCCCGCAAGATTATCATAATCGTAAACACGTTTCCATTTCATAACATACCAATTATATTTATCTTGATCTTGCAGATTTGATGTTATGTCATATAAACTAGATTTGTTGTCAATTAAATCTGGATTGATATTGTTTACCCAATTTAAGAAGTCAACTGTTGCACCTCTTGCAATTAATACTTCTTCGTCATCTATTTCAGTTGTACAATAGAATGTTCCATTTTCATTGCTGTTTAATGGATCAAATTCAATGTTTTCACAATTTGGAATTTGATTTATTAATGAATTGTCTATATTGATGAATTCTTGGAATTCTTCATGAGATGGTGCTTGATCTTCCCAAATATCTTCTGCATACCAATCCGCTACCCCATCATGTACTGTTCCTGCAAGATGTGCTATTTCATGTGCAAGTATTAATTTTAATTCATTGTCAGCATCTTGGTTAATGTCTTGATAGTTGTTTAAAATGTCATCCATTTCATTTGTTGGGATAATATAAATTGAATCTCCCATCACAGATCCTTTAAAATAGTCTGACATTTCTGATTCTGTTTCCATTCCATTAAATTTAATGTTTACTAATGGATCTGTTGAAGTTGAATTAATTGAAAATTTATCTATTGTTTTGTTTATGATTTGGTTTGCATAATGTTTTGCTTTCAATCTTAATTTTGGATTGATTATTCTTTGTACATTTACATAATCTTTTGAATCATAATCTACATTGATTTTAGTGTGCGCTAATTCATTTGTTAAGATACAATTTGATTCTGTTAAGTCTTCTGAATTTTCACATATTGTATAATATGATTCATTTGTTTCTGAGTTCCATAATAGATTGAAAGATGATTGTAAGTCATTAAACATTGCTGTTTCAAAAGTATAATTTCCAGATACGCATATAGAAGTATCTTTTAATAAATTATAGTTACATAATATATCAGAGAATGAATCGCTTTTTAGTATATAACTTTCTGAAATTTTTCCTTTTGATGTTGAATAAGTTAAATTAAATTCTTGAGAAATATTACCTACTTCAAATTCTAATGGGATTGAATAAGTAGCGTTCCCTGTATGATAAGATAAAACAGCTGCACCACATACAAAAGGTATTAGAGGATCATCTGCCACACCAATTCCTGTAGCATCATCAAAGATTAAAATCCCACACCCTGCCCATGCTGCTCCTTTATACAATAAGTATGTTAAACTAATACTTCCTACTAAACTATATAATTGATTTGTAACTGTTTGAATTGTAGGATCAGGGAAAGGTAAAGGATTTGGTGTTGGCGTTCTTGCAGAAGCATACCTACAATCAGCATCTCCAGCATAACAACCCCCTAACCCATTACAATCTAACATCTTCGTAGGATGGAATGAATTACCCCCATCTTCTAAACATCTCATCATATTGTCAATACAAGTGGGGATATAACCTACTGGACAATGGAATCCTGAAAGTGCTACTATTTCACCCGATTGACAATTGTTTGTTTCCTTTTTCTTTTCGCATTTATATAATACACCATCATAACCATGGAAATCGTAACAAAGAGTTTCACCTTCACAATAAGGGTTTGCATAATAACCTTCATCTGTAATTTCCTCATAAATCTCACATTCCTGCCATTCATAATTTCGACACCATTGTAATCCTGGCATACTTACCATAAAACCATGTAATTCAACTGACATATCACAAGCTTTTGTTTGACCTATTTCACATTGATAATTTTCATAAATACATTCGTTTTCAACACATTTATATCCAGAAGAACAAGAGGGATTATTATATTCACAACCAGTATATGCTTCTTCACAATATCCATTTTGACAAGTTTCATCAGAAAAACAATCAACAGTATTACTCCATTCAAAACAAAGATCTTGGTCTACATTTTCACATACTTTATATCCATCACCATTACAAACTCTTTCACCTTCATTACATTCATTAGAACAAGGGATATAGGTACAAACACCATTTAAACATTCCTGGCCAAGATAACAATGATTTAAAGAAGACCATTCATAACAACCATTTTCTTTTAACTGACATGTTTTGTATCCTTCATCACCAAAATAATTTGTAGTGCATTCTTTTTCATTTGGATTACATTCATCTGTACAAGAAACAATACATTCATTAAATAAACAACCATCATTTCCACAATCATCTGTAATTATCCATCTCCATATTCCTGATAGATAACTGCAAGTTTCAACATTTCCGTTGAAACATCTTTTATCTCCTGGTGCATTACATGATTCAAGTTCTGCTGATACGATGTTTGTTAAAAAAATAATCAAAAAAGTAAATATTAAAATTTTTATATAGCTACCTCTAATTATCATATTTTCTCCCCCTTGGTTTAAAACTCTTTTTTATTATTTATATAGTAGGTTAATATTAATATATTTTCAACAAATTAAATGGAAAGTTGAGTTTTTATTTGACTTTGTAGATTATATAGCGAAAGATTTATATATATTTAATGTAACCCATATACATATCTATATATATATGGTTACATTAGCATTATATATGTATATTGGTTAATTTGAGGTATGGAAATGAAAAGAAAAGTTGTCAAGCATGGTCCGAGTTCATTAACTGTAAGTCTACCGATGAAATGGGTGAAGAAACTAAATATTAAACCTGGTGATGAATTAGAATTGGTTGAACAAAATAATACTGTTAGTTTTGTGCATGGTGATTTTAAGAAGAAACAAAAAGAAATTGAAGTTAATATTGACAAATTAGATTATTTTTCTTTAGCTAAATTATTGATTGCATGTTATGAAGAAGGGTATGATTCAGTTACATTATTATTCTCAAAAAATCTAATACTTGATGCAGTACCTAAGAAGAAGATTGATGTTTTTCAAGCGATTGATAGGTTAATAGGAAGATTAGTTTCATTTGAAATAATAAGTCAAACCCATAGTAAAATAGTAATACATGATATTTCTGAAAGACTTGCTAAATTTGATATAATTGCATCAAGAATTTTCTTTTTAATTGAAGAATATTTAGGATTATTAATTGAAGATATTAAAGATAAGAACTTTGAAGATTTAAATGCAAGAGAAACAAGACATGATACAATTTCAAGATATATTGCATTATCTTGCAGAATTTTAATGGATGACATTTCGAGAACGAGAAGTGAAGCAGTAAATTTATTTTTAATATTTAATTATCTTGATAAAGTTACTGACTTTATTAGATATGGATATAAATCAACTCAAAACTTTTCTAAAAAGATAAGTAAAGATTGTTTAAAATTAATGGAGAGAACATTGGAACATCTTAAAATATTTAGAAGTTCTTATCTTTAATATCTTCAATTAATAATCCTAAATATTATGAAAAAATAAATAAAATGGATAGACTTAGAGATGAAATAAAAACTATTTATTCAAAGATTATTTCAAATAATTCAGATGATCAAAATATTGCTGCGAACTTTAATAATTTAGTAGAAATGATGAATGGCGCTATTAAATCTGTGATTGCACTAAATCTAAATAAGTGATTTATATTCCTCTTTTGTTATTAATTCTATCATATGTTTATAATATTCTATTTGCTCTTTAAATTTTTGTCCATGTATTGTTCCTTCATCCATTTTTCTTTTTATCATAACAGAATGTCGTTTTTTTAATTCAGTTAATAAAGAAGAAGTTGCAAATACAAAAAAATCTTTCCTTAATCCTGCTTTAACCTCTGCTTCAAAATTTTTATCATGAAGCTGTCGTAATCCAATATATGATTTAATATAATGATTAATTTGATCAAATGAATGTTTAAAATTAGCATCAGACAAATAATAAGTAAGGTCATCTATTTCAAGGCCATATCCTACCATCGCATAGTCAACTACATGACCATGATATAAGTTATCAAATTTCCAATCTCCGTGAATGATTGTTTTATTCAAATGTTTTAATGATCTGTATATTTCTATTGGATTTTTAATAATTTTTTCATTTACAGCTGTTTCTTTGAGAATCAATAATCTTTGTCCATTTGAATTTATTCCTGGTTTATCACCAATTTCTGAATAATCTATCCCATCTTTATCATGGTATGTTAAATCACCTATATCAATAGGTTTTTTTGCAAATTCTTTATGGAATATTCCCATTAAAAATAAATAATATTCTTTTGAATTATAATTATATTTTGATTTAAAGAATAA
>JBHPGL010000061.1:0-8600 GCA_042570655.1 Nanobdellota archaeon | reverse complement strand
GTTACATTTGCAGTAGCTTGCCATGTTTGTACTATTGATCAAAGGATTGTTTTATACGGCAATTCAAATAATACAATTATAAATTCAACAATTACAAAAAATTCTTATCCTTATAATAATTTTTATGGCAATTCAATTAATAAAATTGAAAATACTGATTTCGTAGGAAGAGCTTATTTCGAAGATGATTCTGTAAATACAATAAATGATTCAACTTTCCAAACCCATACTTATTTCCAAGATAATTCAAATAGTACTATAGAAAATTCAAGCATTTTTCAATTTTGGATGTACGATACTCCTTTAATTGAATTCATAAATTCAGAAATATCTAATATTCTCATAGTAAGTGGACATCCAACAATAAAAGGTACAGTAAATATATCAACAAAAACAGTACAAACATGGCAAGCTACTGCAAATGTAACACGTTACTATCCAATATACGTTTATGATTTTTGGGGACAACCAGTTAACAATTCGCAAGTTAATATTACAGAAGGATCAGATGTATTTTGGACAGGATATACAGATGAAAATGGTTATGCAGAACCTGATCTTACTTTTGAACAAACAGAACAAAATAACATTTTTAACCTTACTACAGAATGGAATCCAACTGTACAAGATGACATTTCATTCACAAAAAATACAAGTATTACATTGCAGCACATAAACAACGCACCAGATTTAACAGATCCAAGTTTAACTCCTTCAACAGCTTACATTAATTCAACATTTAATTGTTCAACTGTTGTAACAGATCAGGATCAAGGTGATACTTTAACAGTTGAATTTAAATGGTATAAAAATGGATCAACTTTATTCAGCAACAATGTTACATCATTAACAAATGGTTCACTTGCATATGATATTTTAGGTCCAAACAATTTTACACATTTTGAAAATATTACATGTTCAGCAAGAGTTACAGACAGTTATAATATTACTAATTGGAAAAATTCATCAACTGTAACAATCCTAAACTCTGCTCCAACAGTTACAGTTACAGAACCAAATGGGGCAGGCGATGATAATAGATCTACAGACTTTACTGTTACATGGACAGCTAATGATATTGACAGCGACACATTAAACATATCTTGTTTTGCAGATAATGACAATTCAAATAATGATATTAATTATACAGGATTCAATTTAGAAATTGATGATGGAACACAAGATATTAATGTAACAACATGGACACAAGACACTTATTACATTTGGTGTTACGCTTCGGACCTATATTCAAACTCATCATTTACATATTCATCAGGCGAACTTCAAGTTAATCACGAACCACAAAATTATCAATCAGATGATAATGGTGCAGGTCTTACAAATGATAATGAATCAATTGAATTTGACGGACAATGGTCAGATCCTAATGATTATGTAGGATTTTATGTTTCATATACATCTAACGATCCGAATTGTAAATATGGTTCAACTTCAAACTGTTTATGTTATGAAGAAAGTCAGACCGATGGAACAGGTAATTGTACTCTTTCTTCCTTAACAAGTTTATCAGGATCATATACTTGGTATTCATGGGCATGTGACGATCAGCAAAGATGTTCTATACAAGTTACAGATTCGTTTGAAATAAATAATCAACCAATTATTGGCCAACCAACAATTCCAGGAACTTTCTATACAGATGATACAATGACATGTATAAATGGCTCATATGCAGATACTAATGGTGATTCTGAAACAACATCTAACAGAGAATTTAATTGGTATGATAATAATGTTTTAGTTGCAGGTCAATCTGCTTCTACTCTTGATCTAACAACACCAGGATTAGATAAATTAAATAATATTACATGTCAATGGAGAACAACAGATGAACATGGTTATTTATCAAATTGGTCAGCTAATTCAACATTAAATACAATATTAAATTCAGCCCCAACAACTCCTTCAAGTTCATTCCTTAATGCAGCAGATAAAGTAAATGAAATATTAGTTGCAACTGGAAATGGAAGTACAGATGCAGACACAGATTCAATTATATATTATTATGAATTTAGATGTAGTAATTCAACAGGAAATGTTCTGCAAGCAAAATCCACAACAGACAATTGGACAATTACAACTGCATGCAAACACGATACAGTTTACATTTTAATCTGGGCAAATGATGGTACAGTTGACTCTCCTACAAACCAAACAATTTCAAGAACAATAATTAATACAATACCATTACAAAACAAACCAACAATTAATTCCAGTTATGGATTAAATAAAACATATGAAGATGTTTATTGTTATAGTGATAATGTTACAGATAATGATAATGATGCAGTTACAATCACATATAATTGGTATAAGAATAATAATATAATTTCAGGAGTTACTTCAAATATTTTATTAAAAGGTAATTATACTGGTAGAGATAATATAACATGTGTTTCAAATGCAGATGATAGTTATGATATTGGAAAAGAAAATTCAACAATATTCATAATTCCAATATTATTTGGAGATTCATTAAGTTATAGCGGCGAATTAACAGAAGATATTATTGGAAGTGGAATAGGATTAACAATAAATAATAATAACATTAATCTGAACTGTAATGGATATCAAATTATTGGAGATCAAACAGATATAGGCATTAAAATAAGTTTGTTAAATAATATTACAATAAAAAATTGTAACATTCAAAATACAACAACAGGAATAGAAATCAGATCTGATAATAGTTTAATCCAAAATAATACCATTACAAGAAATTCTTATGTTGGACTTGATATTGAAAGATCTAATTATTGCTCTTTCATAAATAATAGAATATACGAAAATGGTTTCCATGGTTTGTTTGTGGGTAGATTATCTATCAATAATACTTTTATTAATACAACAATATATAATAATTCTCTTATAGAAAGTGATGGATACGAATTATATTTAGGAGGAGCAGGCGGTGATTCAGCTGCAGGAGGTAATATATTTAATAATACTTTACTTATTAATTCAATAAGGTATCTTACTTTCGATTTAAATGGTGCAACTCCAAAAAATAATACATTTAATAATTTTATAATTGCATATAATGAATCAATTGGTTTAATTGATTGGGAACATTTATTTATTACAACAACTCCAACATTAACTTCTAGTATTATTAAAGTTGATCCAGAATTTGTTTCAGTAATTGTTAATTCAATTCAAGAATTTAATAATTCTGCAGACATCACAATATTAACAGAAAATTGCAGCAATGGTCTGCTTGTTAAACCAGGATTCCCAACAAGCAGAAATGAAATTTTATTAGCAAACACAAATGCTTCAACTGCAATAAAATTATCATGCAGTAATAATATTACAAAATGGCAAATCCAAGATTGGTCTGGCTATACCTCAGGAACATCTGATAATGCACCAACCTGGTCAAATAATTTAACAAATATTCAAACAACAACAAAATATAACGATACTGTTTGGTTTAGTGTAAATTGGTCAGATGATAATGGAATACAATCATCAATATTCAGCTGGAACGGTTCTAATTGCGGAGTAATGGAAAATATTACATTTAATTGTCAAAATAGTACAAGCTGCAAACAAAATGAAACTTTACAAATTGGTTGTACAAGAGATAAAGTACTATGCTGGAATTTCTATGGTTATGATACATATGGTACTTTAGTTAAATCAGATAGTTGGTGTTCAACAATTGCAAATTCTGTTCCTACAATCACAATTAATGAACCAAACGGTGCAAATGATGATAATAGAACAACAGATTTCACAGTTACTTGGACAGCTAATGATAATGATAATGATCCATTAAACATATCATGTTATGCTGATAATGACAATTCTAATTATGATGTAAACTATACAGGATTTAATCTTGAAATTGATGATAGTACGCAGGATATTAATGTAACTACATGGGAACAGGACACTTATTATATTTGGTGTTATGCAACAGACATTTATTCAAACTCTTCGAATATTTATTCATCTGGAGAATTGCAGGTTAATCATGCTCCTTATACTTATCAGTCAGATGATAATGGTGCAGGTCTTACAAATGATAATGAATCAATTGAATTTGACGGACAATGGTCAGATCCAAACGATTATGTTGGATTTTATGTTTCATACACTTCAAATGATCCAAATTGTAAATATGGTTCAACATCAAACTGTGTATGTTATGAAGAAAGTCAAACAGATGGAACAGGTAATTGTACTTTATCATCTTTAACAAGTTTATCAGGATCATATACATGGTATTCTTGGGCATGTGATGATCAGCAAAGATGTTCAACTCAAGTAACAGATTCATTTGAAATAAATAATGCTCCAACAATTGGACAACCTTCAATTCCAGGAACATTTTATACAGATGATATAATGACATGTGTAAATGGATCATATGCAGATACAAATGGTGATTCTGAAACTCCTGCAAATAGAGAATTTAAATGGTATGATAATAATGTTTTAGTTGCAGGTCAATCTGCTTCAACTCTTGACCTAACTACATCAGGACTGAACAAATTAGATAATATTACATGTCAATGGTTAACAACAGATGAACATAGTTATTTATCAGATTGGTCAGCTAATTCATCAACAAATACAATATTAAATTCAGCACCTACAACTCCACCATCTTCATTCTTTAATTCAGCTGATCAGGTTGGTGAAATATTAGTTGCAGCAGGTAATGGAAGTATTGATGCTGATACAGATTCAATTACATATTATTATGAATTTAGATGTACCTCTCCAACTGGAACTTTACTTCAAGCTAAATCTACACAAGATAATTGGACAATTACAACTACATGCAAACATGATACTGTTTATACTTTAATATGGGCAAACGATGGTACAGTTGATTCACCATTAAATGAAACTATTTCAAGAGCAATTATTAATACTGCTCCTACAACACCAACAGGAAGTTCATTAAATACTGCAGATCAGGTTGGCGAAATATTAGTTGCAACAGGTGCAGGAAGCACAGATGCAGATACTGATTCAATTACATATTATTATGAATTTAGGTGTACTAGTCCTACTGGAACTTTATTACAATCTAAATCTACTAAAGATAATTGGACTATTACAAATACATGTGCACACGATACAGTCTATACATTAATATGGGCAAATGATACTTATACAGAATCAACTTTAAATGAAACCTTATCAAGAGCAATTATAAATACTGCTCCTACAACACCGTCAGGAAGTTCTTTAAATGCAGCTGATCAAGTTGGTGAAACATTAGTTGCAACTGGAACTGGTAGTACAGATGTTGATAATGATGTTGTAACATATTATTATGAATTTAGATGTACTAGTCCAACAGGAACTTTATTACAAGCAAAATCAACACAGGATAATTGGACTATTACAAATACATGCGCTCACGATACTGTTTATACTTTAATATGGGCAAATGATACTTACACAGAATCAGCATTGAATGAAACTTTATCAAGAACAATCATTAATACTGCTCCTACAACACCTTCAGGAAGTTCTTTAAATGCAGCTGATCAAGTTGGAGAATTGTTAGTTGCAACTGGAACTGGAAGCACAGACGTTGATAATGATGGTATAACATATTATTATGAATTTAGATGTACCTCTCCAACTGGAACTTTACTTCAAGCTAAATCAACAAAGGATAATTGGACTATTACAAACACATGCGCACATGATACTGTTTATACTTTAATTTGGGCAAATGATGGAACTATTGATTCACCATTAAATGAAACTTTATCAAGATCTATAATCAATACAAAACCATACGTTTATGTAACAGAACCTAACGGAATAAGTGATGAAAATAGAAGTACAGACTTTACAGTTACATGGAATGCAAACGATATTGATAACGATATATTAAACATTTCATGTTTTGCAGATAATGATAATTCAAATTTTGATATTAACTATACAGGATTTATGAGTGAAACAAATGATGGAACACAAGATATTAATGTTACTCTATGGGTTCAGGATACATATTACATTTGGTGTTATTCATATGATGGTTATGAAAATTCAACATTTAATTATTCATCAAGTGAATTACAGGTTAATCATGCTCCAGACAATTATCAATCTGACGATAATGGTGCAGGATTAACTAATGACAATTTATCAATTTTATTTGACGGACAATGGTCAGATCCAAACGATTATGTTGGCTTTTATGTTTCATATACATCAAACGATCCAAATTGTAAATATGGTTCAACTTCAAATTGCATTTGTTATGAAGAAAGTCAAACAGATGGAACTGGAAATTGCACTTTATCATCATTAACAAGTATGGCAGGGTCTTATACTTGGTATTCATGGGCATGTGATGATCAGCAAAGATGTTCTTTACAAGTAACAGATTCATTTGAAATAAATAATCCTCCTACAATCGGTCAACCTTCAATAACAGGAACATATTATACAAATGATATAATGACATGTATAAATGGATCATATGCAGATACAAACAGCGATTCTGAAAATACAGGTAATAGATTATTCAGATGGTATGATAACAATGTTTTAGTTGCAGGTCAAACAAGTAATACTTTGGATTTAACAGTTTCAGGTTTAGATAGGACAGATAATATAACATGTCAATGGATAACAACAGATGAACATGGTTATAATTCAGATTGGTCAAGCAATTCAAGTATTAATGCAATACAGAACAATCTACCAGAAAATACAGTTCCAACAATCTTACCTTCATCACCAGTATCAATTGACACATTAAATTGTTCAACATACTTTTATGATACAATTGATAATGAAACCTTCACAGTAGATTTTAAATGGTACAAAAACAATGTAATTAATTACTCAAGTTCATATTCAAATCAAAACAATGGAACTTTATTGTATGATTATTTATTACCAAGCAATTTCAGTTATAATGACGATTTATTCTGTTCAGCAAGAGTAACAGACAGCCTTGCATATAGTGCTTGGAAAAATTCGTCAACTGTTACAATTGATTCTTATTGTGGTAATGGTTTAATTGAAGGAACCGAACAATGTGATAATGCTACTGACAATGGAAAAGTATGTAATGTTTCTGAACCAGGAAATCAATGTACAAGTACATGTACAATAGTTGTATGTCCTACTGTATGTTATAATTGTACAGATTGTGATATAAAAGCAGATCAAGATAATTTACAAATAACTTTCCCTGGAAATTTAACCTCAGATATAGCAACTTGTATAAACATTAGTGGTGATAATGTTACACTTGATTGTATGGGTAACTATTTAATTGGTGATGGTACAGGAATAGGAGTTGTTATAGAACATGATTACAATAAAATACTTAATTGTGGAATAGATAATTTCTCCCAAGGTATGGTTGTGAATAATAGTAATGGAAACGAATTTAGAAATAATATTTTTGTTAATAATGGATTAGGAATATTATTATATGGAAATTATAATCATACATTTATTAATAATGAAAATCAAGGTAATACTGCTGGTATTGAAATTGAAATGCCTGGTATAGGAAATATTAGATGGACAAATGTAACTTTCAATTCATCTTTCATTGATCTTTATCAAGGATTAAATGTTAGCGACAATTTCTTAGATGTTAATATTAGTCAATTACATGAATCATTTAATGGAACAGCTACAATTACTTTCTATGATGTTCCTTATACAACTAATCCAATAATATTATATTGGCCAGGAGGTACATTCTTTATTGGAGGTGTAGGTATTGAATGTCCTAGTACGATTTGTTCAAATGTACAAAGGATTGGTGACGATGTTTCATTTGATGTTGCACACTTTACTTCATTTTCATCAGAAGGTACAGTTACGCCGCCAAGTACTGGTGGAGGAAGAGGTGGAGCACAAATAGATTTAGCTTGTGATCCAGAATGGCAATGTGATGAATGGTCAGAATGTATTGACGGAACTCAATCAAGAACATGTGAAGATATGAATGGTTGTTCTCTAACTAATTATAGAATATCATATGATGCTGATCTGGATGTATTCATAACAGAAAAAGATGCATTAACAATGATTGAAACTAAAGATTGTGTGATTGATGAAATAGAGGAAAATATATCAGTTGAAGAGAATATAACTATTGAAGATAATGTAACAAAAGAAGAAAATGTTTCAATTGAAAAACCTCCACACGTAGAAATACCTGGTGAAATTAAAGAAAATCTGTTTGACAAAATAATTAAAAAATCCAAAGAATACTTTAACATTGCAGCTACATTTATTATGAGCAATTTTATATTTGCAATATTAATAATTTCAGTTATTGTATTATTAATAATCATGGATATCTTTTATGTTCATGAAAGAAGGAGAGAGTTGTTAGAAGGTCCTATTAAACCTAGAAAACCTAAGAAAAAGGTTGATGTAGGTAAAACAAAAAAATTAATTAAAAAACATAAGCCATTCTTGTTTAGTAGATTTAAACCTATTAGTAAAGTTGAAAAGGTTAAGAAAGATAAGAAGAAAACAAAAGCAGAGAAGATTGGTAGAGTTACTAAAATTAAAAATGGATTACATGATGTTGCTTTTAATTTTGTTGTAAAGAATTTAAAGAAAGA
>JBHPGL010000060.1:0-8698 GCA_042570655.1 Nanobdellota archaeon | reverse complement strand
GCAAAAAAGAGGAATAAAGTGATTTTTTAAATCTCCATCCATTCTATCAAAATAAACATCATAATGTACTCCTTTTTTAAAAATAAAATCATCATTTATCATTTCTTCAGTAGCTCCAGAATAAAAAATCACTTTATTCCTCTTTTTTGCTGTTTTCAAAAATTCTGCCCCTTTACCTTTAACACCCAAAGATTCGTAATGAAACAAACTAACAGTAGGTACAACTAATAACGCAAGATAATCATTATTTTTCAGACATTTTTCAGCTTCAGACATTGTCTTAACAACATCAAGTTTAACGCTACTTGGCATTCTATATTGATCTTCTAATTCATGGTTTTCTCGATATAAAATATCTAACATTAATACTTCTATTGCATTAGTTCCTTTCATTTTTACCCCCATTACCTAAACCTAGTAGTACAACAGGCTTATATAAACTCTAGTCCTCCTTTTTAGGATAACTTTATAAATAAAAGAGGCATAGCTATCAATATGGATACAAAAAACCTAGAGAAAATGGGTCTTACAAGAAATGAGTCAATTGTATATTTATCTTTACTAAAATTAGGAAGTACAGGTGCTCAGAATATTATTAAAGAATCAGAATTACATAGATCAAGAGTGTACGATGTTTTAGAATCATTGCAAACAAAAGGATTAGTAAGTTACGTCATTAAAGATTTTAAAAAATATTTTCAAGCTGTTTCACCTGAAAAATTGTTAGATTACATTGAAGAACAAAAGGAAGCTGTTAAACAAATTATTCCTGAACTTAAAAAAGTTGAAGGAATGAAAAAAGAAGAGATTAAGGCAGCGATATACAAAGGCAAAGAAGGCTTAAAGACGATTCATAATGAATTGTTGAAAGAAGGTAAAGATGTAAGAGTTCTTGGCGCAAAAGGGCTTATTTTTGATGAATTGCAATATTTTATGCCTGATTTTGAACGGAAAAGGATTAAGAAAAATATTAACTGGATAATTTTATGGGATAAAGAAAAAGTTAAAAAGAAAATTCTGAAACATCGAAAAAAGGTTAAGGGAAAAGTCCTTCCAAAAGGATTTGATTCAAAAGGGGTTGTAAATATTTGCGGGAATAAGGTTGCGATTGTTGCATGGAAAGAAAGGTATCCGACTGGATTTATGATTGATAATAAAGATATTGCTGATTCTTTTAGAAAGTGGTTTAAGCTATTGTATGATTCATTATAAATTATGAAAGTTACAAATCTTTTTAAAACAATAAAAATATTTTCTTTAATGGTTTTAAAAAAGATGTTGAAATTTGCAGATCCTTTGCCGGAAATGATAATGGATGGAAGCAAAGATACTACTTGGCGTATCGACGATGATAAAAACATTTCTATTGACGATCATTTATCTTGCTGTTATGTTAATGGAAAAGAATTTGCTCAAGCTTATGTTGAATGGGTTAAGATGACAAGGTTTGGTCTTTTAACAGACGATGATAAGGAAGGACATGAACCTTTTGATTCTGATGAGGAGATGTATGCAACTTATTCAAGATATTATAATAAGGAAGTTACTCCTTCAACTAAATTAAAAGTAGTAAGATATAATAAAATTTGAGGTTGAAATATGACAAACGGATATCATGCTTATTTGGAAGATGAAGGTAGTGTTTTAAATATTATAACAGATAAAGAATATATTTGTAGAGCTAAGGAAGGAATAAAAATGTTTCATAATCTTGGCGATTTTAGTTCTGATATTGATATTAGAGATTTGGCTGATAAAACTTTAGAAGAGATTCAAAAAATTGGAAAATGTAATATTGACTATCTTATTAGTCCAATTGAATTTAAAAATATTAATATTAATGAAAATGAATTTTATGTAGTTTTTGAACATCAATGCGTTAGTGTTTATATTCCTGATTATGTGAGGTCTTTAGATAAAAATCCTAGTGTTGGTTATATGAATTTATGTAAGGGATTGATAGATGTTTTAAGGAGTGATTGATTCTTTTAACGAAAGATTAACAAAATCACTTAGTAGTTTTCTAATGTTTTGAAAAAAACAAAACATTTATAAATACTTTTCCCTAAGCTAGTTATTGTTGGAGGTTATCAAATGAGATATAATGCTTATGTAGATTTAGAGAATAGGGTAAACTTAAAAATTGTTTCAAATGATGAGTATATACAAAGAAATCTAAATGGGGATACTGCATTTCTTAATCTTGGTGATTTTAATACTAATTTTGGAGTAGAAGATTTAGCTGATAATGTTTGTAATGCATTTCAGGAAATGGAGAGATATGTTAAAGAATTTGCTGCACCGAGACCAGAAGATGAACTTCCTACAGAATATTTCAATCTTAATCCTAACGAATTTGAAAAAATTGAAGAAATTGAAAACGGTATTTATGTAATTAATGAAAATCGAGGAGTTGCAATATATGTGCCTGAATTTGAGAATGATCAAAATGAAAGATCGATAGATGATGGTTATACTGCTGTTGCTTTAGGTTTAACAGAAATTTTACATACTGGAGATAAAGGAAGACTTGTTAATGCTATTGATGAAATTGAATATGAAGTTGTTGAAACTAAGAAAGAACTACCTTTTAAATTAGTTAAATCTAAACAAATTATTGGCGGTTATTTGAACTTAACAGAAATGGTTAGCGACTATGATTTTCCTGATAATACAGTTTATATATTGCATTTATCTGATAGAAAAGGGCCAATGTTACAAGCAGGATCCAGTATTACTTTTTTAACAAGTCCTCAAGCATTCTTATTATCTTTGCCTGCATATGGAAAAATTATGAACAAGATTAATTCTAAAGATGATTTTGATAGATTACGAGATGAATTTTATCAAAATTTAGACTCGTTATATGAATTGATTAGAGATTAAATATCAAAACATTTATAAATAATATTTGTTTAGCTATTAATTAGTTGGTATGTGGAGGAGTTAAAATGAGTGAAATTGAAATACTATGCAACCAACGAAGAGTAGAAATTGATTATGATATAAAATTTATTGAAGTTCTTGAAGGTAAAGGTTTTGTTAATAAAAAATATTATTACAAAAAAGTAGATGGAAATCGTTCAAAATATCTTTTTCCAGATGGGTTTCAAGATGAAGAAGGAACATTTTTTGTAGATTTAGACAATGAAAGAGCAAAATATCTAGATGATAAACTTGATTTTTGTAAAAGAGATTATTCAAGAAAAGGTTTAGATATTGGAATGATTGGCGGTGGTTTAATGGGATTAATTGCAGGATCAATTATTTCTTATTATGCAATATCAGGAAGTAGTGATCCTACTTTTAATACTGACAATTTTTTTTGTACTGCTATATTAACTGCAATTACAACAGTAATAGGTGCTGTTGTAGGAGCTACTTTTGGTACTGTTGGAGGAGGAATAACTAACATATTCAAAGATGTAAGTGATACAAATAAAATTGAGGAATACTTGCATAATGGAAGGAGAAGTGAACAAAAGTTTGATTATAATATTATTAGAGAAGCTATTGGGTCTTAATTTTTTTCTTTTTTTTATTAAACTAATTAACACTACTGCCAAGCGTAGTCGGCCTCTCAACCTCGACTTAGTTAAAACTAAGTCTCAGGTCAACTAGATTCTTCTGCGAAGCTTGTCAATTACGCGATATTGGCAGTAGTGTTAATAATGGTATTAATAATTGTGTTAAAGGCAGTAGTGTTAATTATGGTGTTAATTGTGGTGTTAATAATATTGTTTATGGTGTTAAAAACGAAACATTTAAATACAACCACTATATTTTTTTATTTAATCATTCTGATAGAGTTTTATAAGAAAGTGATTTTTATGGAACAAGAAATTAAAAAAACTGGAACAACAACTGTAGGGATTGTCTGTACAGACGGAGTTGTATTAGCAGCAGATATGAGAGCAACTGCTGGCAACATGATCATGCACAAGAATTTTGAAAAAGTAATCAAAGTTAATGATAACATTGTGGTTACAACAGCAGGAGTTGTTTCTGATGTACAATTATTAGTTAAATTAGTTAGAGCTGAATTAAGATTAAAACAAGTCAGAACAAATAGATTACCAACAATTAAAGAAAGTGCTAATTTACTTGGCGGATTATTATACAGTAACATTAGAAAATATTCTTTAATACCTGGAATTGCACATTTTTTAATGGGTGGTAAAGATAATGATGGTGTACATCTATATGATCTGGCACCAGATGGATCTGTAGCTAAAATCGATGATTTTTTCAGTTCTGGATCAGGATCAGTGTTTACATTTGGCGTATTGGAATCGCAATATGATGCAAAGATAAACATTCAACAAGGGATTGAATTAGCAGAAAAATGTATTAAAACAGCACTAGAAAGAGATAGTGCGTCTGGAAACGGATTTATTATTTATTCCATTAAAATGGATGGGATAACAAAAGAAAAAGAACAAAATTTAAAACTAGAATGAACAAAATAAAATTCTGATTATTTTTTAGAATAATGAATTAGTAGGTTGATAAATATGGATATTATTAAAGAAATGATGAAGCTTCTTCCAAGTGAAAAGATTAGCGATGCTGGTTTTGAGGGAGCAAACATAGTACTATATACAAAAGATAAAGATTTCTATTTAAACAATACAGGTTTAATTAAGAAAATCGTAGATGAATTCAAAAAAAGAGTAGAGTTAAGACCTGATCCTTCCATTGCGATGGAAGTAGAAAAAGCTGAGAAAGCAATTAAAAAGTTAATACCTAAAGAAGCTGAAGTTGTACAAATTATATTTGATGATGAAAGAAGCAGGGTAATTATTGAAGCTAAAAAGCCAGGATTAGCTATAGGTAAACAAGGAGCTATATTAAAGGAAATTAAAGAAAAAACTTTATGGGTTCCTCAAATAAGAAGAACACCTTCTATCAGAAGTAAGTTGATTGAAGATATTAGAAGTGTATTATACAAATATTCTGATTATCGAAGAAAGTTCTTAAACAAAGTTGGACATAGAGTATATGACGGCTGGATTAGAGAGAAAAAACATGAATGGGTAAGATTAAGTTTTTTAGGAGGAGCAAGACATGTTGGAAGATCTTGTTTATTATTACAAACGCCTGAATCAAGAGTTTTACTTGATTGTGGTATTAATGTTGCTAATGATGATAAGGCATATCCTTATCTAGAAGCACCTGAATTTGATTTAAAAGAATTAGATGCTGTAATAATTACACATGCACATCTTGATCATACAGGTTTTTTACCATACTTGTTTAAGTTTGGTTATAGAGGACCTGTATATTGTACTGCGCCTACAAGAGATATTATGTCATTATTATTGTTGGATTTTGTTAAGATTCAAATTGATCAAGGTAAAGATCCAATATTTACTGCAGAAGATGTTAAAGAAATGGTAAAACATTCAATTTGTTTAAGTTATGGTGAAGTTTCTGACATTACTCCTGATATTAGGATTACATTATATAATTCAGGACATATTTTAGGAGCAGCAATGGCACATTTACATATTGGTAATGGATTACATAATTTAGTTTATACAGGTGATATGAAATTTGCTAAGACTGCTTTATTAGATAATGCAAACACACAATTTCCAAGAGTTGAAACAGTTGTAATGGAAGCGACTTATGGTGGAAGAGATAATATTCAACCACCAATTAAAGAAAGTGATGAACAGTTAATAAATGTTATAACTGATACAATTAAAAGAGGCGGAAAAGTTTTAATGCCAACTCTAGGATCTGGTAGAAGTCAAGAAGTTTGTGTTATGATTGAAGAGATGGTTAGAAATAAAGTTATTCCTGATATTCCTGTTTACATTGATGGTATGGTTTGGGATATTACAGCAATTCATACAGCTTACCCAGAATTTTTTAACAGTAATATTAGAAAGTTAATATTTCACCAAGATCAAAATCCTTTCCTATCGCCAATTTTTAAAAGGGTTGGAAGTCATAAGGAAAGAATGCAGATTGTTGAAGAACATGGACCTTGCGTAATTATTGCTACAAGTGGAATGTTGGTAGGCGGTCCTTCTGTAGAATATTTAAAACATTTAGCAGATAATCCAAAAAATAGTTTAATGTTTTCATCTTATCAGGGAGAAGGTTCTCTTGGAAGAAGAATTTTAAACGGTGAACGTGAATTTATGTTTAAAGAAGGCGGAAAACAGGAAGTTGTTAACCTTAAAATGGAAGTTCATCGACTTGAAATTACAAACCATTCAGACAGAAAACAGTTAATGAATTATATCTATAAATGTACTCCTAAACCAAAGAAGGTAATAGTTAATCATGGAGAAAGTTCTAGATGTCTTGATTTGGCAAGTTCTATCCATAAACAGTTTAGAGTTGAAACAACTGCTCCTAGGAATTTAGAAGTTGTTAGGATTAAATAAAGTTGTAAAATCCTATCTAAATATTTAAATATTATTATAATTTCTTTTATTTTTGATGACTATTACAGAGAATGATCTTAAAGAATGGCAAATGAAAGTGCAATCTGAAGATTTGCAGGACCGATATCAAGATCTTGACGGAGTTGAAAAGGTTAAAGAGTTTTTCTTTACATATATTTATTCTATGCCGGAAGATGGTACAAGTTTACAGGATAGAAATGGCGCTTTCAAATATTTTGCAATGATGAGGTTTGACTATACTTTTGGAATTATTAGCAAATTAATTCCTAACAAAAAGTTAAGAGAATATATTCTTGGATTTAAAGTAATAATGGAAGTTTACAGAAATATTGAAGGTAGTGACGTTTTCATGCGAAAATATATAATGAAAAATGCTAGCAAATGGAATGTTAATTCTATTGATGATTTAACTAAAGAACATTTTTTTAAAGCATACGTATCACAACCTAATTATTATGATGAAAGGAAGAAACAGATAGAGTTGTCAATGAAAGCTTTAGATTATGGAATAATGTTAATGGAAAATAAATCTCTAATGGGAAGTGCTATAGGTTTTTTAGAAAATTTGGAAAATTCTCGATTTAAAAAGTTAAGGATTGCTGCTTCTGGTACAAAAGATTTTATTCAACAAGCAAATGATATATTCAACAATAATTTAGATGATATTTTGAAATTTAAAGAGATTATGGTTGAAAAAGAGACAGCACACCTAGATTATGTTGTTCTATATTATGGTAAAAATTGATTATGACAAAATTAATTAGTGCGCTCCGTAAAAAATGACTCAATCGAAAGATGACGACCGATTTTTCATTACCTGTAATATTATTGGAGTACTACGCATGGCACTAATTAATTTTATTATACTGTTTTAACAATAACAAACTTTATATATTATTATGAGTGCACCTAATTATATGGAATGGCCACTTATTATGGAAGGGAGAATTGTTGAAAGAGATCTAAAAGATTATAAAAGATTCTATGTATATCAAAATGAAGAAGATTGTTATAATAAAAATTGTAATAAATGTCCTTTTGTTGATGTAGTTATAAAAAGTAAATATAAACCTGAACCAAAAAAAATCTATTTTGGAATTGGTTTTAATGAAGCATTACAACCTAATTATATTGAAGGTATTATTAAAGAAGGTACTAAAGATTGTAAATATATTAGTTCTAGTGACGAAGATGCGGCAAATGCTATTTCTCTTTTGAAAACTAATAGAAAAAATTTATGGACAAAAATTATTATACATTTAGGTAAATCGAGAAAAGTGTTTCGTTAATTATAGGAAAAGTCTCGTATCGTTAATCACAAATATTTGATTGAATTAATTCTTTTTTAAATATACATTGTTCAATATCTTCATTTGTGTTGTTTGATAAACATTCATTGTAAATATCTTCATTACAAATTTCTTTTGTATATTCACTGAATTGTTTTGGTTTTGCCATTTTTGGTAAAGATGAAATTACATCTAAAACCATATCGTTATTTGAAATATCTTCATCATATACGATTTTCTTTTTTGAATATATTACATCTCTTGGAAATTGGTCTGTATTAATATCTAATGTTTCAAAGAATATTTTATTTAATGGATCAGCTTCCATTTGTATAATTATAACATCTTCATAATTTTTAATTTTATCATGTAAAGGATTATCATAAGAAACACAAGCCGGTGATATTGTTAAATAAAGGTGTTTAGTTTTACTTGTTTCAATAAGGTCATTGTAAATTTTTTCAATTTTTTCTTTAGTTCCTGGAGTTTTTAGACTATATTCATTTGGACCAATTTGATAACAATTATTGTTTAAGAATAAGTTTTCTTCATTAATTGAAATATTATCTAATGTAATATTTTCACAAGCGTAAGCGTTTGCTCCCATTAATATTCCTGTAATTGCTGTGGATAATAAAATTCTTTTCATTAAGTCCCCCTAATCGTTTATTTAGGATAACTTGTATATAAAAGTTACGTTTATTTTATAATAAATCTCTGCACCACTACCAAGCGTTATAATCTTCTTAACTTCAGTTAAACATAAAAGGTAAGTTGCTATGTAACTTATGAATCTGTTTAACTTCAGGTCGACTGGACCAATTCTATGAAATATGTCAATTACGCGGACAGGCAGTGGTGCAAATTAAATGATTACTCTTAATTATACTAAAACTATCGAAAACTTTATATATGAGTTAATCTGATTTAATATTAAAAGGGGGAAAATAAAAGAATTCGATAGAGGTGGAAATATAATGGTGGATG
>JBHPGL010000059.1:0-8698 GCA_042570655.1 Nanobdellota archaeon | reverse complement strand
GAAAGAAATGAATCCAGAATTAATTAATGCAATAGATAAAATCAACATTAATCTTATGGCAGACAATTTTTCAGGATTAAATTATAATCATCATATAATTAATGCAATCAAGTACAGTATTGTTAAGGATAAAAGTGTTGAAGAACAAATTGAAATGTTTGATACAATATTACCGTATAATAACGAAAATTTTGATAAAAGAAAATTGCTAAATGATGAAATTATAAATTTAGATATACAAAATCATAATCATAGGAGAACCAGTTATCCTGTATTCCATACAAAAGAAAAGCTGGAAAAAATATTATCTCTTGCAAAATATACAGATAAAAAAAGAGTTGAATTTATCACAACAACAGAAATTAAGGATGAATTTATAAGAAAAGGTTATAATATTAGAGAAGATCATCTTAGTCCATACATTGATTATCTTGAATTACCAGATGAAAAAGAATTAACCTATACAGAAAAAATTAAAGATTTCATGCTTCATTATTTAGTAGGAAATGCTCATAAATCAATTCAGGAAAAATTTTCAAGAGCAAAAAAAGAATTCAATAAAATTAGAGCAACGAATTTGTCTATAGGAATAAACTCATTATTAGGGGTTAGTAATTTAATTCTTTCTGGAATAAGTTATAGTATTGTAGGAGAAAATAATCCAATATCTAATGCTCATTTATACCTTGGATCAGGTTTGTTAGGGTTGGAATTAATTAGAACTGCAACTATTTCATTAGCAGATATGAAACTATGGTGTAGTGCAAGGGGTAATTTAATTGGATCTTTATTATCATTGCCAAGTTTAGCTGTAAAAGTGGATAAAAATGTGAGAAATGCATACAAAACATTATATTGCAAATTTGATAATGAAATAAGCTCATTTGATACACCTGTAAAACACAATTACACAACAGTATTAAACGAACTTGCTGAAATAAAAGTAAAAGATTTGGAAGATAACCTTGATTGGAACTTGGATAACCATTTCTCACAATCAGAATATTTCCTAGATAAATTAACAGAAAAAGCTGAATTAAACGGTTTTGGCAGCAAAAAATACTTGAACAAAAAACAAGGTGTCTTTATTTATTATGATGAATTAGAATCAGAAGATTATACAAAACTTTCTGCATTAGTCTGCACAAAAAATAACCGTTATACATTAACCTGCATTTCGAATAATAAGTATGAACTGGAAGATTTAAGCAATATCTTTTTGGAAAATAATTCACAGTAATAATATACACAATCTATACAATTTGTATCAACTTCACCATCACAATTATTATCTTCATCATCACATAGTTCAAGAGCCATTGGATTTACTTTATAATTAGTATCATCACAATCTTCACATGAGATTGAAAACCCATCATTATCAGTATCATCTTCACATTCAACATTACATGTGTTTTGTGTACAATCAAACAGACCAATACATTCATTTGATACTGCAACATCTAAATAATTTCCAAAAATATTCGTTCCACAACCGCCTTTTCCACACCCATCATCAGGACATATTGTATCTGCACAATCTTGATTCTGATACTCATCATATGTTGGTGATCCTTGTACACATTTACAACATATACCGCAATCTGTGTTTACAGGCGAATTGCATTCGCCCCATTGCCCGTCAACACAGGTTTGAGAACTTTTTTCATAACATGAACCAACACCGCAGGATTGTGTATCACCTTCATTACATTCTCCATGAGCAATTCCGCCTGCTTCATAATCATTTTCACCAAAGAAAAATTGCATCCATCCATCACAATATCTTATTGTTTCTCCAACAAAATCATTTGCAGTTGGATGATTCTTTACAATTGCACCAGAATCATGTCCATTACCTTTATATTTAGTTACAACATCAAAATGATCATTTTCATTAGGTTCAATCATTGGATATTCTCCACTTAAATAATAGATTCCATCTATTCCTTCTTCCTGAATAAAACTATTAATACAAACATCTACATATTCATAATCCAGATAAGAATAATCACATAAATCTTCACAGCCATATTTAACAGCAAAATCAATTATACAATTTTGTTTTAAGAAATCATCAGTGATTTGATAACAAATCCAATAATTTCCAAAATCAACATCACAATTCATTGGATCGTCAATTGGAGCATTTAAAGCAAAATCATAAATACAATTATCTTTTTCTGGACCATAACTAACATCGCCACATGTTCCATAAACTTCATCTGCATAAGAACAATCATCACATTGATTCAAACCTTTATAAGATTCTTTATTATGATTACAAATTCCATCACCGCAATAAGAACAATAATCATTACATGCTTTATAATTTAGATCTGTTATAAAATAATTCAATTCTTGACATTCTTCAACTGTTCTAACAACACATGTATTTGGTAAAGTATTTTTTACAAATTCAGTACAACAAACATGACAATCATTACATTGCATAATGCAATCATTAATATTTTCACTTTCACAAGGAGGAAATTCTTTATAAACTTTCCCACTACAACCTAATATAAATAGAACTACAATTCCTATAAACAATAATTTTATCAATCGCATTTTCTAAAATAATACCCATTTGAAGTTGAACATATAACATCGATTTCAATACTTTTATCAACTTTAACATAAAAAAACTTAGCAGTATCAAAATATTCTATTATATAACCTTGTTCCCAATATTCATTAATACCATCCTCCTTTTTTATTTCTACATCAGTATCTTTAAATTGATTAATTTCATTTTGATCTGGTTCATGTCCAATTGAAAAATGATAATAATTAAAATTTGAATCATAACCAGGAACTCCACTAACATCAGCAACATCAAATAATTCACAGTAATAATATACACAATCTATACAATTTGTATCAACTTCACCATCACAATTATTATCTTCATCATCACATAGTTCAAGAGCCATTGGATTTACTTTATAATTAGTATCATCACAATCTTCACATGAGATTGAAAACCCATCATTATCAGTATCATCTTCACATTCAACATTACATGTGTTTTGTGTACAATCAAACAGACCAATACATTCATTTGATACTGCAACATCTAAATAATTTCCAAAAATATTCGTTCCACAACCGCCTTTTCCACACCCATCATCAGGACATATTGTATCTGCACAATCTTGATTCTGATACTCATCATATGTTGGTGATCCTTGTACACATTTACAACATATACCGCAATCTGTGTTTACAGGCGAATTGCATTCGCCCCATTGCCCGTCAACACAGGTTTGAGAACTTTTTTCATAACATGAACCAACACCGCAGGATTGTGTATCACCTTCATTACATTCTCCATGAGCAATTCCGCCTGCTTCATAATCACCTGTGCAAATAACACCACAATCATTGATACAACCCTGACTGTTACATTCACTAACACATGAGGTCATATTAACATACCTTAAATCATCTGGACATTCATCACCGCATTTAGCACTTAACCCATCATCATCAATATCATCTAAGATACAATCTCTAACTTCACAAGCAGGATAATGACAAGAATAAGTTCCAGCACAAGAACTATCTTCTGCAGTTGGATAAAAATCTGCAACATCTGTAGCAGGACAATTATATCTTTCATTCTCTAATATTCTCGAAATAGCATTAGTTTTATCAAATACAATTGTTCTATCCCAAGATGAATCATATGCAAATGTAGGACATTCTTTAATGTTACAATCAGGAACATTACCACCTACACCAGCACCAACATAACAATCTTCATCCTGATTATTTACAGGAGCACTAGGTTGACAATTATAATCACAAGTACAACAAACACCACAATCCCGATCAGATCTTACATTAATATCATCTGGCACACATTCTTTCCATGTCCAGGTGCTAGGATCATTAGAATTCCCTCCACATTCCTGAACACCTTCACATTTAGTACCCTGTCCCATATTCCTTTCTTCATTTCTAGCTAAATCACAATGAATATCTTCCAACCTATAATATTCAATGTGATCATCATCAAGATAAAATATATCATCATCATTTTCTTCTAATGGAGGAACTTCTTCTAAACCAGATGATGGACATACATTTGAAATTATATCATGGAAAAAACAATAATCAACATTACTTCTAACTCTTGCTGGAACATAAGACGAAGTAATAAAAGATGGAATAAAAGTTTCAATTCCTGATTCATTAGAAATAATCTTTCCCGAATTTACAACATTTCCAAAATAAAACCGTTTCAAATAATTTGGCGCTTTATTATTCCTACGATAACCACCATCAATTCTAAACAAACTTGCTAAATATACATTCCATGGAATTTCACCAGGAGGAGTAATAAATAAATCAGTAACATTATAACTTAATCCTGTCATATAACCAGAATTAACAATTCCTTCTGTTTTACCAAAATATATTGTTACAGGTCCTTCATAACTTTTTTCTTTCATATAAATTGGATTGTTCAAACCATAAATTTCTATTGGTAAAACTATAGATCGACCAGACCTATTCCATTTAGCAACACCTGCATCAACAAAGTATGAAAATTCAACTTCAATAAAAACTTGGAACGGATCTTCATCTTGATAAACTCTTGCACCGACTATTTCAAAATCAAAATTAATTTTAGAAATATCTTTCATTGCATCTTTAACAACCTGAAGCTGATGATTTAACTTATAATCCTGAACATTACTTCTAACTTCATCGCCAATCTTACCTTCGATCAAACTTGAATTAAACGCTTTAATAAAATCATCCTCACTAGCAAAATACCCATAATCTCCAACATAATAAGTCAGATCTTGTAAAACATTGTAAGCACTAACTTCAACAATATTTCTAAGATAAATGCTGTCAAAATCATTAATAAAATCATTAATTAATTCAACCCTGCTTTTCACAATAAACTTTTCCTGTTCAATTCCCAGGTCAAACATTGTTGCCATTACAAGTAAAAATAATGCAACTATTAAAATAGAGATAAATGTAAAAAAGAATCCTTTCTTTCCAAATTTATTTTTTACTGCCATATATTTACCTCAACATAACCAGGTCCCCACATATTAGAACTATCAATTTTACCCATGATAACTTTGTTAGCAGATATTGCTAATTTAGATTCATCTAATCCAACAAAAGTTTTAGATTCTCTCATATAAACTGATTTTAATCCTGTCCATTCATCGCATGAGGGTCCAAGATCAATTTTAATTTCAACCCCATATTGTGCAGGAATTTTGTTTTCAATAACTTCATTAATAAAATCATCAATAAAATCTTCATATGTTTCCTTATTAATATCATTACAATAAGCATGATATAAAATATCTCCTGTCAATTCAACAACAGTTTTTTTATTATCATGTTTAGGATTATATTGTTCATATCTGCCATCTTGTTCAATAAAAACAACTTCTTGCAGACCACCTAACTTTTCACTTGTTAAAATGCTTGCCCAATCTTGTGAAAAGAATTCAGTTTGTGCTGGAAGAGGTCTTGCTGCAAATGTGCTTAATATTAATGTAAATCCAACTACTAGAATGATTAGTGCAATCAGTGCATCCATAGTAAAAAAATACCCCTTTTTCATTAACACACCTTAAACATTAATAATATTAAAACTCTGGGCAGTATTGCCCAGTGAGGGCCGTTTGTCTTACAGGCCTCTAGTACGGGTAGGTTGCAGTCGTTTCGAGGTTTTAACCTTTCAACACGACTGTCCCGAATGTCAGAGTTTTAATATTTCAAGTAAAAAATTTAACAACTATCACGTTCCCCATCACATTTAACACAACTACCATCTTCAACTTCAATTCTCACACTACTAGGACCAATACAATAAAGATCATTATCTTGATCTAACGATAACATGTCAAAAAAATATCCTTGATCATCTTTAAAATAAATTATAAATTCATCTTCAATGGCCAACTCACTTTTAATTCCTCGATACAAATTACTTCCATAAGTATTAACCAATTCATTAAGTTCATTTACATTAATTGAATCACCGTTAATAAAACCAATATCATTTTCAATATTTGAAATTACATTTTGAATAATTATTCCTTCGCCTTGCAAATCTTCCGTTTTACTTCCGCCTCCGCTAAATAATACAATTCCAACAAACACTACTATAACCATGATAAATATTCCTACTGCAAGCAATGCATCCATTCCAAACGTTTGTCCTTTTTTCATATTAACTATAATTTTTTATTAATATAATAATTTTATCTATTCTGGATTCAAATATACAATCCCATCTGTTTTAATTATATTATTTGCACCTTTAATTAATTCAACTTCAATATCAAGACCACCCACACTTATATTCGCAGGCAATATGTAAACTATTTCATATTCCTCATCATCATAAGTTAAAACCAACTCATTCAAATATCCAATATCAGTTACATATACATTTGCATTATAATCATATCCTTCAAGATTGCCAGGCAAACTAAACTCTCGTTCATAACCATCTAATGCAAATGATGCAATTTCAAATTCATTTCTAATATAATCTCCAATATTATCAAGTCTTATATATTTATTTTCATAACTTGCAATTGACATCCTTTGATTTAAAAAACCAAATAAAACTAGGAAAAATATCATTAAAAACCCGAGCAGCATTAAAAATTCAACAGCACTCTGTCCTTTATTATTCATTCTCCCCATATTAAAAACTTTAATCATTCTAACTTTGATATCCTTGAATTAAAACATAATCACCTTTTGAAATAATTTGGATTTGTTTTAATCCTGCTGAAATATATTCTTCCCCCAATTCTTCTTTCATTAAAATATCATCTTTGATAAAAACCATTTCACTAGGATTAACTTCATCGCCAGTTTTAAACACAAGTTCACATGCAACATCTCCAGTAATACCGACAGGTAAATCTATAGTAACATCCTCAATCTCTACCATATCTCCTGAACCATCTCTACCAGCACAATAAATTTCAACATCATTAACTTGATCAGGCATATTAAATTCCAATGTAACTTTAGAATTACCACCTGCATAATAAATCCTATCTGATTCAGTCATAATCAAATTACCAATTTGTTCAAGTCTACCGTAATTAACTTGTTCAGTTGCAGCTGTTGAAGCAGAGAAAAATATTGCAATTGCAGGAATTATGAGTAGAAATGCAAACCCTACAACCATTAAATATTCAAATGATACTTGTCCTTTCATGGCACTACCTCATCACCTGCATCTTCTTCTTCAGTATCAATTTCAATGTTTTCCGCCCTTGTCCTTAATGTACCTCTTACAGAATGTGGTCTACCTGTTTTAGGTATTTCATAAGTAATAATAATTACATCATTAATTTTATCACCAAAAATAACTCCGCAATCAATATAAATCTCACTACTTGTACTACCTTTAGGCACATTAACATTAATAATTTCATCAGGATCACAACCACCAACAGCAACATTAGTAATTTTCACATCAAAATTCTCTCTATTTTCAAAAACAAATCCAATTCTATCTCCATTATAAGTAAAATCATAACATTGTAATCCAGGTGTTAATGAACATTCGTCAGGTATAAGTGTACCAAAATCAAGTATTCCTGTGTAAGCTAATGCGCTAATTACACCTATTACAATCAGAATAGCCCAGCCATAAGTCATCAAGAATTCTAATGCAGCCTGCCCTTTTTTCCCTTTAAACTTACTCAATCTACCTTGATCTAGTAAAATTGTCAAAATATTCACCTCTCGAGAAGAAAGATAAGAATTAGCTTTAAAATGATTTAGAATTACTCAAAAGTAAAAAAAAAAGAAATAATTAAATTTATGGTGCTGCTGCTGCAACTTCAACTGTACCTGATAGTTCACCACTATAAATGTGTGGAAGAGTTTTACCAACTTCAGTGTAACCAATATCAAAAGTTACTTGAGCTTTCTCACCTAAACCATAAGTACAACCAGTTAATGTCAGTTCCATTAATTCGTTGTTATCCCACCTATCATCAGCTAAATCTTCGACAATTGTAGTACAAGTCGATGAACCTGTAATAGATACTGAATCAACATCTACAGAAGTACCACTATTTCTTAATATAATTGTTATTTCATTTTCTGCAACTTGATACTCGTGGCAAACACCAATTGGTGGTTCTGCTATACATTTGTCAGGTATTAATTTCCCTGGACTCAATACTCCAAAATAAGCAAGTGCTGCAATAATACCTATAACTACTAGAATAGCCCAGCCATATGTCATCAAGAACTCCATAGCTGCTTGACCTTTTTTAAACTTCATATTAACGACCTCCTTTTTTTAATTAATAATTATTATTTGTATATATAATATTCATTATATATAAAAAGCTTACTATTTTGTCACTAAAATAGTACTAATATTTAATATTATGTCACTGTCTGTATCGCATAATTGACCTGTTTCACCGAAGTAACTAGTCGACCTGAGGATATGCTGGTTTATAAGTTCCGAAGGAACTTACGCTTAATTAATATCCGAAGTTGAGGGGCTGACTATGCTTGGCAGTGACATTATTTAATAAAGCCACTGTCTGTATTGCATTAACAGCTAACTTAGGCAGTGACATTATCATGTAAATATACCAACAATCCAATTAATAATTGTCTCAATTAACCATACAATACCATCAACAACCCACATAATACCGTCAAC
>JBHPGL010000058.1:0-8813 GCA_042570655.1 Nanobdellota archaeon | reverse complement strand
AAAACACGGAGGTCTAAAATGGACATCGAAAATATATTCTCTATTTTCTTCAATCACTTTTTTATATACATTATTTACATCTAACTTTTCAGCTTTTTTCATTCTTAATAAAATATCTTCCAATTCAGGGTTTTTCAATTCAAATGCTAATGCTAGATCCCATTTTACTTCTTCCATTATTTCGTTTAGATTTTCCATCTTTATATACCTCCTTCCTGTTATAAACTTTTATTAATAAATTAAACCAATTCTAACCATATAAAACTATGTTGTAGAAATCTCAACAACAACAATAAATAAACTAAAATGTGTATATATACTCGGAGGTGTACAAAATGAAACAACCACAAATAATTGATCTGTTGTTAGAAGAATTGACTAAAGACAGGCCAAAACAACATATAAGATTGGATGAGATGATAGATGCAAAAGATGAACCAAACATTATAAGAGGATTTCAAGATGGATTAACAAGAGATCCTATAGAAATAACAGGTTATATTGTAAATGAAACTGAAAGAATAAATAAAATCCAAGGGGATAAAATGTTAGAAGAAGATTTTAGATTGCACAACTATATTGTAGGAGTGGACATTGCAATGAATGGAGACTTTCCAAAAGCAATGGAAAACATTAAAAATAAACTAATAAAATATAAATAATTATTTTTTCATTCAATAACACTACCTTTAAATTTCTTACCAGAAAAAATCTTATCCAAATTCTTTAAATCTTTACCATTTGTAATAATAACTTTCAGCCCAATATCATGAGCCATTTTGCTTGCAATTGGATCAAACGGTAAATTCGCACCAGGTTCCCATTTATTACCAACAATCTTCCTCATTTGAGCCCAAGACATTTCTTTAACAATCTTAGCACTCTTATATTTCTTAGGATCTTTTGTATAAACATAATCCATATTTGTAAGATTAATCATTTCTTTAGCTTTAAAATTCTTAGCAATTAAAACAGCATCAAAATCAGTTGAACACCCAGGTCTCCATCCTCCTCCTACAATAATCTTCTTATTTGTCTTAATCTTTACATTTGGATCAATGATAATGTCTTTGTATGCAAAATCTCTGAATAAAGTTTTAACAAAATATGCATTCATATGCGTTACTTTTATTCCCATCCAATCCAGATCTTCTTTTGATAAATTAACAATCTTTTTTGCAGCACCTTGATATTTCCTGCAAATCTTACCGCCGCCAGTGATAAGAATAAACTTTTTACCTTTTTTAATATGTTTAAGAATCAACTTTCTAAATTTATCTAAGAATTTTACATCAATTTCTTCAGGGAAAATCAACGATCCTCCTAACGACATAATTATTGTTTCTTTTTTCATATTCTCTGTAAGTTTTATATTATTTTTAATACTTTTGTTTATTGTTCTTCAAGTATTTCTAAAGCTTTATGATATTCCAACTTTTCTACCTTTTCAACTAACTCTTTTTCTTCTAACCGCCCTTCATACGGATAAGTTTTCAAATTTTTCATATCTGTATCACTCTCATACGAATGACTGCTTTTATCCCTATATCTAATATTATGGCATTCTTTGCACTTATACAATCTTACATGCGGTGGTTGCATTCCTTCTTCACCACATGCTGTTCCAGACCAATCTTGTCTGCCCCAAAGTAAATATTCCAAATTTTCTTTGCATTTATGTTCCATTTTAACACCTCCCTAAAATAAACTTTACTCTATCTTTTATTGACATCACAGGCACTCTTATAACTTCAAACCCATGTTCTTTATACACTTTTTCAAGTTCTTTATCAAGAAATTTAGCTAAATGCTTATCTTTTCTATATTTAGTTTTTTTAAACGGCAGCATATCTAATATAAACACTTTTGTATACTTTAAATCGAGATTTTTATATTGTTCAGGAATGTCCAATTTATTAGCTCTAAGATATGCAATTCCATCTAATATTCCTCTATCTTGAACAACTAAATCTCCTTTAAAATTAGAAACCTTTTCCCATCTTTTCATCAAATTCAGAACAGTCAATTGAAACACTAAATTATTTCTCCATGGCAAACAATCAGAATCTTTCTTTTGTTCTCTGTCAATAACATATTTGGCAGCTTCTTCAATAGTATAAACTCCATCTTTACCTGTAAAGAACTCAATAATACTTGATTTTCCTGCACTTGGTCCGCCTGTTAAAACAATTCTTTTGATTTATTTCACCTTTCCAATTGAATAACTTTTTTATAAACTTCACATCCTAATCTGTAACATAAATGTTCACAGTCAAATAAATTAACTCTTCTATTTCCACCATATTTATTTATCTTATATGGACATAAAAATAACAATTCTCCTGATAAGTTCCTTCCATCAGGTATCACCAAATCTTCAATCATTTGTTTTATTGTTTCCATTTGAACACCTCTATTTATTCAACTTGCCTTGGCAAGTCCTTTCCGCCTTATTCTGGACCTATTTGTCCGTCTTCTAGGGCTTGTTCGTATAGTTTTAATCTTTCTCGGTCGTTCATCTTAAGAAAAAATAACGAAATTAATCCTTATTAATTTATGTTGTAGAATTATCCACAACAAAAAATCCATTTCATTTAATAAATATATTCTTCTTTTGGCAGCAATTCTTTTTCCATCAATTTAATCATTCTGCCCCATGCAATACCAAAATTCTCCATTTCTCTTTCTCTGCAAAACTTAGGTAGACCATCCCTTACTTCTTTGGCTAATATGTGATCATATTCATCCATTGCTCTTCTGAATTTGGTATTTTCTTTTTTTAAATTCCAATACTCGTTTTCATCAAATTTAATATTATAATATTCGTCTCTTAATCCTTTTTCATCTACTAATTTATGGTAATGCACTAATCTTTTTTTAAGATAAACATTTTTTTCTCGATCTTTTTCTTCCATTATTTCTTCAAAATCATATGCATCCATTTTTATCCACCTCAACTATTTGTTTACTTTCAATTTTTCAACCTCAAATTTTTTTGTAAGATTAAGCCAATATGGTCTGTTCACAAAACCATCTATCTTGTCTTTCAATTTATACAACATCTGATCCTCAGTTGCTCTTAACTTACCTTCAGCATATTTCTCAACAACTCCTAGTTCATTTACAAGTGCAATCTCTTTGACATACCTTTTCCTCTTCAGTTTATCAATTGCCCTTGTAGGACCGTATGCTTCATACTGTATCCCATTAATCTCCATATATGCTTGACAGTAGTTGTGTATTACAATTCTCAGAATAAGTTCATCTTTTCTTATTTCCCAAATGTCATCTCTGTCAACTTCGTTGTATTTAAATTGTGCATCACACATCCCTTTTCCATTAATTTTTACTCAGATTGTTTGGCGCATCATTCACTTTTTTAAACTCTTCTTCAATTAATTTTTCTATTTTCATTTTTAAACCTCCTATTTTCTTATTTTTATTCCACTGTTTTAGTCAATTCTTTGTATCCTTTTCCTTTAAGTATATTTAGCACTTGTACTGCTTCTCCATATTTTTCTTCTTCATGCAATTTAGTTATAAAGTCTCCATACACATGTGCTATTTTTCCACCATTCTTGTACATTTCAAGCATTTCTATCACAACATTATGTTGATTTAGTTCTATTAATTTGTTCACTAGATCGTCTCTAACTTCGTTTCTAGGCTTATTTTCAGTATGTTTTATTTCTTCTAACATATCATCATATTTTCCTTCTTCTAGTAATCCATACATTTTTTGTTCAATCACTTTTTGTTTTGCTTCACCTAACATTTTTTCCAGATTTATTTTTTCTACACCCATCTTTTTCACCTCCTTTGTCTAAGTAACCTGCTTAGCCTTAGCAAGTCCTTTTTTCCACCCTTATTCAGGATGAATTTCGCCTTCTTCCAAGGCTCCGTTATACAGTTTTATTCTTTCTTTATCGTTCATTTTTATCATAATATAGTACCAAAACTAAGCATATAATGATTTGTTGTTGGAATTTCCACAACAATAAGATAACTACTAAAAAATAGCAATCTACCAAAAGATTTATAAATAATATTCTGTTAACAATAAATTATGGTTGGAGGATTAGTAAAAAAATTAGTATTAGGAGTAGGTTTAGTTTCTACAGCAAGTTTATTAGGAGGATGTTCTTTGTATCAAGGTGGAAGCCTATCAAGATTAGGAATGGGAGATCCAGAATTACAATTACCTTCAGAATGTGTTGATGTAAATTATGCAGGAAAATATCCTTCTGGTGAAGAAACAACAACAAAATTTGTTGATTGTATTACCTCTCGAGGAACTCATATTCTTAAAGAATATAAAGATTGGGCTATTTTTGAAGCACAATATGAATTTGTACCTGAAGGAGTTGCAAAAGATCCAACATATCAAGGTGGATGGGGATCTCGATTAGATGGTGACAAGAAAAAACTTATTATTCCTAAAGATTGTAATAAAATTCTAAATATTGGTAAAGCAGGTACAAGAAAATATATTGCATGTGAAATGCAGGAAGGAACATACCTTTTAAGAGAATTCTCTGATTGGAAAGTTTTCCAGGCATCATACATATTCTCAAAAGATGCAAAAACAGGCCTTAAATATCAAGGCGGATGGAACTCTAGATTAGGTGGAAAAGCACAAGTTTTACCTATGCCACAAGGATGTGAAATTATAAAACATATTGGTAGAACAGGTAATAAAAAATATGTTGATTGTACAACAAAAGAAGGACTTAGGATGCTAAAAGAATTTAAAGATTGGGGTGTTCTTGAAGCTTCATATATATTTACCGACGATGCAAAGGATGGATTTAGATATCAAGGAGGATTAGTTTCACGTTTTGGTGGAGAACCTCAAAAATTAAAACTTCCAGATGATTGTTTAAAGATAAAAAATGTAGGTAGATCTGCAAGTACTAAATATGTTGTTTGTGAAAATAGTTCTGGTGAAGATTTTCTTAAAGAATATTCAGATTTAGGTGTATTTGAAGCTACATATAGGTTTGTTACTGAGAAATAAAATTATAATTCTTAATTATTTTATGCGTAAAAATGACCTTTTTGTCCCACTTTCTGTACAAACATTTAAATTAGCTGTTTACTTAATACCTATTACAATGATAAAGGTGTCACAATGACATGCAACAAACATGTCGGGAAATTAGCAGATATGTATGCAAATGCTATGATTAGTTCGATGATTAATACTGCCAGACTATACCAAGAATCTGAACAGCAGAATTATCAAGGACAAAAAGCTGGCTATATTGAAGAGTTTGTATATAGCAAACAAGGTAACAATGTATTTGCATATGGTAGAAAATCTAATCCTTTAGATCAAAAAATTGATTTGGGTAACATTGAAAATGAACTTGATTACTTTAAAAAATCAAAAGAAATGGAAGGATATAAACCACAAGAAATAATGGGATCTAATCAAAGTCAAACTCCTTTAGAAATAATGCAATATGAAAATAATAATGTTACAGATACCTTAGATAATGCTTACATCAATCCTGATAACAATATTGATTATTCATTAAATTCTCAACCAAAATTAAATGAATATAATATGAATAATGATCTTGGGAATATATTACAATCAAATCAAATATATGCTCCATTAATCCCATCAGAAATAAGTTCAACAGATCGTGATCTTATTGGAAACAAAATTTTAAACACTTTAATGCAGCACGAAAATTGTGAAAATGAAAGGACAGATTTAATCACAAAAATATTTTCTGAATTAAAAGGTATGGGAATTGACGAAGTTGAAAGAGCAAACGAATTTGAAAAATTAAAATTAAAAATGGAGAAAGGTGATCATCATGTGCACTGAAAAAGATGCTGAAATGAAATTAAAACAAGCAGAATCATTAATGAAAAAAGAGCCAGCAAAAGCAAAAGAATTATTCCTTAAAGCAGGAGAAATATATTTATCCATGTCAATGGGAAATAAAGCTCGGGAAAAGGAACTGATTGATAAAGCTCAAAATTGTTATGTTAAAGGTAAAAAGATTAAATTAGACCAAAACATAATTTCAAATGTAAAAGAAGAACCAAATAAAAAAATGAAAAATTTGAAAAAAACAAAATTATCATTTAAAGATATTGGCGGACTTGATGAATTAAAAGAAGAAATTAGAATGAAAATCATTATGCCATTCTTACATCCTGAAATATTCAAATATTATAAGAAAAACATAGGTGGCGGTATATTAATGTATGGTCCGCCAGGTTGCGGTAAATCTTTAATAGCTGAAGCTACAGCAGGTGAAGCAGGTGTAGCTTATTTTCATGTTAAAGCTTCTGACATTAAAAGTAAATATGTAGGTGAAGCAGAACAAAATATTGCAGCTTTATTTGAAGAAGCAAGAAAAGCATCTCCAGCAATTATCTTTTTTGATGAGTTTGAAACTTTAGGTGGAGATAGAAGTCAAACAGCTCCAAATGAAAGAGGAGCCATAACTCAATTATTAACAGAAATGGATGGTGTAGGAACAAAAGATCAAAAGATCTTATTATTGGCAGCTACAAACGAACCATGGAACATTGATCTAGCTTTAAGAAGAGAAGGTAGGTTTGGTAAAACAATATTTGTACCTCCGCCAGATAAAGATGCAAGAGTAGAAATATTTAAGATTCATTTGAAAGGTAGACCGATTGATCAAAATATTAAAGGTAAACAATTGTTAGAATTAACAGAAAATTATTCAGGTGCAGATTTAAAAGCTGTTTGTGAAATGGCATCTGAAATACCTTTGAAAGAATATTTCAAAACAAATGTTAAAAGAAAAATCAACCATGACGATTTCATTAAAGTTATTGATTGCCATGAATCTATTATTAAACCTTGGTTTACAAAGGCAATTGAAGAATTGAAATCAAAGAATAGATTACAGTTTTTTGAAGACCTAGTTCCATGTGCAGAAGATGTAATGGGTGAAGGTTCAACTAAATCAAAAGTTGTAAGTTGATCTTTAAATTGTTGTTAAAAAATCACAAAAAAATTATTTATCCCATGAATAGACAATTCCATTTTGTCCAAGCCCTTCATATTTTCCTTCTAAAATTTCTATACTGCCAGATTTATAAGTATGCATCTCATATTTCAATTTATTATTGTCATCACGTATATTTCCTTTCCAATTATCACATTCTCTCTTTTCTTCAGTATAACAAATCTTAGCATTTAATAAAAGTTCCTTATGAATTTTTGTGTCAACTTCAATAATTTCTTCAAGACCATCTTCTGTTTTTAATTTTATTTTATATTTTTCCTTTTTTATCTTTTTAATTTCTTTAACAACTCCTTCAATATCACCTTCATAAGTTCTTGATTCATTCCCTCGATGCATTTGCTTAAATGTTAATTTCATTTCCATATTTTTAGCCTCCTTACTATATTTAATAATCCTGGAAAAATAGCTATATCTACTGTTGTCTCCAGTAATAATAAAGTCTACTAAAATAATATAAATGTATGTTGTAGATATACCAACAACAGAAACATTAATATATTATTTAATTTTATTCCTATAAATGGATATCAAAAAAACTTTAAAAAATATTGGTCTATCAAACAATGAAATAAATGCATATTTAGCATTAATTAAAGTTGGCCCATCAAAAGCAGGTAGAATAGCAAAAGAAGCTTCTATTGACAGATCAGCGTGTTACGATGCATTAAAACGTCTGCTAGAAAAAGGATTAATTTCTTATGTAACAAAAGCAAATGTAAAATGGTTCCAACCAGAAAATCCTTCCAGAATTAAAGAATATTTAAAAGATCAAATGGACGATGTGGACGATGTAATGCCTCAATTAGTTGGCTTATATAAACTTCCTAAAGAAAGTAAAAATGTACGAATTTTCCATGGATATAAAGGTATAAGATCTGTATTTCAAGATATTGCTACAGATAAAACACCTGTTGACGTATTTGGATCAGAAGGACAGTTTGTTGAAAGAATGCCTTATTATGCTCCGCACTTTATTAATGCTCAGGTTGGAAATAAAATTAAAACAAGGTTAATTTCTAGGAAAGGTAGGGGTGAAGATAATGCTCCACCTAATACAGAAGTAAGACATGTACCAAAAGATGTGATCAGTCCTGTTGCAACAAATATATATGGTGATAAGATTGCGATTATTATTTGGAGTGAACCACCTGAAGCAATTATTATTGAGAATAGAGATGCAGCACAGAGTTATAGGGCTTATTTTGAAGTCATTTGGAAATCTGCCCAGAAATTTACAAAGAAATAACCTCTTTAACAAATAGATTTAACTAGAACAATTCTTTTAAGCAAACAAAATATAATCATCATTATGAACAAAAAACTAATAATTTTAATCATAGTATTCTTCATAATAGGATTCTTATTAAGAGTAAACTTATTTGGAATATCAGAAATTCCAACAGCAAGAAACTACGATAGTTCATACCATCTATATATGTCAGAACATTTTTCTAAAACTTCTTACATTCAAGCTTTAGAAAATAATCCAGAATTCCTTTCAATGAATGAAAAAACTCCTTTCTTTCATCCACCATTCCAATATCTAATTCCTTCATTTATTTCCAAATTAGGATTAAATCCATACATGTCATATAACCTTTTCTTAATTTTAATGGACTCATTATTAATAATCATTATTTTCTTATTAACAAAACTAATTTTTAAAAATAATTTAATGGCAATACTGTCATCTTTGCTTTACATAATACCATTTCCATCATTATTATGGTTTTCATCATATGATTATGGTTTATTTACAACAATCATCTCTTTATCATTATTATCAATTAC
>JBHPGL010000057.1:0-9350 GCA_042570655.1 Nanobdellota archaeon | reverse complement strand
AAAGAATCCAATTGAAATCAATGGATGTTGAACGTGAAATTGTAGCACATGATAGTTTATATGAATTTAAAACAAGCAAATATTCTTGTAAAGAAGTAAAATCATGTAAGATGTGTGAAAAACCACATTGCGGAGTTGGCGGTCTAGCTTATGGTTATTTAACAGTAATTTATCCTTTTTTTAATATGGATTACAATATCCCGTTAAAATTATTTAAAGAAATTGAAAAGAAAAAACATTATGAACCTTATTTTGATTCAGAATTAAAATCGTTAAAATTAGATTTCATGAAAGGTTATACAAATATTACAAAACATTATAATATATTTAAAGATGCAACTTTAATTAACAAACTTATGAAAGATAAACAAAAAAGTAATATTGAAAAAATTCTTACAAATAATTTAAGTACAATTTCTGATTTTGATAATGTTGAAGATAATTTATTAGATGTTTTAGTAACTACAAATCTTTATTCTGTCTTATGTCCTGTTGTTGGCATTAAAGTTATTAAAGAAGATGATGAAAATAAAAGTAAAAAAGAGAGAAAAAAGGAAAAGGAAAGATATGTTGAAAAATATAATAAAATTGCATTAAATGTAGGTATTCCTCAAATCAAATTAACAAATACTAAGGGCATTATTGAGAATCATAAGAAATAGGTTAAGCCTTGGAATATAACAGAAAACTTTAAAAATAACAGCCCTTTTTTCTCTTAAAGTTGCTAAAACTATGACCAGATGTCTTTCATGGTTTTAAGGTAACTAATTGGATCTGTAGCATAGCCTGGATAATGCATCAGCCTTCTACGCTTTTTGCGAAGGGAGCTGAGGATCGAGGGTTCGAATCCCTTCAGATCCGTTTTTATTTTCTTGTACAAATTAAAATATTCTTCAATTCGGTGGATTACGAACATAGTGAGTAATCCGCCATGTTTTCTTTCCGATGAGGAAAGTCCAGAAATATCTTCGATATTTCTGATATCTCAGGTCTTTTGTAAAAGCCTGGTGAAAATCTCCCCAGATCCGTTTTATTTTTCTTATTTATGCATTATGTACAGAAATCTTTATAAATAATCCAATAATTTTTATAAACAGAAGCGAGGATGGCCAAATCCGGTAAGGCAATCGGCTGCAACTTCATTTGGGATGATGAGGAATTTTCCTATGAAAGACTGATCCCGATGATTCCGGGTTCAAATAAGAATTTGTTTTAACGATTCTGTTGAAAGTCCCGGTCCTCGCTTTTTATTTTTATAAAAAGCTTTTACTCGCTTTTTTTAATACCCCGCTTTTTATTTTTATAAAAAGCCTTTTACCTCGCTTTTTTTAAAAGAGATCTAACCACCTTTTTTTTAAAAAGAAAAAATAATACACAAATCTAAGTATTCAAAGCTTTAATCTGTCGTGCAATCTGAACAAGATATTCTACCATTGCTCTAAAATCAGCTAATATTTTTTGATCCTTAATTTTCTTAAACCAATGAAAATGCGGTTGTTCGTGTGCTACCCATAAAAACTTATCGTCAGAATAATTATAATACATATCATATACTTTTTCAATTAAATCATGTATTTTATCATAATCCTTAGTAGCCATATTATCGATTCTTTTATTCTTGTTAAATATTAAATAATATCTTCTAATATAATCAAGATGATTAGCTGTTAATTCTATAAAGGAAATAATCAAATACATATAATGAGGATATTTATATCCTGTTCTGTTAATCACTCTTCTTAAAAAATTCACATATCTATTTATAGTAAATTCTAAAGCTCTAATTTCATCTAATCTCTTTTTCCTTCTTGTACTAAATACTCCCTTAGTAATTTCAGATGATTGTTTTAAAACAAACCAAACTCTTTTAAAAATTACTTGAAAATCATCATCAAGAGTTTTTGAGATAGACATTACTCTAACATATTTTGGATTTGTCTCAACAATTTCGAATCCAATTAATTCTTTAATATGACTTTCAATTAACTTTAATGCATTTGGATTTTCATAATTAATTTTAACTTCATTATATCCAGACAAATATGCTGGTAAAATAACTCTCCAAGTTTCAGTAATTTTATCTGTTTTAATTGTAACTTCTGTCTTCCTTTCAAATATCTCAGCTGTAGAAGTTAAAACCAATTTATTTTCAACTTCAATGAATTCAACATAATCACCTTTCTTAAGATTATGTCTATCTATCCATTTGCTAGGAATTGCACTCATTAGAGTATGTTTTCCCATTAGTACTAATTTACGTTTCATTTTTAATTTGTTGAAAATGATTGAAAATGTTTCATTTTCATTTCATATATATAGTTTAGACGAGGTCATTTATATACTTTTCTAAAAAACTTATACTTTTAAGCTAAAAGTTTATATTTATCAATTCCAATTAAAATACCACATAGAGGTAATGAAAATGGACTTAAAAGAATTGAATACTTGGATTTTAACAATAGCCATTAGTCTAGGATTTGTTGCAATTGGTGGACACTTAGAAAAAACTTATTCAATCCACAAAGGATGGACTATCCCTTGGCAAATAAACGAAAAAAAGATAGAACAAGGTTATATTGATCCTGGAAAGCTTAAAATCTATAAAGAAGATATTGACAAAGACAACAAATATGAAATGATTTTGAAATACAATGATAAAATATATTATATGAAAGATCAAGATGGAATTAAATTGGAAGAGGTAAAATAAAAATGAAAATTGCATTAATTCAAATTTCAACAATCGAAGAACAACCTGAAAAAAATCTTGGAAAGATAATTGATTTTACAAGGCAAGCAAAAGAAAAAGACGCTAATATCATCATGTTCCATGAAGGAACATTAACTGATTATGTAAGCGATGTAGATAAATATGCTCAAGAAGTTCCTAATGGCTATGCTTGTAAAAAAATAAGTCAATTAGCAAACAAGCTGAATGTTTACATTTCGTTTGGTCTAATTGAAAAAGATGGATTAAATAGATACATTACTCAAGTATTTTTAGGTCCTAATAATTTTATTTATAAATATAGAAAAACATGGCTTTATCCAACTTCTGATAGAATAAAAGCGATTAGACGGCATAGAGATGAACCTAGTGATTTTGATCCAGGAAATGGACCGGAAATATTTGACATTGCTGGACTAAAAGCATCTTGTATGATTTGTGCAGATGCATATGCTCCTAGATGTTTAAAATTATTAAAACAATTAAAACCACAAATTATTTTTTATCCAAATAATAGAGAAATGTGGAGACCAAATTATCTACAAAATTTAGCAAAACAAATTGAAATTCCAATTCTAGTCACAAATAGAGTTGGAAAATCTTGGGGAGAGGAATGTGAAGGTGGTTGTTCTGTTTATTCAAGTAATGGCGAATTACTTGCTAATGCAAATAATGAAGGTAAAGAGGAAATTGTAATCTTTGATTTAAAGGATTTAAATGGAGTAGAGTAAAAATGGGAATTGAAATAAATGTAGATGAAGAGATTTATGGAAGAACCAACACATTAACATTTAAAGATAAAGATTACGATTATGAAAAATCTATCATAATAGAAGCAATTGTATTTAGACAATATTGTGGAGATTATATTGAAGTAGAAGATAAAGAACTCTTTATGCCAATATCTGATGAAGAAATTGAGGTTATGTCAAATACTGTCTCTAGTATTGCATATCCAGATCCCGTTAAAGTGTTTGCGTTGCTTGATTCAATCAAAATATGTACCGTTCCTAGTCCTTTTAGTGGAGACGATACCATATCTGTTGTTGTACATTATGAAATAAAAGATTTAAATTCAAATAAGGTTCCTGCTTTTTTAATTAATGGAATTTATTTAGAAAGAAAATTTGAATTTAAAGATTGGAAAGAAGCTAGAAAAAAGCATGATATATTGTTAGAATATAATCAGAATTTGTTACATCATTTTGAAGAACATTCTAAATTAGTTCTTGAGACATTTGAAGATTGTTTTGTTAAAAAACGTATATCACCAATAGAACAATATTTCTTGTATATATATAAACCAGATCTTCCTCCAGATGATTTTAAAAATTATGAATCAAAAAGAGATAAGATTAAAAAAGAATTAACTGAAAATTTTCAAAAGTTTGTTTTTGATCCAGATGAAGTTTATAAGAGATTTGAAGAGTTAACATATTTAGCAACAGAACGTAAAGGAAATATTTATGGAGGATAAATAAAATGAAAAAAAACAATGAAAATGCAGAATATTATGATTTATTACCTCAAAGAATTTCAGGATTAGCACTTATTTTTAATGATATCGAATATCAACATTTCGATATGTTATTTGAAGTGCGTTTAGACGCTTTTAATACTCATATGAAAGAATTAAAGGAAAAACATTTTCCAAAACCAAAAAAGTCAATTTTTAATTTATTTAGGAAATCTGATCAATCAAATAGAACAAACTATGAAGGATATAAAAGTTTTATATATCAACTTGAAGATTTGGGTTTTTATAAAAATAAAGAATTAGTACCACAAATTTTAAATGAAGCAGTTTCACGAGAAATTTTTTCTAAATGTGAAGATACTTATTCTTTAAATACTAAAATAAGAAGTTTCTTTTATATAAAACGAAATCTTGGCTATCATATGTTCTATTTGGGTCAAAGTGAAATGCTTTCACAATTCCCCAATGTTCTAGATGTAATGAAGATGAAGTATATGCCAAAAGACGCTAAAAAATATGTAGAAGAAATTAATAGTATGGATCCTATTGAGCTTGTAACATGAAATATTACGAAATCTTTTTAAACAAACACACAGTTCTTTAAGATATGAAACTAGTAAGCGCGTGTCTAATTGGTTGTCAATGTAGATATAATGGTAAAAGTAAAACAGATGAAAGAATTCTAAAACTAATTGAAAATGGAGAAACTCTAATACCTATCTGTCCTGAACAATTAGGAGGACTACCAACTCCAAGACTACCATCAGAACAAAAAGATGATAAAGTATTTACAAATGAAGGAAAAGAAGTAACAGAAAATTTCCTAAGAGGAGCAGAAGAAACATTAAGAATTGCAAAATTATTAAAAATCAAAGAAGCCATATTAAAACAAAAATCACCTTCTTGCGGTTGCGGAAAAATATTTGACGGCACATTTTCAGGAACATTAATAAATGGAGATGGTGAAACAACTAAATTATTAAAAGAAAATGGAATCAAAGTAATATCAGAGGAAGATTTATGAAAATAAAAAAAGTAATTTATAAAAAACAAAAGAAAGAATTTATTGAAGAACTAAACAGAAAAGTAACAGTGCAAAAGTTTGAAAAATACTTTGTTAAAAATACATCTAACGATTACAACACTAAATTCGGTGTAATTAAAAAAGAAGATCTAAATAAAGAACATGTTGTAGCAAAATGTAAAAACCAAGAATTCTCAATATTCACACCATTAACAATTGACCAATATAAAAACATTAAACGATCACCACAAATGATTCCACTAAAAGATCTAGGAAACATTGCAGCACAATGTGGTATTAACAGAGATTCAATTATCTTAGATTCTGGTTCAGGAAGTGGAGGATCAGCATGTTATTTTGCACAAATCGCAAAAAAAATCTACACTTATGATACATCTCAAGATAATGTTGATTTAACAAAAGACAATATTAAAGATTTAGAACTTACAAATGTAGAATCAAATTTAGCATCAATTTATGACGATAAAAAAATCAAACATAAAGATATCGATTTATTCATATTAGATGTACCAGAACCATGGAAAGCAATTAAGACAGCAAAGAAAACCCTCAAAGTAGGCGGATTTATAGTTAATTACTCTCCAAATATAACTTCAACTCAAAGGTTTGTAGTAGATATAGATAAAAAGAAATCTTTTATAATAGAAAAAACAGTTGAAATAATCGAGAGAGAATGGGAAGTTAATGAAGATAAAGTTAGACCTAAATCCCAACAGAAAATCATCCACTCAGGTTTCTTAACATTTGTAAGAAGAATTAATTAATCACATATACTTTAATCTTCTATCTTCAGGTAATCTAGATAAAAAAGGTTTATGAAATTCATTTTCAACAGAGATATCATGTATTTCAACACCTTGTTCTTCTAAATGCATCTTTACATAAGAAAACTTATCTCCTTCAATAACACCTATTTCACAATCATTTGTTAACGGATAACTCATTGCAATAAATGAAGCATCTTCTTTTTCACAACTTGACTTTGGAACTTCAATAAATCCATGTTTAGCATAAAAACTTCTAGCAACAGGTGGTGTATGTAAATCAATCTTTTTCATGTTTGGAGCTACTCGAATCATCCTTAACATCATTTCAGTACCAATTCCAAAACCTCTATAATTAGGATTAACATACATCATATCAATATAAAATGAATCAATATATTCTTGTCTTATAGTTATTGGTGAAACCCCAAAAGTCATCCAACCATATGTAGTGTCATCAAAACTACTTTTAGCATACACTACAAGCCTTGTTTCTAATGTAGGATCAATTCTAGAATTATTAGATTTAGGTCTTCCATAAACTTCCATATACCATTGATCTTCTAATTCAACAGGGATATGATCTTCTACTTTTAAAACAAAATCAGGTCTCTTACCATACTCTTTTTCATAAACTTGTTCTTCACCACTAATCATTTCAACTAATTCTTTAATTTGAACTTTTTGTGATAAAAAATTAGGATTTTTATTTAGAAAAACATAAAATCTTTGTGCAACAGGATTTATATCAACAAAATCCATAATTTCATCTTCAGAAATAAGATCCTGTTCTCTACTTATCATTAAATCTAGAACGTATTCACCTATGTCGCTAATCTCCTTAGGGGATAAATTAGTATCCATGTTCCTCCCACATTTAAATTATATAAAAGGTGTTATTGTTAAAGTATTTAAATGTTTCACCCCTATTGTTCCAACCAGGTAGTAACAAAAATCTGTAAATTTTCCATTAAAAAAGCAAAAATTTATATAAAATAAATGTGGAAATTAAAAATAGGGGCAAATTTATGAAAATTATTTACTCAGATATGTTTTATGGATATGGTTTTGAAGAAATTGATGCAAATAGATATCCTGAAAATTGTGAAAGATTAGAATATATTGAAAGTTATCTTGGCGATGATTTTATTGAAGCAATAGATTGTGATGAATTCAGTAAAAAAATTAAAAGTGATGTAATAGAACTAGCCCATGATCAAAATTACATTCAACAAATAATTGATTTCTCTGATACAAATAAAATGAGAGGCGGCATCACAAGATTAGATGATAATGAAACCTATGTAATTGGTGAAACTTATGATACTGCAAGATTTGCTGCAGGAGCATCAATACAATCAGCCGAATATGCATTAAATGGAGAAAATTCTTTTGCAATCGTAAGACCACCAGGCCATCACGCTAGCCGTTCAAAAAGCCACGGTTTTTGCATTTTTAATAATATAGCAATAGCTTCATTATATTTAGCTCAACAAAATAAAAAAGTATTCATTCTTGACATTGACATACATTTTGGTGATGGTACTGCGGATATTGTACAAGATAATCCAAATATTTTTTATGTTTCAATGCATCAAGAAGGTTTATTTCCTTACAATTCATATACAGAAGGAAATGTAAACAGTATAGAACTTCCATTAGGTATTAGTGAAGAACAATATCTTATTGAATTCAAAAAAGCTTTAGATGTAGCAAAAGTATTTCAACCAGATATTATCGCAGTAAGTGCAGGATTTGATTCATGTTATTATGATAATGAAGTCCAATTTTATGAAGAAAAAGAAACTATTAGTGATAAAGACTATGATAGCGAAGTATTTGATTCAACTGAAGAAATTAATGACCTGTTTTTTGGGGATGAAAATAATGAATATGATCAATCAAAATTGAGAAATATGAATGTTACTTATACAGGTTATCAAAGTATTAAACAAAAACTTGATGAAATGAATATACCTTATTTTTGCATTCTTGAAGGGGGTTATAATCCAAAAGCAATTGAACAAGGTATAAGTGCTTTTGTAAATGAAGATATAGGTAAATTGTTTGATAATGATAATTTACCTGATAATATTGAAAGAGACATTTTTAATAAAAAAAAGCAAATGAAAAAAGAAAGATTGTCAATTAGTCCTTTTACAGAACTTTAAAATTTTCTTAAAATATCTAATAAATAATCCTGTAATAATTAATAATATTCCTTTTACAAAACTTAACATAAATATTTCTTTAGTAATGTTAAAAAAGAAAGATCGCGGATATATATTAATTAAATTATCTACAGCAGGATTTAACATCCATAAATCATTGGTAAAAGTCATTATATGAAAATTATAGAATATTTGTGAAAAATTCTTCTGCAACAATAAAGCTATTAAAGTAATAATTACTATTAAGACTCCTGAACCAATCAAAACAGTTGTCAAATTATGAAGAATTCTTTCTTTATTAATTAAAAATAAAAGCAATAATCCTATGATAAATGCAAGTAAAACTAAATAATGGTACCATAACACATCATTTATCATTAATTTCACATCTATTAGATGCATTTTATCTCTTTCAGAAAAAAAATCTTCATTAATCAACTCCCATTCAGCCAAACTTTCATCTTGGAAATAACTGAACAAATTATCAGTAACATTATCAACCAGTTCAACCCCAAACCTATCATAAACACCATTAATTTCATATTGATTTGAATAATATTGTTTGTTAAATACTAAAGTACTGAATGAATTTAAATATAAGAACACTGTTAATGAAAATACCATTAATACAACAATTAATACTTGCCATTTATTATCGATAATTTTATTAATAGAATTCTTAAAACTTTTTTTAAATTTATAATTTTTATTATCTACACGTGCCATATAAAGAAAAATATTTTCTTATTATAAATATTTATCTAATCAATACTATCTTTAATTACTCCAATAATATTTCCCAACGTCTCATCAGGATGAAAATCTAGTTCACCAATTAAAACCAAATAATTAATATGCTTATAAATATGTTTTTCATGAAATTGAATAGTTGTCTTTGATAATTTCTTAACACTATCACCCCAATTATCCTTTGCACTACCAATATTTTCAGAATGATTATAGTTAATTTTTGATTTTCTATATTCTTCCCAATTTTTTTCATTGAGAGTTGCAATAGATTCAGCATATTCATACAAACTTTTATTTCTATTTAAATCAGAATTATATCTTGAATATTCTTTTACAATATCTTTTCTAATATCATTTACAAATTTCGGGATCGGTGGCTGGACCTTTTTCTATGTTAGAAGGTATGAACAAGTTT
>JBHPGL010000056.1:0-9470 GCA_042570655.1 Nanobdellota archaeon | reverse complement strand
AAAAAATAAGTAATGAAATGAAAGAAATGTATGAATCATTAGAATCAGAAATAAGAAAAAAGTTTTTAATTAATAAAGAAGAAGTTTATCCTGCATATATCATGGTAGGTCCTAGTACAAAAATTGGGCCACAAATGGGTCATGAAAAAGATCTAACTTTACCAAATGGACTTTTTATTTCATCAACAAGTCATGCAAGTCATCAAGATATTTTGTATATAAATTTTATCTCAAATGAAAATGGAAGTAAAGAATATCACGCTGAAGTAATTGATTTTTGTAAAACATTTATTGATGATAATTATTCTGATACGCTATGTAAAAGAGAAGGTGAAAGTCCATTTAATTTTGGATTAGCTGTGGATGGAAGCGGATTTAGGATCGATCTTTCAAGAGAAAAGTTTGATTTAAAACTTAGTAACAGTCCTTTTGCTGGTTATCTACCTACTGATATTAAGATGTTAGTTGAATCAACATCATAAAATTGGTTAAATCACCATAGCCTGAGTCACATGAGTGACTAACTTCGTAGAATGTGTAATTCGACCTGACTGAAAGGAAGTTGAGAGGCAAGCAATGCTTGGCTGTGGTGCATATATCTTTTTAACTTGATTTTATCAATAATAAAACATAACATTAATATACTAATTTCTATTCTTTATATTTGCCCTGTTCCTTAAACCGCTAGAGTGTGTGAATGCATACTATGAAATGTGGTGAGTAAACAGGGCAACTTATCTTTCTAAATCTTTTATTAACACCACTACCAGGCATAGTCAACCTCTCAACTTCGTATTATATAATACTCAGGTCGACTAGTTTCTTCTGCGAAGCAATTCAGTTATGCAATATAGGTAGTGGTGTTATTAATAATAATTACATTTCTAAAACCTAAATCTTTATATATTTTTATTATTTATACCCTATTATGGAATTTATAAATGACTTAAAAACTATTATTGATAATAATACAGGTTTGATAATTTTAGGTACTGCTCTTGGAATTTCTTTCGGAATCCCAATTATCGGTTTTTTTAAACAAAAAAGAGATATAGAAAAATTTATGCCAAAAGAAATTAATAAAATTAAACAAAGACAATCTTTTAATGAGATTTATTCAATTGCATCTAAATATTCTATTTCTGAAAATGAAGTTATGGATATGATATTTAGATATAGACAGGGATTAGGCGGTAATATTAAAAAAAGAGATAAAAGTTTAGTCGAAAGAGTTAAAGTTAAAGGAGCATATAATGCAATATTTCCAGTAACTACAAAGTATGATGTTCCAGAACATTATCTATTGTATCTTCTTGTCGAAAAGGAAAAAAATAATGATCCAATACATGCTTTAACTAAACATTATGCAACTGGTTAAAATTACATTTCTAAAACCTAAATCTTTATAAATTCTAACACCAAATCTATTAATATGGGAGAACAAATAGATATATATAATAAAATTGGAAATAAAATTGGAACAAAAGATAGACTTTTAGCCCACCTAAACGCCGATTGGCATGAAGTAGTACAAGTTTGGGTATTCAATAAAGATAAAAGAATTCTAACTCAAAAAAGATCAAAAGATAAACTAACATATCCTGGCCAGGAAGACTTTTGTTTTGGCGGACATATTACTTCTGGATCAAATAACGTTGAAACAGCTGTAAATGAAATCGAAGAAGAAATAGGATTAAACATAAAACAAGAAGATTTAATTTATTTTGGCACAAACAATTTTTCACTTGACATACCTCATAAAGATGTTTTAATTAAAGATAGAGAAATACAGCATTTGTATGGTTTAGAATATAATGGTAAAATATCTGATTTAGAATTTAAAGATAAAGAAGTTGAATCAGTACAATATAGATCTATAATCGAATGTACAAATATACTTGAAAATCTTAAAGAATCAAATAAATTAATGTATGATAGTGTAATAGACTTATGCAACAGAATGTTTGAAAATATTTTGAATTATTAATCAATTCTTTTACCAATAACCAAAGCCAATCCTGCAAATATTATAAAACATAATAAAAATATGATCTTTAAACCAAAATAATGAGATAAAACACCCGCCACAATAGGTCCTAACCCAGCTCCAATAAATCTAAAAAACCTTATATCAGCATCACCTTTAGCAATATGAATTCTTGGCAACAAATCAGTAATCCTTCCTTGTAATGCAGGTATAATTGCTGCAAATGAAAATGATAAAAGTACTGTTAATATGTATAATACAATTATATCAGTTACAAAAAACATTAATAAAAAGAAAATTGCTCCAAAAAGTAATCCTTTTGTTAAAATTAAACTTTTCCCTCTATTATCTGCAATTGAAGAAAAATATATTTCGAACAATCTTGGAAAATGAAACAATGCAAACAAAACTCCAATCATCACAAGACCAACTTCTAACTTTTGAAAATATAATGGCAATAAAAAAACAACAACAGACCAAACACAAAAATAAAAAAAGAACGAAGTAACAGCAAGCCATACAATCTTTCTATTTTTAAAACTCTTAAAATGACCGCCAAAAGCACTTTTATGATAAAATATCTTTAATCCATCTTTTAACCTTTGCTTATTATGTTGAGGAAGTAAAAAACTAAGTAAAAAAGCAATAGTTGAAAATAGAGTAATACCATAAAAAATGTTATAACCTAAATTAATAATAAAATAAGCTCCAATTAAAGGTCCAACCATAAACCCAACTGCATGAAGTGTATCATATAACCCCATTGCTTCACTTGTATGCTTTTTTGGAGAATGAATTCTTAAATATGCATCAGTAGTATCCCATAAACTTGTTCTAATAAAAGAATGATATATTCGATAAAATATAAAATGGGAAAAATTACTTAATGATAATAATATGAATGATAATGGAATATAAAATCCAAGAGTAATTGTTATCCATAATTTTTTAGGAACTTTATCAATAAAAACTCCTAAAGGTAAAACCCAAATTAATCCTAAGAATGCAGTTATTCCCATAATAAATCCTGTTGCAGCATAACTGTTTAACATTTCATTAAAATAAATTGCCATATAAGGAAGAGCAATACCCCATCCAACACTATAAACTCCAATAATGAAAGAAATAAGTTTAATTGACATTGGCAGTTTATATATATCTTTTACAAAATTCAATGGTCTCTTATGTAATTCCATGCACAATTGAAATTATTATAACCTTATAATATTTTCTATAATCTATCTTCAAACATATTTATTCAATCTAAATTAATTATATAAATCTAATCAAAACCTAAGTTTATGGGGTGATGATATGTTAACTAAAAATTTGATTAAAATTAAACAAAATTTCTACAAACACGAATATGATAAAAATAAATTCGGACAAGCAAGAGAAAATGCAATTGAAATTATTAAAAAAGAATGGGTGTATCTAAGTTCAAGTTTTCAACAAACATATGGCAATAAATCAGGAGATATGTATAGTAATAAAATTTTATTAGATAAATTTGTGGGAGAAAGTTATAAAAGAGATGCTTTGATTTATCAAGTAACTTTTAGCAATACATGCGGACAGTCGCAATATTTATCAGTTCTAATAGATGGAGAATTTAATGAAGATATTAAAAATAATTTTGAAGAATTAGATTTTGCCCCTAAAAATTCTTATCTTGCTACAAAAGATAGGGTTGTAGGTAAGAATGAATCTTTAAAAGTCTGGTTGGACGATTTTATTGATATTGGAGCTTTAACAAGACAATTTTTTAAAAAATAAATACAGTTGATAGATATGATAGATCCAATAAAAAGAGCGTTAATACTTAGAGAAACTCTAAAAAATAATTCTAAAATACTAGTTGTAGACTTCTCAAACACTTTACAAGGTAAAGATACATCAAAAGTAATTGATACAATGCCAAACATCTATACAGACGAATATGTTTTTAGGACAAAGGTAAATGCAAAAGAAATTGACCCAATAGCTTCAGATGTATATGAAAAAAACTTCTTTAACATCCAAAACAAATCTGATGACGAAATTGAAAAATTCATAAAAAAACTTGAATTTGATTTTCCATTATGGTATAAAAAAAATCCTGATTTCAAAATGAAAAATGTCCATGATTACAATACTCCTTTTATAATGCAAGTAGCAGGATGCAACTTTCATGACGGTACAGAAAAAGGTGGATGTTGGTATTGTTTTGTAGACGATAAAAGTAATAACGGATTGGTTGAAGAAGGAAAAACATTTCTTTCATCAGACCAAACAATTGACAGTTTTATTTCTGCAAAAGAAAAAATTAACAAAGTTTATCAAAAGCATGGATTAGATGTTAACATAAAAGTGTTAAGAGTTTCGGGTGGAGAACCTAGCCTAGTACTTGATTGGATATTAAACTTATGGAGAGGAGTTCAAGATTCATGTCTAGACTTAGTTGGTCAGATTGATACAAATTTATCAACAGGACTTTTAATTGATCATTTTGAAAAAGAAGGAATATATGAGAAAAACATTCTAAATAAACTAGCAGAATACCCCATTAAAGTTTTAACTGCAATTAAAGGTATAGATAATGAAAATATTCAAAATAATGTTCAGGCAAAAACAGATATTGAACAACAACTTTATTCTTTAAAAAAAATTATAAAAGCAGGGTTTGACATTTATCCTCAAATGTATAATCCATATCCTCCTGAATTAGAAAATTATCTTAAAGAAATGGATGATGAAATTGTAGACTTTTCATTAAAAATACATATAGGTCCATTAAAAATATATAGTCCAACAAAACAAAGATTATCGATTGAAGCAAAAAATAAAAATATCGAACCAGAAACATTAATCAAATTAAAACAAAAAGATTGGGATATTAATTATAATGATTCATGTGAAATATTAAACAATTATCTTAATAAAAGATACGGTGTTGATTATAAAGAAATAGTTAGGTCGGATGTATTTTTAAAATTAAAATAATTATTCTCTAATCAATTTATCAATTACTTCTGCAAGATCTTCAGTTTCATATGGTTTTGGTACAAATTCTTTAATCCCAATCCCTTTATATTCATCTGTGCTTGCACTAATATTATAACCAGAAGACAAAATTGATTTAACTTTAGGATTAATCTTCATTAATTCAATTTGTGTTTGTTTTCCATTCATTACAGGCATGGTCGCATCTAATAATACAACATCAATTTCATCCTTCCTTTTTTCATAAATCTCAACAGCTTCTTCTCCATTTTTAGCTAAGATTGTTGAATAACCAAATCCTTTTAACATTTCATCAATCATATCTAATAATTCTTCTTCATCATCAACCACTAATACAGTACCACTTCCTTTAATTATTTCTTTTTTAAATACTTTTTCTTCAATAGCCTCATCTGATCTTGGCAAGTATACACTAAATTTAGTTCCAATTCCTTGTTTAGATTCACATTCAATAAATCCATTATGTTTTTTAATAATGTTATATGAAGTAGTAAGACCTAGTCCAGTTCCTTTCCCAACACTTTTACATGTAAAAAAAGGTTCAAAAATATGTTTTTGAATTTCTTCATCCATCCCCATTCCTGAATCAATAATATCAATCTTCAAATAATCACCTTCATCAAGAATACCTGGTTTACCATTATAATTTTCAACATTAATATTAAAAAAACCACCCATAGGCATTGCTTCAATACTATTTTTAACAATGTTTAATAATGCCTGATACATTTGATCTTTATCAACTTTAACATTATAAATTTCTTTATGATAAGTAATATGAGAGTTAATGTTTGAATGACCTGCAAAAGCAATATCCTTTAAATCCTCAATAATATCTTTGATTGTACAAGTTTTCATATCATAATCCTTTTTTTGAGAAAAAGTTAATAACTGTTGAGATAATTTTCCTGCTCTTTCAGAAGCTTTTAAAATTTCTGTTGTATTTTTATATAATTTATCATCTTCATCAATTTTTCGCATCATTAAGTTAGCATGCCCCATTATTATCATAATAATATTATTAAAATCATGAGCAATTCCCCCAGCTAAAGTTCCTATTGCATCCAGTTTTTGCGATCTTAAAACTTGTTCTTGTAATTTTTTATTATTATTTTCAGAAATTTTCTTATCAGATATATCTCTTACAATTGTAACAATCTTATTAACTTCATCATTTTCAAATATTGGCAGTTTTAAAGTTTCTGTAAAATATTCTTTTCCTTTAATTAATATTCTTTCTTCTGTAAATAAAGGTTCACCATCTTGAAAAACTGCTTTATATTCTTCTCGAACACTTTCATCTAAAAAAGAGTACACATCAAATAAATTTTTTCCAATAACTTCAGTTTCAAGACCTAAATCAGAATTAATACTTTTAAATGAATCACTAAACACAATAAAATTAAAATCATCATCAATTATATGTATCCATTCAGGCATAGAATTAATTGTTTCTTTATATAACATTTCAGAATTAATCAACGCATTTTCAACCTTTTTCTTTTCAGAAATATCATTAATAATACCTACAAATGAAACAGGATTACCTTCAGAATCGTTTATTACACTTGCAGACAATTCTCCAATAAACCCATCTCCATTTTTTCTTAGCAATTGATATTCGACATTTCTAACTACACCTTCATCTAAAGTCTTTTTCAGATTAATGGCAGCTTTTTCATGATCCTCTTCAGCAATCATTTCAAATGCAGATATGCCAATAAATTCGCTTTTCTCAGAATATCCGTTCATTTCAAGAGCAGCTTGATTACATTCAATAATATTCCCCTGCAAATCTGTGATAACAATAGCATTTGGCGAAGATTCAATTACTTTGTTAAATCTAACAGCAGATTCAATTATAACATCTTCATATTGTTTTAAATCTTTGTTTTTCTTAATCTCATCAAGTATCTCTTTCTGAGCATCATCAGGAATATCCCATCTAGTAAAAATGTCTTCTAAACCCCCCATTTTTCTTATTATGGCAATATATCTATTAAATGTTTCGTTAAAAATAGAAATATTTTCGTCATAACCAAGTTACATTTTTCTTTAAATAAAACTGTTCTTGATAACAATAATAAATATATATTATTATGTATATCTTAGTAATATGATTGATGATATTTTAGATGATTTTGGAAAAGGATTTAATAGTTCACATTTCCCAACTGTAAATATAGTTACATATGGATTCTTAGATGCGTTTAATGCATATATGGCATGGGATCTTAAACATGATCTAATTTTAGCTAAACAAGCATATCACATTTGGGGTACAGATGAAGAAGAAAGACAATTACTTAGTGAATCTATGGAAAAATATCCATTAAAACAAGTTTTATTACAAAAACCTGAAAAACATCCTGTTGCATATGGTATGGGAACTTTAGTAGGATCATTTACAGGATTAATTGAAGGTCTTGTTGCAGATGTTGCTTCTTGTTTTTTAATACCATACTATGGTTATAAATATAAAAAAACAGGAATGTATAGAGAGTTTGACCTTAAAGATTAATTTTTTCTCTTCTCTTTTATCTCCTTAACATAAGGATGTCTCATATATTTTTTACAGTTAGAACAATAATAAACAACTTTTTTATTAGTTAACCTTACTCTTGCACTCTTTCCAGGCAATAAAAAAGCTTTACAATGTTTACATATTTGTTTTTTCAAATTAGCAGGCATCTTAATTTTATATCTCAGTTTAATTTTCCATGCTAATTTCACATATCTGTCAGAAAGCTTTGGATCTTCTTTATACATTAATTTAGCTTGTTTAAACAATTCTATAATTCTTTCTAAGGCAATCTTTTGCTGATCTCCTTTCTTTTTCATGTTTGACTTTATTTTCCTTATCATATTCTATAGAATTACTTTTTATTATTTAAATGTTATTTATGCAAAATCTAATATAATTAGCACCACTGTCTGTATTGCATGAGTGACAAGGTTCACAGAATTAACCATCCAACCTGAGGACTGGTTTATAACTTACTTTGTTAATTATAAGTTAAGTATAATATAGGCTTAATACCAGTCCGAAGTTGAGAGGCTTGCTATGTCTGGCAGTGGTGCTTAATATTAAAAATTTAGATTTTAATTTTCATATCCTAAATTCTTAATAATCTCATAACTCAATTCAGATAAAGAATTAACAACTAAATCTGTACCTTTAAAATTTTGATCTTTAGTAAATTCAGAAGGTACAGCAATAGTTTTCATACCCAATTTTTTACCAGGAATAATACCCTTAACAGAATCTTCAATTACAACAATATTAAAATATAATAATCCAGATTCGTCTGCAATAGTTTTATACATTTCAGGATGAGGTTTAATATTCTCAACCATATCTCCACCTTTAATTACATTAAAAAATTCATATAAATTAAATCTGTTAAACACTTGAATTATATTTGATGTATGGCTAGATGATGCACATGCAATTTTCATCTTTCCTCGCAACTCTTTTAATAAATCTAAAGCACCAGGCATTAATTCCATTTCATCTCTTACAAATTCACCATAAATTTCATTTTTAAGATCTCTAATTTTTAATTCTAAATCTTCAGGAACACAAAAACTAATTTCTTTAAAAAATAACTTAACCCCTTTCCTTCTTTAATCCAGAATTGAACATAATTCTCTTTATTAAAAGGAATTTTAAATCTTGTTAATGCTAATTCATAAGCCCTGATTTTCCATTTCTCAGACTCAACCAAAGTATCATCCAAGTCAAATATAACTAGTTCATTCATTTAATTTAATTTTGCGTTATCTCTTTATAAAGGTTTCGTAATAGTTGATTTAATTTACATAAATATTTTTAAATAATAACTTAAAGCCAATTAATAATGCAAACAATAGATGATAAATTAAAAGATATTTCAGAATGCATAACCGACAATATTAAACCTATGCATGAAATTAAAAATCTATTTCATATTTTAAATTTTCCTAAAGCTTCTGAAAAGTTTAGTCATTATATTAGAGATAATAATATTGAAAAAACAAGGAAAAATAGAAGACTTGGCTTTCCTAAAGATGTTTTAATGTCATTTTTTCAAGAATATCTAACAGATAATGATGTTGAGGTAATAAGAAAAGAAGAATTTACTCAAAACGTAATAAAAAGCATCCAAGAAAATAAAGCACCTGAACCAATCTATGAAAAAAATTCACTGCCAATATTTGAATATATGATGGTTAAAAGTAAAAAAGTCGAATATTGGAATTTAAGTTTAGAAAAAAATAAAATTAAAAATATTGAAAAGAAAGTCGCCGAATATTCTCAATTAATCCCTGACAATTATAATGGAACTAAAAAAAAAGTAATCAGATTGATGGATGATCTTGAAATACCATATGACGAAAATATGTATAAAGAATCTTGTAAACATAAATTTGGAACAAGAAGAGGGTCCGCATTTAGATTTAGAGAATAAAATTTATGGAAGTTTTTTTGGAAGAGTAC
>JBHPGL010000055.1:0-9530 GCA_042570655.1 Nanobdellota archaeon | reverse complement strand
TTAATTTCTTTTCTTCTTTTTCTTAGTTTTCTTGATATCTTTTTCAAGTTTTAACTTATCTAATAACTCTTTATACCTGTTTCTGATTGTAACTTCTGTTACACCAGCTACATCAGCTACTTCTCTCTGAGTCCTTTTCTCACCATGTATTAAAGCGCTTACATATAATGCTGCAGCTGCAATACCAGTTGGACCTCTTCCTGAAGTTAATTCAGCTTTTTGAGCCATATCAAGAATTTCAACAGCTTTACTTTGAGTTTCAGCTGATAATTTTAAACTTGAAGCAAATCTAGCTATATAATCTGCCGGATTACTTGGCAAAATTGTAATTCCAAGTTCTCTTGTAACAAATCTATATGTTCTACCGATTTCTTTCTTTTCAATACCGCTAGCTTCACTTAATTCATCAAGAGTTCTAGGCACTTCGTGTCTCCTACAAGCTGCATATAATGCACCTGCAACAACACTTTCCATGCTTCTACCTCTTACCAAACCCCTTTGTACTGCTAAAGTATAGATCATAGCAGCTTCTTCTTCTACAGAAGCAGGTAATTTTAAGTAAGAACTTACTCTTTTAAGTTCAGCTAAAGCTAATTTAAGATTTCTTTCAATAGCTGTAGAAATTCTATATTGCCATTTTCTTAATCTGAAGAACTTTGTTCTATCTTTTGAACCTAAAGCATACAAATCTTTCTTTTGTCCAACTTCAGTTCCTAAACCTTGATCATATTGAGTATATGTTCTAGGCGCACCAGTTCTCCTTTTTGATTGTTGATCTGAATCAAATTCTCTCCATTCTTGGGAGAAATCAACCATTTTATCCTCAACGACTAGACCGCAGTCTTTACAAATCACTTCACCTTTTTCTTTATTCCAAAAAAGGTTAATTCCGCCGCATTCAGGACATTTTTTTACATACTGTGCCATTATTAAACACCTTCCAATAATTTTTTATAATATGAACATGATTTTCGAAAATTTTTTCGAAAGTTTTATTAATGAAAATCTATAATATAACTACCTCATGATACATTTAATCAAATCTTTTTTAATCCCCAACACTACTGAAAATCAACAATTTTCACTAGCTTTATATAATAGAATAGGTCTTTCTTTATAAATCTTTCGGTTTTTTTTAATACTTTTGTCACTACTCTTGGACAAAACTGAGTATTTTAAGATGGTAAATTATTTTGTTTTAAGTCTTTCCATAAACTTTTCTCTTCTTTTTTTATCATAAAAAGCATCAGAAATTTTTTCTTTAGTAATTTCTCTATCTAATCCATTTGCATATTGAATTTGGTAACCTAAATCCATCACATTTAAGCATAATCCACCAATATTTTCAAGACTTGTTACTTCTGTACATGGAAAATTCATAATATAAACTGAGTTATTTTCAATAAAAATAGGATATTCTTTACATACATCAGGTCTTAAAGGATTTTCATAAATTTTACATAATCCCTCATCCCATTTTGGACAACGTTCATTTGAAGCATAATCTGTTCTGTACAAATCTCCTTCAAATTTCTCAAAAATTGGATGTTTATAATCATTTTCAGGTACATTATCAATATCATCAACATCAAATATCAGTTTAACTTGTTCTTCTTTAAGATTAAAAATGTTTGAACCACAGCAATATCCATTGCATTCATCACAAAATTTACTTAAAACATCTTCTTTCCAAGTATCTATTAATTCATTTAATTGTTCTAATTTTCCAATATTCCCCATATTACTAGCTTTACAAATGGTATTTATAAATTTAATGGTATTTAGAATAAACTCTCAACTGCTTTAGCTAATTTCATTTTATGTGCCAATTCTTCATCTGCAAGTAAAGTAAACAATTTTTTAAATATACTGTCATAACCCATTAATTGTGCAACTCGTATATATTTTTGATGATCAGCTTCTTCTTTTCTGATAGCAAAGAACAACTGCTGCCTTAGTTCAACAACATTTTGTTCATTATTAGCAATTATCTTTGAATGTTCAACATCTCTGTTAATTTTTCCAAAATTGTCATCAAATAATTTTTCAAATTTAATAAAATTTGGATCTAATTTAGACAATTTATTAGCATGATCTTCTTCTTGAGCTGCCAATTCTTGAAATAATGATTTTAACGATTCTGATTTAGTGTTTTCCATCAATTTAAGATACATTTCTTTAGATCTATTTTCATCATCAATTGCTTGAGAAATAAATTGTTTAATCTCTTCTATCATGTTTAAATGAAAATTTTGAGAACATTTAAATGTTTGTTTTAGGATATGTCCCAAATGTATTCTGAATACTATTTGATTATTCAGTACTCAACCTACTCTTATAAAACTCATCAATATCAATTTCATTGTTATACATTAGCTTTTCTTTGCCATTTTCCATTATAACAATGTAAGATTCACCTTCACCGCTTTCCATATGAACCAAATTTCTTTCATAATCGATAGATTCCACATATGATCCTTTCCACTTCTCTCTCAATTCATTAATTGTATCAGGAGCTTCTTCTATTTTCAGTTCAATTCCAGATTTTTTCAATCTATTTTCCAACACTTTTATTTCCATTGTTATAGTTGCCATAATAATCACCTTAAAATCTTAATTTTAAATTTTTAAAATCATTTTTTAATTTATCTAATAATTGATATATATTTTAGAATATGAATATATAATAAATCTTTAAGGGTTAAAAGTAGGTTTTAATATCATTCAGCAATCTCCCTTAACTCTTCAAGGAAATGTTCATGGATCCATGCCAATTCTTTCTTTAAATTAGCTTTACTCATCCCAGAATCCATTCTCTTATACTCTCCATGAGAAATAGTACAATTCTTTTCTCCTGAAATCTCAAACCAAGTTAATGGGAAATTTAATACTCCAGTAAAAACAAGATTAACACCTTTTTCAGGAATAAAAGTAACTACAACATTGTATTTTTTAGAAATAATTTCATAATTATTTACAGAAATATTTTTTATCTTAGCATTATTAAATCCTTCAATCTTAGATATCTTTTTTGGAGTGTTAATTTTCTTCCAAAGATATTTTCTGGATTTGTTTGTCTTTAATTTAGCTTCAACAACTTTATATTTCATTTTATCCTCTTTTAAAAAAAAACGCCGCGGCCCAGACTTTCATTCTCAAAGTTTTTCTTCAAGATATTTGAACTGGGATACAAGAAAATCTCAAAAAAAATAAAGAAAAATTCACATTTACGCCAGCGCCCAGATTTGAACTGGGATACAAGAAAATCCAAAGGATTTTCTGTACTGATAAATTTGTTTATACGCCGACGCCCAGACTTTCAAAGCATAGCTTTTTCGCTCGTACTTTTTGAACTGGGATATCCTTGCGGAAAACGGCTCTCAAGGCCGTCGGAGTACCAGATTGTCCCACGTCGGCAATTTAACAAATTTATCATGTATCCTTGCGGAAACCGGCTATCATGCTATTTCTAACATGCAGCGAATTGACCTACTGCTATAGGCTCAAGGCCGGCGCAGTACCAGATTGTGCCACGCTGGCATTTGTGAATTTTTCTTATACAAAAATTTGAGATTTTCTGTACTGAAAAACTTAAAGTTTTTCATGTATCCTTGCGGAAAATGGCTGTTTTTGACGTTTAGGAAAAAACCTCGGTAATCTTTGATTACCCGTCGCTCAAGGCCACCGGAGTACCAGATTGTCCCACCGCAGCAAATAAAATTTCACTCTCACCTTAGTAGCGTAAATCAGTGGGTTACGAACAATGTGAGTAACCCGCTCTCTTTTCCTCAGGTCTTTTGTAAATCCTGAAAAATCGAAGATTTTTGGGATCCAAAAAATGCAAAACATTTTTTAGGAAGCCTGTTACGCCACCGCGGCAAATCATTAAGTACTACGGAACTATATTTAGTATTTAAATTTAACTGATAAGAATAAGATTCTATATATCATACAACTCTGTTTCAGTATTTAATTCTAACCTTTGAACTCTAAATCCCCTTCTCTCCCCAATTTCATGTGCATATTCACAATATTTCTCGTACTGACCATTCTCACCATGAACAGGAACAACACATTCCAATCCATTTAACTTATTCAATAAATCAATATGTCCCTCTTTATCAATATGTCCAGATAAATCTATCCATTTTTTCTGTAATGAAATTCTAGTAGGTCCAACTCCAAAATAATTTATATATTCTTCACCTTTACTTTCAACCAAGATTCTTCCAGGAGATTTACTAAATAAATAACCTGTAAATATTATTTTATTTTTTCCAGAATGTTTAAGTTTATCAAAATAAAAATGTGATAAGGTTTTCTTTTCCATTGAACCACTTGTTGTAATGATAACCTTTGGTTCCTCATTTTCAATGATTGAATTTCTATTCTGATACTGGATCTCAGTAAAAAATGATTCAAATGAACTAAATATATTCTGTTCTAAATTTTCATTGAGATACCAATTTTTATCATTATGAAGATATTTATGGATAACCCTATTAACTTTTCTAATCATTCCATCTACATATATAGGATATTTTTGAATTTCCAAATTATCTTTTAACATCATTAATATTTCAGGACTTCTTCCAACAGCATAAACAGGAATTAAAACAGTTCCACCATCCTCAAGTGTACTTTTTATTTCATTACAAAGCTCAATTTTAGTTTGATCTAAACTACCTACACTACGATCTCCATTTGTACATTCTGTAATCATATAATTAACTTCCTCAGGAAAATTTGCACCTTTTAACAAAAGTGTATCTTCAGTCTGAAAATCTCCAGTATATAATATTTTTTTAATTCCATCGTCTATTAAAGCCATAGAACTTCCAAGAATATGTCCTGCATTAAATAATTTCATTCTAACCCCATTAGATAATTGAAACCAATCTTTATCAAACAATAATTTATATGTTTTTTCGTTCCATAATTTTTTAACATCAATTTCATTGCCACCATATGGTTTTAGATATGGAGTTGTTAAATTATAAACATAATCTCTCCATAATAAAATACTTAAATCTAATGTAGGTGGTGATATAATTGTTTTAACATTAGATTTCTTTGAGATAAGAGGTATTAACCCTGAATGATCCATATGTGCATGTGAACATACTATATAATCTACTTTTCTATATAATTCACCTTCTAAATCAAGTGGAAAATGTGGTTCTGTAAAATTAATTCCATAATCAAACAAAATATTTAAACCATTAACATTTAATAAATATGCACTTCTACCAACACTCTGAGATCCACCTAAAGCTGTAATGGTTGCTTTAGATTTAATTACAGGCATTACATGAACTTTTTTTTCTTCTATTGGTATTGGTTCTATAACTTCTTCTAAAGAATCAAAATGTTCTTGACGTTTTTTTCGACATAATTTTGTTAAAGTTTCCTGAACTGTTCCTTCCCTCTTAATTAATTCTGTTCCAGGAATATTCATCCAACTAAATAAATCATTTAAAAAACCCGCATGTTGTTGAAAATAATAAGCATCCATCTTTTTTGCTAACTTCTCATGACCTGTATACATGATATACATAATTCTATTATTCCGTCTTGCAGAAAAAAATAATAAATCAACTTCAAATTCATATGCATCTTCATTTAAATTTCTTTGTTGATTTTTTGTATTATTATAAAAACTACCTTGCATTTCTTGATATGATTTATCGCTTGCATCTTCAAATAAAATCGAACCATCATATTTTAATATTAATTCTATTGAATGTTCCTTTCCAATATTACCAAGTTCCTTATTTAAATTAGTAACTAACCCCACTCTTTTTTTTGATTCAACTTGTGATAAGTATTCAATAATAAATTTATCATGATAACCAGGTTTCCGATATACATCAAGAATATTTTTCTTATATTTTTGATCAATTTGTTCATTAATTATTTTAAAAACTTCTTCAGCATTATATTCTTTAGTTACTTCATCAACAACAATTTCTGCGTGTTCAATTTCTTCAACAGTTCTCTCAAGATTAGATTGAATTACTTGACCTTCCTCTTCGATTTCATCAACTTTATTTAATATTGAATTAAAATGATTTTCTTTATCATCAATATATTCTTCTAAGATAAGGTGAAATTCTAACAATAAATTTTCAATATCCTTATTAGCTCGAGTTTGCAATTCAATTAGATTTCCTTGCATCCATTTTTTATAAGTCTCAGGATGTTCTTCTTTATCAAGATCTTTTTTAGCATATTCAACTAAAAATATATTTTGTTGAATTTTAACATTATAATCTTCATCACCAACATTTTGAATTAACTTTGCTACATTTTTATATTTTGATAACTCTACTTCATCAAGTTTTTGAATATTATAACCTCTATCCAGAATCTTAGCTGATACAGCTTTCAATGAATTAAATGTATTATTAAGATTGTTCTTACTAGTATTAAAAATATCTTCCATTTCAAGATTAAATAATACCGAATAATTTTCTTCCATATAATTTATTTTAACCAGATGTCTTTCAAGATCAGAAACAGTTTCCTCACTATAATTATTAACCATACCCATCAATACCTTTCTATTAATCTCTTCGAAATCCCCCATACTACCTATTGTTACCACCTTAAAGTTTATAAATCTATCGCCTAATTACTAATAATAATAATTTATAATGGGTGCAAACAGATATCTTTATTAATTTATTGATATTTCAGAATAATATGTCAAAATTACCTTTTGAAAAAGTTGAAAGAGAAATAATAATTAAAAAACCTGCAGAAACAGATGACAAGTATGGTACTTACCCTGATAAAAGATCAACAGAAGAGTTAATCAATTTTGGAATAGTTAATATTGACAAACCGCAAGGTCCAACATCACATCAAGTATCAGAATATGTACAAAGAATATTAAAAATAAAAAAGTCAGGACATTCAGGTACTCTTGATCCAAATGTTACAGGTATTCTTCCGGTTGCCTTAAAAAAAGCTACAAGAGTTGTACAAATACTTTTACCAGCAGGAAAAGAATATATTTGTTTAATGCATTTGCACAAACCAGTTGAAAAAAAACAATTGTTAAAAGTTCTAAAAGAATTTACAGGTAAGATTAAACAATTACCTCCAATTAAAAGTGCAGTAAAAAGACAGGAAAGATATAGAAGTGTTTATTATCTAGAAATTATTGAAATTGACAAAAAAAATCAAGATGTTCTTTTCAGAGTTGGATGTCAAGCAGGAACTTACATTAGAAAACTTACACATGATATTGGACAAAAGCTTGAAACAGGCGCGCATATGGCAGAACTTAGAAGAACTAAAGCAGGACCATTTAATGAATCAACAGCAGTTACTTTACAAGATCTTGCAGATGCATTTGCTTATTACAAAAATGATAACATCGAAAAACCGATTAGAAAATTCATTCAACCGATTGAAAATGCTCTAGAACACATTCCAAAGATTTGGGTGTTCGATACAACAGTAGATTCACTTGCGCATGGAGCTGATTTATCAATTCCTGGAATTGCAAAACTTGAATCCGGAATTGAACCAGATCAAAAGATTGCAATTTTAACGTTGAAAGGAGAATTGGTTGGTTTTGGCGAATCACTTTTAACATCAAAAAAGATTAAAGATCAGGATAAAGGAAAAGCAGTTAAGATTAAGAAAGTGTTTATGGACCCAGGTGTTTATCCTAAGTTTAATTTAAAAAAAGAATAATTAATAATTTTTATGTTAACGCCATGCGTAGTACTCAAAGTAAAAAAGCAAAGGCGCGAACGCTCGTATTTCGTCTTTCGATTAATAATACAACACGAAGCGCGTTAACATAAATAATTAATTGTAATAAGAATAACTAACTCAACTTAACTCTTTCACCATCATTAATCTGTACAACTTCAAAACCTCTTTCTTTACCAATCTCTCTAGCAAACTTAATGTATTCAGAATAATTGCTATTATCACCATGTACAGGAATAACTTTTTCTAATCCATTTAAACTCTTTAACAATTTAATATGATCTTCTCTTGATGCATGACCAGAAAAATCAATCCATCTTTTTTGAATATTAATTCTAGTAGGACCAACCCCAAAATAATCGTCAAATAAATTAACCCTATTATTAATCAAAACTTCTCCTGGAGAATTTTTAAACAAATAACCGTTAAAAATAATTTTATGTTTGCTTGAATGTTTAAATCTGTCAAACAGACTATAAGAATATGTTCCTTTCTGCATAACACCGCTTGTAGTAACTATCAATTTTGGTTTGTTTTCGTCATAAATTACATCATCATCTTCACTTCTAAGATCTCTAAATAAATTGTCAGGAGAAAAAATAAAATCATTTTTTTTAATTTCATCACTAAATTTCCAATCGCCTGTTTCATTTAAAAATCTCTGTATAACAGAATTCATACTATTAATCATTCCCCCAATATAAATTGGATATTTTATAATTTCAGGATCTTCAGATATAATCGATAAAATTTCAGGGCTTCTACCAACAGCATAAACAGGAACAATTACAGTTCCCTGATTATTTAACGTTTCCTTAATTTCATCTTTCAATTCTTCTTTTAATAAGTCTTGATCTTTAACAGATCTGTTACCGTTTGTACATTCTGTTATTAATATATTAATTTCGTCAGGAAATTCTGCTTTCTTTAAAAAACAAGTATCTCTATAATTAAAATCTCCAGTATATAGGATTTTTTTATCACCATTATCTATTAAAATCATTGAACTACCAAGAATATGCCCAGCATTGTATAATGTTGCTGTAACATTACCATCTAAATAATTTTGTTCTTTCAATTTAAATGGATTTCCATTATATAATAACTTAAATGTTTTTTTATAAAATAACTCATTAAAATTTACATCTTCAACTTCATAAGGATGATTATATGGAACTCTTAATCTTAAATAATCTTTCCAAAGTCTATAACTAAAATCAAATGTTGGCGGCGTTAAAATAACTTTTCGATAGATATTTTTTAATATCATTGGAATTAATCCAGAATGATCCAAATGTGCATGTGAACAATAGACATAATTTAATTTATTATATATTTGGTTTAATTTTCCACTATAATAAGGTTGACTAAATGCAATTCCGCAATCCAATAATACATTAACACCATTTATTTCAAGTAGGAAAGCAGATTTTCCAACTGATTTTGCTCCGCCAAAAGCTTCAAGAAAAATTTCCTTATTAGCTGTAGAATAATAAGTTGAATCTGAAACATTTCTTGAAATAATTTTTAATGATTTAAGCATATATTTATTTGCTGTAATCATCCATACTTTTTTAATATCTGTCCCTGCAAGTTTATTATGGATTTCCATGTAAGGCATTAATACATTTTCCTTAATAATTCTTTCATATTTATAATTACCTTCAGATAAACATTATTTTAATTTTGCTTTAAAAGCAACCAATAATTTAACATTTTTTCAAACTGATAATAAAGTAGATGAAGAAATTTATCATGAATATATAAGTCTGGATAAATTAATACATAGATATACTGAAAAT
>JBHPGL010000054.1:0-9634 GCA_042570655.1 Nanobdellota archaeon | reverse complement strand
ATCCAGTAATGTTTGAACCATCAATATCCGATCCTTCTGTAACTGTTGAATCAATCACAGTTGACTCATTCACGTCTGAGTCTGTCACAGTCGAATTTACAATATCTGATCCAGTAATATTTGAACCATCAATATCCGATCCTTCTGTCACTGTCGAATCAATCACAGTTGACTCATTCACGTCTGAGTCTGTCACAGTTGAATTTACAATGTCTGATCCAGTAATATTCGAATTATCAATATCTGATCCTTCTGTCACTGTCGAATCAATTACAGTTGACTCATTTACATCTGAATCTGTAACCGTTGAATTTACAATGTCTGATCCAGTAATGTTTGAACCATCAATATCCGATCCTTCTGTAACTGTTGAATCAATTACTGTTGAATCATTTACATCTGAATCTGTTACAGTACTGTTGACAATATCCGATCCTGTAATATTCGAATTATCTATGTCTGACCCTTCTGTAACTGTTGAATCAATCACAGTTGATTCATTCACATCTGAGTCTGTCACAGTCGAATTTACAATATCTGATCCAGTAATGTTTGAACCATCAATATCTGATCCTTCTGTCACCGTTGAATCAATCACTGTTGAATCATTTACATCTGAATCCGCTACAGTACTATTCTCAACCAATGAATTCTCAATGTTAGAATTATCTATGTCCGATCCTTCTGTAATTGTTGAATCAATCACTGTTGAATCATTCACATCTGAATCCGCTACAGTGCTATTCTCAACTAATGAATTTTCAATGTTTGAATTATCTATGTCTGATCCTTCAGTAACTGTTGAATCAATCACTGTTGAATCATTCACATCTGAATCCGCTACAGTGCTATTCTCAACTAAAGAGTTTTCAATATTCGAATTATCTATGTCTGACCCTTCAGTAACTGTAGAATCAATAACAGTCGAATCATTTACATCAGAATCCACAACTGTTGAATTCTCAATCAACGAATTCTCGATGTTAGAATTATCTATGTCCGATCCTTCTGTAACTGTTGAATCAATCACTGTTGAATCATTCACATCTGAATCTGTTACAGTGCTATTCTCAACTAATGAATTTTCAATGTTTGAATTATCTATGTCCGATCCTTCAGTCACGCTAGAATCAATTACAGTCGAATCATTTACATTAGAATCCGCAACTGTTGAATTCTCAATCAACGAATTCTCGATGTTAGAATTATCTATATCTGATCCTTCTGTCACCGTTGAATCAATAACAGTCGAATCATTTACATCAGAATCCGCCACAGTACTATTCTCAACAAATGAATTTTCAATGTTAGAGTTATCTATGTCCGATCCTTCAGTAACTGTTGAATCGATTACACTTGAATCATTCACATCCGAATCCGCCACAGTACTATTCTCAACCAAAGAGTTTTCAATGTTAGAATTATCTATGTCCGATCCTTCTGTAACTGTTGAATCAATTACCGTTGAATCATTCACATCTGAATCTTCAACAGTACTATTCTCAATCAACGAATTCTCAATGTTAGAATTATCTATATCTGACCCTTCTGTAACTGTTGAATCAATCACTGTTGAATCATTCACATCTGAATCTGCAACGGTCGAATTCTCAACCAGAGAATTTTCAATGTTTGAATTATCTATGTCCGATCCTTCAGTAACCGTTGAATCGATTACACTTGAATCATTCACATCCGAATCCGCAATAGTACTATTAACAATATCCGAATTCTCAATGTTAGAATTATCTATGTCTGATCCTTCTGTCACATCAGAACTAATCACCGTCGAATCATTTACTTCTGAATCAGAAATCAAACTATCAAAGATCTCTGAATTTTCAATATCAGAATTTAATATTTCAGATAAATTAATGTTTGAATCTAAAATAAAAGAATCATTAACAAACGAATCAGTTACATTACTATTAATAATATCAGATTCAGTTATGTTAGATCTAATAATATCAGAATTTTCAATGTAAGAACTAATAATTATACAATCAATTAAATAAGATTCATCAATTTCAGAATAATTCACAGTACATCTAACTACAGTTGAATTAGTAATATTACTTTCAAATGTATAAGATTCATTTACAACAGATGGATCGATAAAAGATTGAATTATATCAGAATCAAATATTTCACTGTATAAAATTGTAGAATTATCAATATCAGAATCAATTATTGTTGAATTTTCAATATAACCACAATTAGTTAAATCAGAACTACCTTCACAATCAACCCACCCTTCTAAATAAGTACATCCAGAAACACTACCACAATTCCATGTATTAATTTTATATGACTCCTGTGTACTTGATTCAGTATTATCAACTGCATCTTTACTGTAATATCTAATATATTTAGAACACGATCCTGTTGCACAACCAACATCAACATTTACATCTTCACCATAATAAATTGTACTAGGAGTACATGTACTTTGATCAGGGAATTCCCATACACAATAAATAGTTGTGTTACATCCAGAACTATCACTTCCATCTTCACAATCTAATAATATTCCTTGAGTTGCTGGATACAATTTATTTACATAAGCTGCAGACGAGTTATCTGTTGTGCTAGGAGCACTTTTATCAATTTGTACAGATGCAGAATTAACAGTTTCATCATTACCTGCATTATCTGTAGAATAATATCTGATATAATTTGTAGCTTCATTCGAAATTGTTACGGCTGAAGAATATAATGTTGTAGGATTACATGAATTAGCAGTATCAACACAATAATAAGTATCATCTAATCCAGATCCACCTGAATCTGTTGGACTTAAAGTAACATCTACATTTGCATCTTGCCATCCTGAAGGAGCATTATCAGTTGTAACAGGATCAGTCAAATCAATTAATATTTGTACTTCATCAATTTGTATTAAGTTAGCCAGGTCCCAACATTTAACAGAAATATTATGTTGTCCTTCAGGTAATCCTATCAATGTTGTTGAAGCATTTCCACTTACAGCTCCGCCACCTATCATACTCTGCCAAGCACTAGTATCATTTCTTGCTTCACAATTAACTTCATATGTATTCCCATATGTTGCGTTTACATCAATGTTTTGAACTTTAAATAATTGAGCAGCAGTTGGATTAAATATATTTACACCAGGATATTCTGAATCAACTCTCTTACATTCTATATCTGAAATTGAATAATGACTAACATTATCAACAGCCCTAATTTGATAACAATAAATAGTATCATTAAACAATCCAGTATCAACAAAATCAGTTCCAGCAAAATTACCATTTTGTTTTGTCCAACCTTCGGTTAATCCAGCACCTGATTCAGCAGTTGCATTTCTCCATACTTCATAATGATCAAATCCAGAATTATCTCCACCTGGTAAATCTGTTACACTTGTCCAGCTTAATGTAATGTTGCCATTTGTACTATAAGCTCCGCTTGGATCTGTTATTGATAATGTTGAATTGTTAGGAGACGATTTATCTAACCTGACAGTTACATTATTAATGGTTTCAACATTATTTACATTATCATTTGAATAATATCTAACATAACTAATACCTTCATATACAATATAAAATGGATTAACATGTATTGTAGTAGGATTACATGTATTTACTTGATCAACACAATAAAATGTTTTATTTACTCCAGATCCACCTGTATCAACTGGACTTAAAGTAATAGGCACATCTGCACCTTGCCACCCTATTGGAGCATTGTCAGTTGTAGTTGGAGCAATAGTATCATTAATACAAATATTCAAATAACATTGACCACTATCACATTCTAAATCACTATCACATCCTCCACCATTAGCATTAGTTTGACATGTTTCATTTGTTCCACTATCTGAGAAACAATGGAATGTAGGTGCACATTTTAAATCATCATCACTTGTACAAGTAGAATAACATACTGTTGTACTTGATCTATTATATGGTGAACAATCAGTACATGCAACATTATCTCCACAAATGTCAGTTGCACCTAAAACACAAGTTGCTCCATTAGTAGCACTTCCACTTGAACAAACCATATCATTATAATAACAAGTTGTTCCAGAAATATAACCATTTCCATAAATAGTTGTCATTGAACCATTTGCGAATGATCCATCTGAACAACTTCCTGTTCCTGAATAACAATCAATTGATGTACTTGAACTTACACTACCATCATAATAACCCCATCCATAAACAGTTGCATCAGCTCCATCACTTTCAGACCCATCTGAACAAGTAATATCTCCATAATAACATGTTCTTGTAGTACCAGAACCTTGTAAATTTCCATTACCAATTAAAGTTGACGAACTATCGTTGGCAAAACTACCATCAGAACAAGTAGCAGCTCCGCTTTTACAATCAACACTTGTTGAACTTGATAAAGTTCCAATGTAATAACCCCATCCGTATACCAATGAATCTGTTCCATTTGTAACACTTGACCCAGAACAACCAATATTTCCATAGAAACATGTTCTTGTTGTTCCACTACCTTGTAAATTCCCATTTCCAATTAATGTTGAAGAACCTTGATCACCACCATTTAAACATTGTTGACAACTTAAAGATGTTGATGAACTTAATGTTCCATCATGAGTTGCCCAATCATCACTAGTAGAATCATCACCACAACATTGATAGTTAGATCCAATTAAAGTACCAAGATCACCAATCCATGTTCGAGCAGTACATCCATTTCCAGATAATTCACATCTTGCTTGAGTTGTATCTTTATCTTGAACTCCGTTATTAACACTACATGCACCTGCAGTTCCGACTCCACCATTACATGTATAATTATCATACCATGCTTCACCTGAACAATGGTCTGTTTCATCACAAACAAAAGAAGTTCCACTACCACTATTCCATAAAGTACTGTTACAATATAATCCTAAATATGTATCACAAATTGTTCCAGCATTACATTCAGAACTTGAATCCAATCCTATACATAACCAAGATCCAAATGCACCACCACTTGAATAACCAGGATTGCCTCCTGATGAACTAGAACAATTATTACCGCTACCTGCACAATAATAATCACTTGAATCTATATCCTTCCTACAATTGCTTGTTAAACACTGATCACTTGTTGAACAGTTATAACCTGTAAAAATATCACAGTTTGCTAGTCCATCGCAAACACATTGACTTGATTCACACCCAGCACTAAATATACATTCTCCTGAATCTGTGTTTCCACTAGTAATATTTACATTACAGTTTAGATCTCCTTCATTATTTGATGCAGTACCACCACAAGTTGAACAAACCGCACAATTTGCATCTGCTCCGTTACTACTTCCAGCAGTCCATGTATCTACTCCATCACAATAATTTCCTAAATATTCATCACATTGAGTTGATATCGAACATTCAATAGATGCATTTTCTGCAGTACATAACCAAGCACCCAATGTATCTCCTGTATCATAACCATCTCCATTTAATATAGAACAATTCTTCGAAGCAGCTGCACAATAATAATTGCTAGAATTAATTTCTTTTACACAATTTAAACTTGCACATTCTGAATCAGAACTACAAGAAATTCCATTAGCAAAACCTGATTGAGCTGCATAACCGCTAAATCCGTCTACATTAAATGTTACAATGTTGTTAGTACAAGAAGCAGGACTTGGACTTATTTCAAATCCATTTTGTGTTATGTCTGCGAAAGTACTTGGAAATCCTGTTTTCTTATAAACTTTATAATCTGAACAATTGCTAACATAAAGTGAAATGTTAGCGCTTTGATTAAACGATGCGACTTTTGATAATGCAGAATTCATGGATACAAAATCTTGGTTTAATAAGAAAGTATTATTGTCAATTTCAGAATAAACTGAAACATTAACACTAAATAATTTTATTGTTCCATTCTCCTGATCCATATTATATTTTAGAATAAGATCAATAAATCTATTTGGGTTTGATCCAGCATTATGTGTACGGATTAATTTATTACCAGAGACAGTTGTATTAATAAATAAATTATTATAATTTGTTCCCACTAATAAGTCTATTTGATACTTGTTATCATTATTACCATTAATAATGTTGTTTGTAAAATTATTACTTTGGCCATATCCCCCAAAATAAATGCCATCACCATTATTTTTAATGTTATTGTTTATAATATTATTATTTGAGCTTTTAAAAGAAGAAGTTCCCGAAATATGAATTCCTTTATCATGATTATTATTAACAGAACAATTTTGTATTATATTACTCGAGGAAGTATAAATATATATGCCTACACTATTATTCTCAGCATATGAATTTGTTACATTGTTTTTCAGACTATTAATATAAATTCCATAAAGGGTATTGTTGTTAAAATAAGAATTTGTTATTACATTACGTTGATTGTCTAAATTAATACCATGATTATTATATTTAGCTGAACAATTTATTATTGTATTATCATTAGAATCAATATTAATCCCAAACTGATAATTATTATTAAATGTAGAATTAGTTATTGTATTATCTTCTGAATTTGATTGGAGATATATTCCATTTCTATCGTTATTATTAGAATTAAGATTGGTAATATTATTATTTGAACTTTCGTAAAAAAGGATCCCATCATAAAAATTACTAACATCACAATTTCTAATAATACTTCCATTATAACCATTAATATAGATGCCCCTCCCTGTTGTATCTCCACTAATACTAAATCCATTACAATCCAATGTAACATCGTTTGCCTGAATGTCTATACAATCTCCACTACCAGAAATACTTGTATTTAATTCATAAGATCCAGATTCCATAATAGTCATACATGTAGAAATATTATTGTTTATTAAAACTTCATTACTCAAATTATATCCTGAATGATTAGTTCCATCAAAAGCATTTACTTTACATTTCCAAATTTCATCTGCTAATGTATAATCACTATCAAGTTCACCAACTTTAACTAATTCACCTTGATTTTGATTATCTAAATGGAACCCATAATGTTTTAATGTATGTAAATTATGATTGCTGCTCCAAGAATTTGAATAACCAGTTATAACAAAATTTTCATATTGATCACTTGTTATCCCCAATGCAATTTCACTGTTTGTATCTCCATAAGTTTTATCCCAAATCTTTGTCCCATTTTCAAATAATTTTAATAAATATATATCATTACTTCCTGCACCATAACTTTGAGTATAACCTGCAATAATATATGTATTATCTAAATTAGTTGTTACGTCATGAGCTACCTCTGTTAGACCACCACCATATTGTTTATTATAGATTTGAAGTCCGAATGAATAATATTTCACTATCCATAACTGATATTGTGCACCTGGAGATGATTGATAATATCCTACTGCAATAATACTATTGTTTGAATCCACTGCGACTCCTTGATATCCATCATAATAATTACCACCATATGATCTGTCCCAAATTTTTCCACTATTCTGATCATATTTAATAAGCCAACCGTCACTATTTCCAGGTCCTCTACCATACCATCCTGCTGCAATAATATTATCATCATTATCAATGGTAATTGATCTCCCTTCTTTATTATAAGAATCTGGTCCGGGTTCATCCCTGTTCCAAACTTCTGTACCATTAGGATAAAATTTAATTGTTCTAAAATAATATCTTGTTCCACTATCTTTCCTTGCACCTGTTGTAAAAATGTTGTCATTTGAATCAATTGCAACATCTGCTCCATAATCATCATACGCGTAACCGTATGTAACATTCCATATTTGGGTACCATTTGGATAATATTTAAATAATCTTAAATCCCTATTGTTGGCAGACAAATTAGTATAACCTACTATAATAATATTATCATCTGAATCAACAGCAACCCCTCTCGCTCTATTATCTCTATTTTCCACTAAAGTAAAATTCCATATTTCTGTACCATTTGGATAATATTTAATTGCAAAAACATCATAATCTCCTGTATAATTAACATAACCTACTACAATAATATTATTACTTGAATCAATAGCAACATCATAACCATAATCATGGAACTCCCTTCCTTCTGTTTGATTCCATGTTAAATAATATTCAACTCCATCTTTTATCCAGAACCCATTATAGGTAATATTATCATCTTCTCCATCAGTTGCATTTGCCCAACAATATAAATCTCCTGTAAGCGAACCAGATGTTGAATTTAATGATACTGTATCAAATACAGGTACAGTATTATATCCTAACATTTTTAAAGGTAGATAATCATAATTATTTGATCCTAATGTATAAGTGGAATCACAAATCCCATTGGAATCACCATCTATGCATGTATGTGAAAACCCATTACCAGTTTCATTTGTCCATACATTTCCTCCAATATAAGACCCTCCAACAATATTAGTAGCTGATTGAAGTGTTCTATTATAATAATTAACATAGGAACTACTGATCCCTAAAAAATTATTTGTTTGTTTGAAAATATTATCATAAATTCTATTATTTGATACATAAGATCCAAGACAAAGACCATAAGCGTTAGAATAGAAGTTATTTCTTGTAATATTATTATATGAAGTATGGGTGCCGGAGAGTCCAACTATAGCAAACCCGCAATAACCATTACTCGCAGTTATATTAGTGAAATTATTATATTGACTTGAATCTATTCTAAGACCATAATAAAAATTATCTAAAATAATATTGCTAATATTTGAATAATCTGTTCTTAAAATAAATATTCCATTATTTTCTATATCATTTGACCCTATTACATTGTCAATTATTGAATTATCAGCATTACATAAAATTATTTCAGAAAAATTATTATTCCAATTTTTTATTGTTACAGTCTCGTTATAATATACTATTGCTTTGTTATTTGCTCCTGTTAAATTATTTAATATATTTTTACATCCTGTATCTGATACAGGTTCCATAAAAAAATCTGTTTGTGTATTATTAAATACAGAATTATTCACAATATTCCCCTCACTATAAATCATATAAAAACCTAACCTATTATTATTTGCATTAATATAATTTAAAATGTTATTCCTTGTTTGGCTATCAAACCATACTCCTTTATCACTGTTAGTAATCGTTGCATCAGAAATAAAATTATTTGACACTGCGTCTAATGCAATCCCCACATTACCATTACTATTACATGTTATATCTGTTAGATTATTATATTTTGATGGAAAATATAAATAGATACCATGATTTGTATTACTTGAAGCATTAATATCAATTAAAGTATTGTTGTCTGATGAAATTATCATAAATCCCATACTATTAGAAACAATTGTTACATTTTTAATAATATTTAAATCACTATTTGACTCAAGATAAATTCCATTATTAGATGAATGACCTTTTGAAGTTATATTTTCTAATTCATTTGAATCTGAATCATATAACATAATTCCATGACGGCTATTGCTTATAGTATCTATATTATTAAGTGTTCCATTATTTATTAATTGCATATAAATCCCATCTTTTGCATTATTGCTAGAATTTATATCTGTTAAGGTATTATTATATCCATAATATAATAAAATCCCCGTATCACTATTAGAAAATGCAGTAATATTTTCAAATACATTATGCGAACTTCCCGAAATATAAAACATAAATGAATCCTTAAAATTAAGATTTTCAATTAATGAATA
>JBHPGL010000053.1:0-9734 GCA_042570655.1 Nanobdellota archaeon | reverse complement strand
ATATATAATTATCCTCTTAATCACTCTTAAATTATCACAAAACTATAAAAAACAAATCAAATTTAAACTTAAAAGGTGATATCATGGTTAAAAAAAGAAAAGCAAGAGGAAAAAAATCAAGAAAGGTTAAATCCAGAAAAGCAAGATCAAAACCAAGAAAAGTTAAAAAAGCATCAAATCCATGCCAAGGTGATGCAATTGTAGCAATTGCTGGAACAATTGGAGGAATTTCGTTAGTAATATTTATTATGGGAATAATTTTAGCAAAAGATCAAATATGGATTTTAGCTCCTGTAATAGGTTCATTAGCCTTAATGGGAATCTTCTTAGGACTTTTTGCTGCAATTAGTAAAAATAAATAATTATTTTTTATTTTTTATCCATTGGACACTGGACATTTAGACGTAAGATTTATTAAGTCATAAAACTTTTATTAGTGATATGAACTCTGATAAAGCACTAGTTGTATTTCAAGATAAGAAAATCAGGAGAATTTGGCATAATGATGTATGGTATTTTTCTATTGTAGATGTTGTTGCTGTACTTACTAATAGTGTAGATCCAAGAAACTATTGGAAAGTCCTTAAACACCGATTATTAAAAGAAGGAAGTGAGGTGGTTACAAAGTGTAACCAACTAAAATTATTATCATCTGATGGTAAAAAATACCTAACTGATTGTGCAAATACAGAGTCAATGTTTAGAATTATTCAATCACTTCCATCAAAAAGAGCAGAACCATTCAAGAGATGGTTAGCTAAAGTAGGTTATGAAAGAATACAGGAGATTGAAAATCCTGAACTTGCTCAAGATAGGGCTAAAGAATATTATGAACTGAAAGGATATCCAAAAGACTGGATTGATAAAAGACTAAGAGGAATAGCAATAAGACAAGAATTGACAGATGAATGGAAAAATAGAGATGTTAATGAAAATAAAGAATTTGCGATTCTTACAAATGAAATATCTAAAGCAATATTTGGGATTCCAATTAAAAAACACAAAGAAATAAAAAGCTTAGAGCCTAAATTTAAAAATCAGAATTTGAGAGACCACATGACAGATTGGGAATTAATTCTAACAATGGTTGGCGAAAAAGCGACAACTGATATTACTATTTCTAAAGATTCTAAAGGATTTGTTGAGTGTAAAGATTCTGCAAATGAAGGTGGCAATATTGCAAAGAATACGCGTAAAGAAATTGAGAAAAAAACAGGAAAATCCATTGTTTCTAATGAAAATTTTCTATATTTACAAACAAAAAAGGAAAAAAAGAAATTAATAAAGAAGACAAATTAAATGATTCATATATCAAATTATTATTCTACTGAAACAGCTAAATTCTTAGGTATTATGTGTGTCATTACCAATAAGGGATAACCTTTCCGAAACATTTATAAATAGTAAATTCATAATATAAATTATGACAGGGAAATATGCAATAAAATATGTTGTTACAGGCGGACCAAGTTCAGGAAAAACTAGTTTAATCAAAGAATTAGCTAAATTAGGTTATGGAACTGTTCCTGAAGCAGCAGAACCTATTATTCTGGATGAAAAAGAAAAAGCTAAATTAGATCCAACTTATGATCCAATTTTACCAGAAACACATTTAGGACAATTCCAAGAACTTGTTCTTGAAGTGCAATTATTAAATGAAAAAAAAGGAGAACTGGAATATAATATTATGTTCTTAGACAGATCTTTAGTTGACGGAATTGCTTATGCAGAACATGGCAGTTTAGATGGTAATATTAATTTATCAGATTGGTTTCTTGATTTAGTAGAAAGACAAAATTATGGAATTGTTTTCTTGTTAGATCAATTGCCAATCTTCGAAGATTCAGATTATCGTCATGAAGATCTGGAAGAAGCAAAGAGAATCCATAATAAATTGGAAGAAGTGTATAGAAGAATGAAATATGAAGTTGTTAATGTTCCTGATCTAGGTTTAGAAGGAAGAGCAAAATATATAGTTGATTATATTCAGAATAAAGATTAATTTCTAATAATGCAACTGCTAGTAATGCCAAATTAACTGGTTTCACAGAATTCAACGATTCGACCTGAGGTAAAATTGGTTTATAAGTTGCGTAGCAACTTACGCTTAATTATTTACCGAAGTTGAGAGGTTGTTAAGGCCCAGCAGTTGCTTATATCATATTTTTCTAAATTAAACTAATTCTCATTATTAACCAAAATACTGTGGTTATCAAATACACCACAATATATTAAATACATTCCATGCCTACTAATTCTTGTGATAAAAATGAATAAAATCAAAATAACAAAAAAATATACACCAGAATTAGAATACTTTACACCAATAGAACCTATGTTAGCTGCATATGCAATAGATATTGAAAATCTTTTAGAAGAACATGGAACAACTGCAGCAGAATTAAAGCATGACGGATATCGTATGCAAGTTCATAAACAAGGATCAAGAATTAAAATAGTAACAAGAAACTTAAACGAAATTATATATGACTATTATCCTGATTTCTTAGGGCATCTAAAAAACCTTCCAGATTGTATTGTTGATACAGAAATGATTTCTGCAAATGCAAAAGGTCATAAAGAATGTTTTGATGCTGTACAAAAAAGATTTAAAAAATCAAGCAATCCAAAAAGAATTCAAGCATTCAAAGAATCTGATCTAGTAAAAAAATATCCAATGAAACCATTATTGTTTGATATTCTTAAATTAGGTAACGAAGATTTAGTAGAACTTCCAAACTATAAAAGAAGAGAAATCATGCAGGATGTTGCTAACAAAAGCAAGATGATGATTCCTGAAAGAATAGTATTAAATGATGTTAACCAAGTTGAAAAATTATTCAACTATAAAATTGATGACAAACAAGAAGGAATTATCTGTAAAAAAGTTGACGCTCCTTATATTTCAGGTAAAACACATGGATTTTGGTACAAATTAAAAAGATTTGAAACTCTTGATCTTGCAATTTTAGGATTCTATAATGAAAGTTTTTCAGATTTACCTATAACTGGAGTCTTAGTAGGAACTTTAAATGAACAAACAGGACAATATGAAACTCTTGGTAAAATTGGAACTATTAAAAACGGAGTAGGACAAGAAATTTATGATAAATTAAACAGTTCATTCCAAAACAACCCATCTAAAAATGTAATTTTATCAGATGAGCTTTACAATGGTCAAAAAAAGAACATGCCAAAATTTTTCATTGAACCTGAAGATTCATTAGTACTTGAAATTAAAGCAATGAACCTTAACTATTGTAAAAACTGGCAAACATGTGGATTAGACAAAGGTAAAGCATATTCAATGAGAATTGCAACCTTTGATCACATTAGATATGACAAATCTCATTTAGATACAACTTCAACCCAAACAGTGGCAAGTTTATATAACATGCAAGGATGAAAAAGCATTGTCAACATTTGTGATAATGCTACCTAGCAGGCACTATTAATTAATGTACTATGGCGCACAGTAACTGAGTAACGATTTCCATTTTAACATCAACCGCCTGCGTAGCATTGCCGCAATAAAAAATTAATGAGGATAACAAAATGAACATTTTAACAGATGACATTATTGTAAATGCAAAAGAAATGGAACTTGAAGATGTGAAAGATGTAATAAACTCTGTTTTATTAGATATTGATCGGTCAGGAATAGATAATTTAATAGATTTCCTTGAATTCAGTGATTATTATGATGCCCCTGCATCAACAAGAATAGATTATCATGGTGCATACGAACATGGATTAATGATACATAGTTATAATGTATGGCAATTGTTCAGACAAAAAGTTAGAAATTTTAATCTTGACATTAACGAACAATCAGCAGCTATTTGTGGATTATTTCATGATGCATGTAAAATTAATTTATACATTCCAAACGAATTAAAATCAGGTGAAGTATCAAAAGCAAAACCCTATGTAATCAATGAAAACTTCCCAATTGGTCATGGTGAAAAATCATTATACACATTATCTCGTTACATTCAATTAACAAATCAAGAAGCTTTAATTATTCGATGGCATATGACTGGATTTGATCCTGCATGGGATCATTATGAACAGTATAGAAAGATTGAGAAAGCTATTCCAGAAATCACAGCATTTCATTGTGCAGATATTGAAGCTAGTAAGTATTTGGATTAATCAGCTTCATATAAACGCTGTATAAAATTTTGATCTTCTTTTTTATCTAAAATTCTATTCAAACCATAAGTAAATAATGCAGCCCCATAATAACAAGCTACATCCTTAATATCAAAAATATAATTAGGAGATATTGAAACAATTCCTTCTAGAATAGTCATTGCTGTAGGAATAGCTAATGCTGCCTTTAATCTATGAGAATAATGAGAACATATCATTGCAATAGCTGTCATTCCGCCAGAATAACCAATATCTGTTAAATGTTTTGTTAAAAAATCAGGATCTCTTTCACCTAATGCAGCCATAACTTGTAAATGTTCACCTATCCCAACCATTCCTAATCCAATCCCAAATTCAATTCCATGTACAATGTTAGATAATCTTGACATATTATCTGCTTTGGTAAGCTAATTTATAAGTTTTTTGTTAATTTATAGTCAAAATTCTAACTAATAAATTTATTATCAATTATGATTCAAAACTAATTCAAAACAAAAAGAAAAATTAAAAAATATAATCAGTTGATAAGAACTTTGACTTATTCTCTTTAACAATATCTTTCAAAATTTCTTTGTTCTCATCAGTTAATTTAGCAGCAACCATTGTCCTAATACTAAATACTTTTAATGCATCTGTAACAGACAAAGTTCCTTCTGCAGAATCTTTTCTTCCTGTAAATGGATATTGATCAGGTCCTCTTTGACACTGACAGTTAATATTTATCCTACTAACTTGATTAGTTAATGGATCAATTAACTTACTAATTGTATCAATATCTTTTCCAAAAATCGATAATTGCTGACCAAACTCAGAATTAACTACATAATTAAGCGGTTCGTTAATATCATCAAAAGGTATTATTGGCACAATTGGTCCAAACTGTTCTTGTTGAAAAATCTTCATTTTATCATTAACAGGATAAATTACTACTGGACTAAAGAACGTATGATCTGAAACTTTAAATTTCCCATCTTCTCTTAAACCACCATTGTTAACAATTTTTGCACCATTTGCCTGAGCATCCATAACAAGATCTAAAAGATATTCTATCTTACCAGCTTCAGGTAAAGGAGTAATATTTACATTAGGTGTCCAAGGCATACCTAATTTTAAATTATCCACTTTTTCTATAAACTTAGAATTAAATTCATCAGCTACATCTTTATGCACATAAATTAATTTAAGTGCAGTACATCTTTGACCATTATAAGATAAACTTCCTTGAACACATTCATTTACAGTATTTTCCATATCAGCGTCTGGAAGTATAATTGCAGGATTTTTAGCATTTAATCCTAAAACTGATTTAAGTCTGTTTAATTTCGGATGCTGTTTTTTAAGAAGATTTGCAACAAATGCAGAACCAATAAAAGCTAGCACATCAACCTTACCAGATTCCATTATTGGACCAATAACTTCAGCTCCATCACCATATACAGTATTAATAACTCCTTTTGGAAAACTTTCCTGATATGCTTTAAGTAAAGGTTCATGTAATAATACGCCATATTTGGCAGGCTTGAATACAACTGTATTTCCCATAATCAATGCAGGAATTAAAGTAGTATAAGTTTCGTTTAATGGATAATTAAATGGACCCATACAAAGAACTGTACCAAGAGATGACCTTCTTATTTGAGCAAGTACACCATCTTCAGATGAAAAACGTGATGATCCATTATCAAGATCTTTTAATGCATCAATTGTATCTTTAATATAATCAATAGTCCTATCAAATTCTTTTGCAGAATCTTTGTAAGATTTTCCAATCTCCCACATAAGCAAATTAACAACTTCATCTCTAACTTTTCCCATGTTATATATAAAATTTTCAACATGTTCAATACGTTTTTCTACAGGCATAGTTGGCCATTCGCCTCGACCATGATCATAAGCATTTACAGCTGCATCAAGAGCTTCAAGTGATTCTTTTTCAGTTAGCATTGGATAGCTTCCTAAATATTTTTTTGCAATACTTGAACTATCATTTGAAAGAGCATAAGATTCTATGCATACTGGCGAAAGAACACTTTGCGTCTCACCATCCCACTCTCTAAGTTCGCCATTAACAAGATATTTTTTTTGTTCTATTGGATTAATTCTATACTCTTTTGGTATTTCTTCTTCTTTAGGAAAAATTTTTTCATTCATTTTGCCACCCTATATTTCTATTATTTATTACAGATAACTAATTTAATTTTATATTTTTTAATATTAAATGTTGGTTGAAGTTTCGGTTTATAAACTTTTCGGAAATGTATCTATTTTGGAGTTGTAACAAGAATTCTAAAGATTTTTATTTTTTCCATTCATATACTTTCAAACATAATTCTAACACTTAAACAAAACACATATAAACAACATATTTTTCCATAAACAAATGGCAGACAAATGTGAAAAAATGAAACAAGAAGATACAGACCATTATGAAATCATCATAGTCGGAGCAGGTCCAGCAGGATTAACAGCAGCATTATATGCAGTTAGGTATGGAATCCCTTGCGTAGTAATAGGACAAATGCCAGGCGGTACAATCATGGAAGCAATTGATGTATGTAATTGGCCGGGTGAAAAAAAGATTTCAGGAAGAAAATTAATGGACAAATTCATTGACCAGATAAATAGTTTTAATGTTCCAATTGTTCAAGATTTAGTTGTAGATGTAGAAAAATGCGACGATCATTTTAAAATTTCTACAAATAAACAAACATTTAAAGGAAAATATTTAATTCTCGCAACAGGTACAGAAAGAGTTAAATTAAATGTTCCTGGTGAAGAAGAATTCTTAGGAAAAGGTGTAAGTTATTGTTTTACATGTGATGGTGCTTTTTTCAAAGATAAAGTTGTTGGAGTTGTAGGTGGAAGTGATGCTTCACAGCATGCAGCCCAGTATCTTGCAGAAATATGTGAAAAAGTTTACATGTTTGTAAGGTCAACATTAAAAGGAGATGTAATTAGAAGAAAACAAATTGAAGATAATCCTAAAATTAAAGTGCTTCTTGATACACAATTAAAAGAAATTAAAGGTAAAAACTTTGTAACAAGTGTAATTACAAATGGGGATCATGAATATAAAGTTGATGGAGTTTTCATTGAAATAGGTTCTGTTCCAACAGAAGTTTTGGTTAAAGAACTAGGATTAGAAACAGATAAAAGAGGATTCATTGAAATCAACGATAAATCTCAGACTAATGTTGAGAATGTGTATGCGGCTGGTGATAGTACAACTGGTCACAATGGATTTAGGCAGGTTATTACAGCTTGTGCAGAAGCATCTGTCGCTGTCTGGACTATTTTCTTAGAGAGACATAAAGAATGAATTCTATTATTATCATTTCTATTAGTAATAATGCCACCAAGCGTAGTATTCATTTCTCACTTTAAGTAATGAAAACTCGGTCGTCATCTTTCTAATTAAACATAAACCACGGAGCGTGGCATTATTAATAGAAATAAAGAATAAGTCTTTGTCAAACAATCCAAAAGATAACTTAATAAATAAAAACAAAATCTTATTCTTATGATTAAAAAACATTATCTTGAAAGAAACATAAACATTATCTACATTTATAACTTTTTAATGGGTTTAATGTTCTTATTACCAATTTATGCTCTCTACTTAAAACAAGAATTATTTACAGTATTTAATGTTACATTAATCATTGCAATTGGTTCAATAGCTTTATTAATTTTTGAAGTGCCAAGCGGTGCTTTTGCAGACCTTTTTGGAAGAAAAAAGACAATAATCCTATCAAGTTTCTTTGCAGTTATATCATTAATATTTTTAGTAATCGGCGGATCAATGATATTTTTCATAATTAATGTTCTTTTAAGTTCATTATCTAGAGCTTTGTTAAGTGGATCTGATTCAGCTTTATTATATGATTCAATAGAAGATATGAAAAAGAAAAAGATAAAACAAAACAATCCTCATTTCAAAAAAGTGATTGGGATTAATTCAAGTATGTGGCCTATTGGTGCATCTATTTCTGCTTTCTTTGGAGGTATATTAGCAGCAGTTGACATAAGATTACCTATAATCATAACAATCATTCCATTTACATTTGCATTTTTAATAACATTCTTCTTAAGAGAACCAGATTATGAAAAAGAATCGCATAAAAATTTATTTAAACAAATGTTTACTTCAACAAAAATTTTGTTAAAAAACAAACAAATCTTACTTTTAGCAATTGCAGGATTTATGTTTTATTCATTTGGTGAAACAGCACACCAGTTAAATCCTATCTTTTTCGAATTTAAAATGATTCCTTTAGAATATTTTGGAATGATATTTGCAGGAATATTTGCAATGAGTTTCATAGGTCATTTCTTTTCACATAATTTCAGCGAGAAATTTGGAAATAAAACTACATTATTAATTACAGCAATAATTCCCCCAATTTTATTATTTTGTACAACTTTAGTTAATGGATTATTTATTGTATTATTTCTAATACCATCATCAATTTTCTTTGGATTAAGAAGACCTGTTATTGCTCACATGTTAAATCTTGAAGTAGAATCAAAACATCGTGCAACAGTAATTTCTATAGGCAACTTTGCAAACATGTTAGGGCTAGCAATTTTCGCCTTAATTTTCGGTTATCTGATCGACTTGTACAACATTAATTTTGTATTTAAGATAATTGCAGGATGCGCATTCTTAGCTGTTTTAGCATTATTGTTTGTTAAGAATAAGAATTAATAAGAAGTGTTAGCGCCATGCGTAGTACTAATAAATTATTATCTAAGGTGTTAAAACTCGTTTGTCATCTTTCGATTAAAGAAGTAACACGGAGCGCGCTAACACTTTATTAAGAAGGAATTAACAACTGAAAAGTAATAAAAAACCAAAACATTTATAAATGCCTATTCGATAACTAATGTAATGGAGGGTAAATACAAAACTAATATAATTAAATCATTAGGTTTACCTTTATTAGCTGGTTTTTTATTAGGAGGTTGTACAACTAATGAAGTTGAAGAACAACCAGAATCAACTACAGAAATTATCTTTCCTGAAAATAAATTTTTAATAACAGATGAAAGTTTAGAATTTAATACTCTTTATAACGAAATCAGACCTAAAATAAACATTCCCGATAATGATTTAGATTTTATTGATTTTTCAACATGTAATTATAATGAAAAAAATTTTATTAAAAAAACCGCATATGTAAAACATTTTTCTCAAGAAGAAATACATAAATTTGAAGATTTAAGATTAGAAATAGAAAAAATAGATGAAATTGTTACACTTAAACTAAATGAAGCAGTAGAATATTATAATTCTTTTTCTGTTGAAGAATTGCTTGATATTAAAATGAAATCAATTGATTCCTTATATTATAAGGATGGGGATTTGTATAAAATTGATCATTATCTTAAAAATAGAAAAAATAATTCAGATCTTGAACTTTTTTATAAATTGCAATGTAAAAATGATTTAGAGAAAGACAATTGTGATAATTTTGCCAAACAAAGAATAAAATTAATGCCTTACAATGCAAAATTTGATTTAATAAACGAAATTGTTGAAAATATTGATAATCCAACAATTGTGGATTTTATTAAAG
>JBHPGL010000052.1:0-9975 GCA_042570655.1 Nanobdellota archaeon | reverse complement strand
TTTGTTTTTTTTTCGGTATGCTACTAAACCTTTTTCCAGATTAATACACTCTTCAATTCTTTTTGTTATACATTCAACATTGTAACCAAAATCCACTAATTCTTCATGTAATATATCTGGATCAAATCCTAACTTTTTTATTTTGGAATCATACTTTGTTTCAATTTGGTTTGCCAAATCAAAATTTCTCTCGTTATAAGCTTCATCAAATTGTCTTATATAATCTGTATACAATTGAACAGCTTCTGAAACCAATATACTATTTTTATTTTTTAAATTCAACATTTTTATACCTCAAATTAATAAACCAACATCTTTAACCTTATCTTGATTTTCTTCAATAGCACCATTTATTTCAGATAATTTACCTACTAAACGACCTGATGCTATACTTAATTCATCTCCTGATAACTTGCCTTCTTGAACTTTATGCATTATTTCCTTAGCATCAATGTAACTACTCTGTACAGTAAAGTCACCTTTGCATCCAGATTCTTTATATATTCTGATTATTTCTATACTTTTTTCCATTGCTGCCCATTCTTTATCACTATAAATTGCATGACGTTGATCATTTTCATCAGGACTTTTGAAAGAATTAGTGAAATAAGATTCAAATCCAATTGTTTCGATTTTATTATTATACATTTTTTTACCCTCCTCTTTTTTGGTAAGGCAGATAAGATAACTGCACGTTTTTGTAATAATATAGTAGTCACACAGTAACAATATAAACATTTATCCTCCAATATAGTAGGATTATATGTTAATTAATCACTATTCACCACTTCTTTATTATAACAATATTAACACAAATTATATATAAAACTAGTCTCCCCTTTAAGGGGATACTTTAGAAAGATTTTTATATGATTTCAATATAACTAACAAAAATGGATGAAAAACTCTTTGAAAAACTTGGTTTAACAAAAGGAGAAATTAAAGTTTACCTAGCTCTTACTAGATTAGGAGAATCTACAGTTGGTCCAATTGTATCTGAAAGTAAAGTTACTAAATCTAAAATTTACGATATTCTTGATAGATTAATAGAAAAAGGATTAGTTGGTTATATAATAAAATCAGGAACAAAACATTTTACATCTAATGATCCTCACATGATTTTAGAATATATTAGTAAAAAAGAAGATGAATTAAAAACAACAAAACAAGAAGTTACTGAAATCTTACCTCAATTATTATTTCAAAGAGGAACAGCTTCACAAAAGAGAGTTGCAGAAATATATGAAGGTTTACAAGGGATTAAAGCTATTAGAAACGAACTTATTTCAACTTTTAATTCTAACGACACTATGTTAGTACTTGGAGCACCAAAAATAGCAAATGTCAAATGGGAAGGCTGGTTTTTAGATTTTCATAAAAAAAGAATTAAAAATAATATTCAACTAAAAATAATTTATAATGCAGATGCAAGGAAATATGGGGAAATAAGAACCAAAATGAAATTAACTCAAGTTAAGTATCTTCCAAATGACCAAGTTAGTCCAAATTGGATAAATATATTTCCTGAAGCTGTATTATTCATTTTAATCCTTAAAACACCTATTGCATTTGTTGTAAGAGACAAAGACCTTGCTAATAGTTTCAGATCTTACTTTAAAATTATGTGGAATATTTCAAAAAGTTAATTATCCTACAGAATTAGAGGATATAAGAAAGGTTTATATAACAATTTTATTTAATATAAAAAATGAATACTAAAATACTTGAAGATATCGGACTAACGCAAGGAGAAATAAAAGTATATCTAGCATTATTAGAACAAGGACCTAGCTCCGCAGGTGAAATTCTAAAACAAGCTAAAATACAAAACTCTGTATTTCACTTTAATATAAACAGATTAATAGAAAAAGGTTTAGTAGCATACCGAAAAAAAAACAAATTCAGAATTTATTCAGCAGCAGATCCAAATCAATTTTTAACATACATGAAAGATAAAGAAACTCAAATAAAAACCTTTCTACCACAATTAAAAGCAAAACAAGCTTTTGCAAAAGAAAAAGAAGAAGCAGAAATATTTGAAGGTAAGAAAGGAATAATGACTGCGTTAAATATATTAATTGAAGATACCAAGCCAGGAGACGAATTTCTATTTTATCCAGATGAATATCAATTAAGGGATGAAGAAATTGAAAAGTTTTTCATAAGGTATAACACAAAAAGAAAAGATAAAAAATTAAAAGTAAAAGCAATTGCAACTAAAGAATTCAAACAAAACCTTGACAAATTAAAAAATGTAAAAACAAAATATACAAATTTACCTCTGCCATCTAATCAAGGAATATGTAATAATAAATTAATAATTATGACATGGGATAAAAACCCTAGAGCTATATTGATTACCTCAAGAAGTGTTGTTTCAAGACAAAAAAGATTTTTTAATGCTTTGTGGGAAAGTTTATAAAGTAGAATTAAAATGATTTTACGAAAATTCTAACATTTTACGAAACACATTTCTTTCATTTCTCCAAAAACCTAAAATTCTGAGGATAGAAAGCCTGTCTCAAACTATTCGTAAAGTATAAATGTTTCTATTTTTGTCACACAAAAGTAGTTATTTTTTCTTAAACTTCATATCATATAGAGATGTTTTTTTAGATTCATTATCTTCATCTATTTCTTCATTTCCACAATTTGTTTTAATTTCCCTATTTCTAGATTCAATCATTTCATTATCTGGATCACATCTGCCGTCAAGTACATCTTCAATATGCCTTGAGAATCTTCTCATTTCAGGATCATCAAAACTTATTAGACCCTCATTAACTAAATAATCTTCTATCAAATGATTACCTTCCCATCCATTTTGATAAACTCTTAACAAAGCTACATCCATCTCTGTTTTAGACCTAAATGCAGGATATACATCCATTTTACCATATGAAATACCCATATCTCTAAATCTCATCTCTAACGAACCCATATGATATAGATCCATTGAACCTGGTACAGTACACGTATAACCTTTCTCCTTAGCTTCATCCATATTTACTCGTCCTTCTAAAGCTATTTCAGTTTCATAAGGAACATGAAATGATGCAATTTTACTTGATCTTCGATTATTTCTTTTATTACGATTATCTCTTCTCATTGCCTGTGTCCATTCATCATAATCTTTGTGGTAAAAATCCATAAGAAATAATATAAACAATATTATATATAAAACTAATCATTAATATTTTTTCTAAACAAGTAAAAAAAGAATAAAAATTAAGCTTTTTTAATAGTTATACATTTAACAGGACAACTATCTGCAGCTTCTTGATTACAACCTATATCATCTAACTCAGCTTTGATTGGTTTTGCTTTTCCTTCTTCGTCCATTTCCCAATTATCTGGGCAAATAGCAACACACGCACCACAACCGATGCATTCTTTATGATCTTGAATAATTTTAATTGTCACTTTATCACCAATTTTTTAGGATTAAGAACTTATATTTAAATTTATACAAAAACTTTATTCCCACAATCGCAAAACCAAAAAGCTGCAGATTTAACTAAAGTCATATTTTTTTTACATTTATCGCATATTTTTTTATCGTCTGTCATTATTACTCCCCCTTAATATTGTTATTAATCACATTGAATATATAAATGTTCCTTTATTTGTATGATAAAAAGACAAAAGCTTTTTAAAGGATCTCATTTTTTTTCTATTTATCATATTTATATATGAGGAGGTAGATTACAATGTGTGAAACATGTGGATGCGGAGAACCCGAAGAAAAAAAAGAAGAAGAGAAAAAAGAAGAAGAACAAGTAGAAGAAGCAACAGAACAAGCACCTGCTGCGGAAGCAAGTGAAGAAGCTCCTGCTGAAGAGGCAAGTGAAGAAGCACCAGCTGAAGAAGCAAGTGAAGAAGCACCTGCAGAAGAGGCAAGTGAAGAACCTGCTGAAGAAGCAAGTGAAGAAGCTCCTGCTGAAGAGGCAAGTGAAGAACCTGCTGAAGAAGCTAAAGAAGAAGAACCTGCTGAAGAGGCAAGTGAAGAAGCACCAGCTGAAGAAGCAAGTGAAGAAGCTAGTGACGAAGAAGAAAAGAAAGAAGACGACGAAGAAGAAAAAACAGAATAATTTTATTTTTTTCTTACTTCTTATTTATTTTTAATTAATCAAATAGAATTCACCTTTAATAATTCCATTCTTAACAATTTCAGAATAAAACTCAGGTTCATCAGGAATACTTTTTTTAATTAAATTAACTTTAACAACATTTTCTGATCTACTTGAATAATTCTGACTTGTATTATAGCCATGTGTTGACATAATTACTTTATTAAAATCATTTTTTTCAGCAAAGTCTGCCAAACCATTTTCAACATAATCAACAATATCTTTTACTAATGGTAAAGGTGTCATATAAGCAAATAATTCTGTACTATTACAAGCCAAATATTTCTTCCCTTCCTCATCATACGCTTCAAATGCAAGAACAATTCCTCTCCTTCTTTTCTTTTTTTCTCCCACTTTTTGATAAATATTAAAAAAATAGGTAGCATTATCAGCAATCATATGTGGCATACCATATCCATTTGCTACCCTATCCTTATCAATACTAATACAGCATCCAGAATCATTTCCGTAAGTAATGTCTAATAGATGTTTTTCAGATAATTCAAATGAATAAATAATATCTTCACCAACTTGAATTTTATCAGATACATTTTTCATTAAACTTATTTTAATAATCTCATCATGCAATGTTATTAATTCATTTTTTTGTTCTTCTGTAAAAGGAAATTTTAAATAATCAAATCCTAAATCTTCTCCTTCTTTTGGATCAACAAATTTATCATATAAATCTTCTAAATACCTATCAATCATTTCGTCAACATGTTCTTCAAGAAATTCTTTATTAGCATCAGGATAAATATCATAAAAAGTAGGAAAATCATAATAATCTTTTTCATTCAGCTCTTCAAAAAGTTGATCTAATAATGCTCCTGTTTCCGTTAAAAAAGGTTTATGAAAATCATCAAATTCTTCATCAAGAAATGCTAAATATATATGGCTTGGGGCATTATAACCTTCATGATTTACACCATTATCATCAGGTCTATCTTTTTCCATATTTTCGCTAACTTTATTTAATCTTTCAGTTATAATATTTTTCAAATGATTATGAACATTTTCTTTAACTGCTTCAAATTCAATAAAATCTGAATGTAATGTTAATAATTTCATTTCTTCATCTTTTTCAATTTTCCTATCAAGTTCTAATTTTATAGTTTTATCATAAACATATTCTTTTTGAGAAGGTGTTTCCTTATTATACTTTTCAATAAATCCGTCATACTCTTCTTTTACATGAGCAAGTAACATTTCACCATATAAAACACCTTGCTCTACATTTGTAAATAATACTTTTTTTCTTCTATCAGATAACAGAGTTAAAACTCCATCAAGAGCATCTTGATTTTTCTCAACTAAATTCTCAAGAAATAACAATTTTTCACCATAAAAATATTTTTCAGATCTTTTATGTTCTCTAACTGCATCAATACCTTCAAAATATAATTCATGAATATCTTCAACTAGAAAATTAACTCTTGAATCAGTTAATAAAACACTTCTGGTTTTTTCATCTATTACTTCTTCATGTAATAAATCATCCAATAAATTTTCCTCGATACCCCCCATAATTATTAACTATACCATTATTATTTATAAATGTTATTATATAAACACTAACCTATAGATACCGACTATGCCTGGTAGTGGTGTTTATATTAGAAGAATAAACAAAAAGTATTTAAATACTCGAAATATTGTATTAAAAGAGGGAGATTCATGAAAATATTAACATTACATTCAGATTTTATTGAATTTGAAGCTAAGAAAAAAGCAATAAAAGACCCTGAAAAGGTTGAAAAAGGCAAACATCGTTTTGAAGAATGTCTAGTAGTTTTTACAGCAGTAGAAAAATCAGACGAAATAAATCCAAAAGCTGTTACAAAAAATTATGTAAGTGAAATTAAAAAGATTGCAGAAGAAGTTAAAACTAAAACAATTGTATTATATCCTTATGTACATCTCTCACCAAATCCATCTAAGCCAGATGTCGCTTTAAAAATTCTAAAAAGTGCAGAAAAAGCATTAGAATCGCAAAAATATACTGTTGGAAGATCTCCATTTGGTTGGTATAAAGCTTTTACAATTAGTTGTAAAGGTCATCCTTTATCAGAATTAAGTCGAGAATTTACAGCTGAAGCAAAAACAATTACAGAAGATTCTAAATCAGCTAGTAAAGAAGAAGATGAAGCTATTAAAGCTGAAGAAAAAGCAGAACAAACAAGAGAATTCTTTATTCTTGACACAGACGGAAAATTAGTTGATCCAAAGAAATTTGATTTTAATAAACATAAATCATTAAAAATATTTTATAATTATGATACAAAAGGTAGTCGAGCAATGGATAAAGAACCGCCGCATATTGAATTAATGAAAAAAATGGAATTAGTTGACTATGAACCTGGTTCTGATTCAGGAAATTTAAGATGGTATCCAAAAGGATTATTGATTAAAAAATTATTAGAAGAACATGTTACAAATTTATTAATTAAAGCAGGTGCAATGCAAGTTGAAACTCCAATAATGTACGATTACCAACATCCTGCATTAAGTAAATATCTAACAAGATTTCCTGCAAGACAATATAAAGTGTTATCAGATGATAAATGGTTTTTCTTAAGGTTTAGCGCATGTTTTGGCCAATATTTAATGAAACATGATATGACAATTAGTTATAAAAATTTACCTTTAAGAATGTATGAATTAACACATTATTCATTTAGACGAGAACAAAGGGGAGAATTGGCAGGATTAAAACGTTTAAGAGCATTTACAATGCCTGATATGCATACTCTATGTCAAGATACAAAACAAGCTCAGGACGAGTTTATCAACCAATATAAGATATCTATGCAATTTTTAGAAGATATGGAATTAGATTATGATGTTGCAATAAGAACTCAAATTGATTTCTATAAAGATAATGAAAAATTCTTTAAAGAATTAAGTAAAATTGTAAAAAAACCAATTTTAATTGAAATGTTTAAAGAAAGATATGCTTACTTTATCATGAAACATGAATTTTCTGTAAATGATGCATTGAATAAAGCTGCAACTTTATCAACAGTTCAAATGGATGTTGAAAATACAGAAAGGTTTGACATTACGTTTACAGATAAAGATGGTAAGAAAAAACATCCACCAATAATGTTACATGCATCTGTTTCTGGCGGTATTGATAGAGATCTATATGCTTTATTAGAAGCTCAAGCATTAAAAGCTAAAATAGGAGAAAAACCAATGTTACCTTTATGGTTAAGTCCAAGTCAAGTTAGAATTATTCCTGTTTCAACAAATACTCATCTTAAAGATGGCGAAAAACTAATGGAACAATTAAAAGAAAATAATATTCGAGCAGATATCGACGACAATGAAGATTCAATTGGTAAAAGAATTAGAAATGCTGAAAGAGAATGGATTCCTTACATAATTGTAATTGGTGATGAAGAAATTAAATCTGGATTAAAAGAAGTCCAGGTTAGAATTCGTGCAACTGGTAAACAATCAAAAGTAAAGACAGAGTCTTTGATTAAAGAAATTCTTAAGAAAACAGATGGTAAACCAACAATGATGTTGCCTCTTCCTGATCATCTAACAAAGAGACCTATTTTTGTTGGATAAGTTTTTATTATTAAAACGATTGTTCCAAATATTATAATTAGAATCAAAAGTTAATTACTTCTTTTATATTAACCAGAAATTTCTTAGCATTATCATAAGATTCTTTTGCTGGTTCAATATTAGCTTGAGCAATAGTGTGATAAGTAAAATGGCCTCGTTTCCATTTTTCATGAGAAAACAATCCCAGCAATTCATCTGCTTTAACAATCATTTTCTTATAGATTTGTAAAAGACTGATATCAAGTTTACCAGTATCAACAAAATGTTTCTGGAACTCTTCAAATGTTTTCTTGTGAACCGAAGGGGATTTGGTATCAATTCCTTTAGTTAATAAAAGAGATTTAGCAGAATAAAAAATTGTGTAATATGCATGCGAAATTGAAGCTGAATAGAATGTATCATTAGGATTGGCTTCTAATTGAATTTTAATTTCTTCATTATTTGATAGATTAAAAATTGCTTTAGCTAACCTTAATTCATTTTCTGCTCTTTCTAAAAATAATTTAACCTTTGAATCCATTTTTAACAGCGTCCTTAATTATTTGGTAATAATTTTCTGAACCAAATAAAATAAGCCTTTTATTATAGATCATCTTACCATAATTCTCTTCATCATTAAGTAGCATTTGTAGGAATTCTGTTTTGGTAAAAACATAAGGATGAACTTCTGGGACCATTATTCCTCCTTTATTTTTTAATATAGTTAGGATTTTCTTAGTGTTAATATCATCTTCAACTATTATAACTATATCTAAATCAGATTTTTTCGATGTTTTACCTTCCGCATAAGAACCTGCTATAATAAAGGTATAATAACTTAGAGGAATGGAATTGATCAATTCATTAATATTCTTTTCAGGCAAATTCTTTGATTTAACATTAAATTCTTCAAGTAAAGCAAGATAAATCAATGTTAGATTTTCGTCTAAATTTAAATAACAAATATTAGAAGATCCTTTCTTATTAATTTTAATAATATTTAATTCCTCTAACTTTTTAACAGCTTGAAAAACCCAATTATATGATTTTTTAGCTATTTTAAATTGAATTTCTTTAATAGTATACTCTTTAAATATATCTTGCCTAAACAGTTCAATAATTTTAATATCTTCTTTTGTCAACATTTTATCCTTTTTTTAGTATAATATTATCCTTTTTTTAGTATATTTATAAATGTTTCGTTTTTATTTATAAATAAGACTATATAATCATATATATTTTAATTAGAAATATAAAATAATTCTTAAGAAAACAGAAGGTAAACCAAAAATGCTTCTACCGTTACCAGATCATCTAACTAAGAGACCTATTTTTGTGGGCTAATATCTTTAAACATACTATTACCTATCAAACCACCAATTATTAAAGATCCAATTAATGCTTCTGGGGAAAATGAATTTGAATATTGAAATAAAAAAGTTTGAATACAAAAATATGAAAATCCTCCAATATATAATGCGCCAGCGGTAAATTCTACCAAATCAATTCTTTTTTCTTTCGGATGAACAGGTGATTTATGTTGTTTAAATGTAGTATTAATTTCTGGATCCCATATAGGAAAATTTTTAAAGTTTAATTGTTCGCCAACTTTTGTTTGTAATTTGTTATCAATAGATTCACCAACAGAGTTAGAATATTTTTCATTAATTGTTCTAGCCAAATCTTCATTATACTTTGTATCTTTATTTTCTCCTAATATTTTCATTTTATTTCCAAGGATTTTCACCAAAAGCTAGCTTAATCTCTGTATCATAATAATTCCAAATACAACCAAATATTAACGTTCCTAATGTAAATCCTGTTATAAGTGCAAATTGAGATATAGAATTATTTTGAGAGGCATATATTCCATAAATTAATGAAGGTATTCCAAAAAATGATGAGGCTCCAAGAAATATATTTTTATCTTTCTTCAATTTTAACGCTCTTTTATAATCAGTTTTAGGATCATAAAAAGAAGAACTTAAAGTTTTATTTATTGAATTATCTTGTTTCAATTTTCTATCCAATTCATTTTTTTGTTGAGTAGATAGAACTTGTGGTTCATTTTCTATTATTTTTCTTTTAATATAATTATCTTCAATATTTTTTATATTATATTCTTCTTTTTCAATAGGAGGATATAAATTAATTTTAATTTTATTTAAATTTGGATCAATTGATTGAGTTACATCTGATCCCGGATTTTCGTAGAGAACTTTTCCAACAATATATTTATTAATATCTTTAATTCCTTTCTCAGACAATATTTCATCTAATTTCTTTT
>JBHPGL010000051.1:0-10116 GCA_042570655.1 Nanobdellota archaeon | reverse complement strand
AATATTAAAACAATAGTTAATTTAATGAAAAGAGGAAATTATATTTATGCTTCTACTGAATGGGATGATTTAATTTCTAAAAATGAAAAATATAAACAAGAGCTTCAAATAATGAAAACTATTACTTTAGAAGATAAAAGGACCGTTCTAGGAAAACCTCTCTGGGATGAAACAGTTGATATGATTATTGAAAATCCTAAATATAAATTAAAACAAATTGAATTTTATGATACTATTATGAGTACTGATTCTAAAAATGTTATCTTAAAAATTGATAATCCATTATTAACAGATGTTATAGTTGGAAAAACAAGCGAAGATCCAGAGGATGCGTTTAATGATTATTGTTTTTCTTCTTTTGCACACCAATGTTTAAGTCCTGTTTATTCAAAATTTTGCGTTAGACCTATTTCAATCAGGAAAATTAAACAAAATGAAGGTCAATCTAAAATAGTATATTTTATGAAATATATTAAAGGAGAAAATCTGCAGGAATATCCTGAATTGAATAGATTAAATGAAAAAGTGATGGGACAGTTGTATATTTTTAATAAATATTTGACAAAAGGATATTTTTTTACTGGTATAGATATTAAAAAATCTAATATTAAAGAAGATTTTCAGAATAAATTTGTTAAACATTTGTCTTTAAAAGCTAAAAGAAAATTTAAAGATAATCTTTTTAATTTTTCAGATTTTATCTGGAATTATTTAAATGAAATGCCAAGGTTTGTTTCTAACAGAGATTTTCATAGGGGTAATATAATTTATAATGAAAATGAAGATTTAGTTTGTTTTATTGACAATGAAAAGTTATTTTATGAAACACCCTGCATTTCAATCGGAGCATATACACAGCATTTAGTTGGTGAGTCTTTAGGTGAAGATATTGAAGAAATATTTAATTATTATTTTAGATCATTAAAAAAAGATAGAAAAAGGATATTTGATATTAATGAAAAAGATTTTATTAAAGGATGTTATTTTGGAGCGATTTTTAAAAATTTAGAATATGCAGGTCTTAATTCTAAGGTTACAATGAACATTGAAGATGAGAATGTAACATTTAGGAATCTAAACAAGGTTGATTTGATTAAGGAAAGACATAATTATATTAATCAATCAAGAGGAGTAATTGACAGATATATTAATTTTAATAATGTAATTGATTCAATAGAACGAGTTAAACCATTATGTAATGTTAAAGAGAATCATAAACTCGATAGGTTTTCAGAAATTCTTTATGAAATTAAAGAAATTGAAGAAATAGAATTATATCAATAATTCTCCAATTTCAATGATCATATTTGCAATGTTTTTAACATTATAAAATATAAATTCATCTGCATTTATATTTACCTTAATATCTTCTTTAATATTATATAACTTTATGAAATTATTCTTGTTGGGATTTTTAATAAAACGATTTAATTCACTCATTATTTCATGGGAAAGTAATATCAGTTCTTTTGTTTCTTTTTTAGTCTTGTTTGACAAAACTTTTTTAGATATTTCTGTTAAAATATCACCAATGATTTCTAAATCATGTATTATTTTAAAATATTTTAATCTATCGTCTACACCGCTATTTTTTTTATTTAATATTCTTATGCAATATTTTGTAAGTCTATTGATATTTCTTTCAGTAGTAAATATTGATCCTTCCAGCGAAATTTGATCTTTTGTTTCAAAATATTCTTTGTTTGATAATGAGATTTCCATTAAATTTAAGATTATTCTATTTAAAATGTGAGTGAAATCTTCTGAACTTGAACTTGAAATCTCTTTTATTGTACAATAACTTTTACCATGATTAATTATTTCCATACCAATTAAATCGTCTGTAACTTGGTTTAAGAATTTTAATGTTGATATTTGATCTTTTAAATTTTTACCTTTAATCATATTTTCGTCAAAAGAAATTTCCAGTTCGTCAACTCCTTTTTTATAAGCAGAATTAATAAATCTCCATGCTAAACCAATATGCATACCTGTTAAATTAATTTTTGATTTATTATAACTATCTTGCTGAGTTCCAATTATTATGCTCTGATCATCAATATTTAGATCTATTTCATCTCCTTTTTTTAGTCCAAACTTTTTAAGCCATTTTGACGGTAAACTAGTCATTAATGTAGTCCCACCTTGTTCTATCAGTTTTCTTTTCATTCTATCCCCCTAATCTTTATAGTACTATATAGATCCTGATTATATATAAATCTTTCTAACTATATATTTAAATGAAAACTATATAGTATTTATAGTAATATATAGTTTTTTTAGTGATAAATAATATTCTTAAATCTACTATATTTATAAGTGGATATAAATTATTTTTATTCATGTTATACATCATATCAACACCAATAGGGAATCTTGGAGATATTACTTACAGAGCTGTTGAAACATTAAAAGAAGTTGATGTTATTGCAGCAGAAGATACTCGTAGGACTAAGATTTTGTTAAAACATTATGGTATTGAATATAAACAATTAATATCTTATCATGATTTTAACAAAGAAAAAGTTACTCCTAATTTGGTTAATGAAATGATCGGAGGTAAAAGTGTTGCAGTTGTATCTGATTCTGGAACTCCTGGCATTAGCGATCCTGGATTTTATCTTGTAAGGGCGGCTATTAAACAGAATATTCAAATAAGTCCTATTCCTGGTGCAAATGCAGCTATATCTGCTTTAGTTTGTTCTGGATTACCTACAGATAAATTTGTTTTCTTAGGCTTTATAACAAAAAAACCAGGGCAAAAGAAAAAGTTTTTTGAAGATATGATTAAAAGAAATATAACTTCAATTTTTTATGAATCTCCTCACAGGATAAAGAAGACATTATCATTGATGGCAGAAGTTATTCCTGAAAAGCAGGTTGTGATTGGAAGAGAATTGACAAAGAAATTTGAAGAGTTTATTAGGGGAAATGTTTCTGAAGTGAATGAAATTGTTGAGAAAAGAAATCTTAAAGGAGAATTTGTTATTGTAGTTTATTGAGAATTTTCACTCTAGTTCTTTATCTTTCAAAAAAATAAAACCATAATAAGATAATAAAATTAATTTTTCTTTATTATTAACTAAATATTGTGTTCTATATATAGTTGGAACAATTCCATTACATTCTAAATTTTTTGCGTCATTAAAACCAATTTCAAGAACTTTTTGCATTGATTGTGAGATTAGAAAAGTATTAATATATTTTTCATTGCAATCCTCAATAAAATCACAAATTTCCTCATTTTCTTTATCCATTCTTGTACCTTTTCTCATTTTCTCTCGACTATAATTGTCTTTTTCAATCTTTTCATAAATTTCTGTATATTTTTTTTCTTCAGGATAAAATTCATAATCAAACATACGGTCAAAGTAAATTTTTTCAATATGTTTTGGGATAGTATAGCAAACACCTTTATCCGGTAGGATTGTGATAAAATCTTGATCTTTTTTAATATTTTCAATTTTTTTATCCATTTCTTTCTTATAATAATCTGTGAATTTAAGATTTTCAAAGTCAGGTGGTTGAATACATTCTAATGAATTCACGTCAAACTTTTCATTTTTAGCTTCTTCTGCATAAGTATAACTAGAAATACCTATACCTAACAATAATCCAATTGCATATTTGTTCATAACTAACCTCCCCGAATAGGGTGTTAGGCACATTATTTATAAACTTTTATGTTATATAGTGAATATTTTAATTTTTTATGCAAATGTTTTTAAATTTAACTTTGTTTATAGATAATTATGGGGGAATATTTTGAATGTAAATCTGGAGAATTATGCAAGGAAGCAGATTGCTGTAAATCTTATAAGACAGTTCAATCATTTTGTTTAGCAGATTATATAAGGTTAGCTGAACATGAAGATATTTCTTTAGAATATTTATGGCGAAGTAAAGGTGATGTATGTCTTTCTTCACATGATAATATTAAACCAGGTGAATTTTTACTTTATCTTGGATTAAAACATGACCCATGTCCATATTTAGATGGTCATAAATGTAGTGTTCATGAAATTAAACCTTTAGCATGCGGCACTTTTCCATTATTATTATATACTTTTAAACCTGAAATTGTTATTCCTCATTATAAAGATTTTAAATGTTTACAGAATGTTGAACTTCCAGACGACCAATTAGATCTGATCAAGGATGTTAAAGAACTTTATGATGAATTTACTAATTTAGATAAAGAATATTTATTCCCAGAACCTATTGTAGTTAAGGCAAATAGTAAGTTTATGGTAAAAAGTCTTATTGACAGAGCGATTGATAAAATGGCAATTGCTGATCCGCAAATGCAAACTGAGAAAAGTAAGATTTTATTAGATAGAATTGAAAAAGAGAGATCATTGCCTGACTATTTTTTATCAGATATAGATGATTTTTTACAATTTATTAGACCTGTTGTTCATATTATCTTTGAAGATTATATAGCAAAAAGACTTAAATTAATTGATAAAAATGTTAAGAAAAAATATAAACCATTAAATGAAAAATGGATTGAGCTTAATAAGAAATTATCTTGAAAATAATTAAGTCAAGTTAATTAGAAAATTTGTGCCACTGCCAAGCATTAACTACTCCTCTCTTCGGACAGGTTATAGGTTGCGAACTAAATTACATTAAAACCAGTCCTCGGGTCGAATACCTGATTCTTCGAAGCAAGTCAATTATGCAACATAGGCAGTAGCACTATAGTACATAATACTTGACTTAGAATTTAAAGATCATAATTTACCTTTAACTGCTTTATCAGAAATGATTGCAGAATTACCGCTTGGATCTTCAATAATAATCTTTAACTTATCCTGACCCCACATTACTTTATTCAATTTTTTAAGTAAATTCTTAGCTTTCTTTTTTGCAGAAGAATCTTCTTCATCATTTTTAGCAGATTCAATAACATGTTTTGCCCTATTCAAAATACCTTCAACATTTGTAATAAAACCGTTTGAACCAGGACCTGGTTCCATTGTTATAATATGCGGTATTTTTAATTTTGCATTTGAAGATTTTACAATTCTAACTTTCATATCTTCTTCACCATCAACTTCTATTGTATATTTGACAGGGGATTGAGATTCCATCAATTCTACATCTGCTTTATGATATTTGCAATTTGAACATGTCATTGAGAATACGAAGACTTTGCCAAAGTAAGGAACTTCCCTCTCATTCTGCATCAGAGTCAAATTAGGAGTACTGCAAATTGGACATTGTTGTCCCCCAAGTTCCTCGACGGGCTTATCGTCAGAATTTTTTGCTGTTTCTTTATTTGCCATAATTTAATAAGAAAAAAATTTCATATTTATATGTTTCGTTTTGTAACATGTTAAAATTATTGTTAAAGAAAAAGCTTTATATATGAGATCAAAAATATTAGAATTTGTCTTTTAATCTTAAAATTGTTTTTTCAAATGTTTCATAGTCAGGATGAGTTCTCCAATTCCAAATCTCAGACCTTTCTAATTTTGATGCCACAATTTGCCTTAAATATTGTGAAGGAATAAAAAAATTTACTTCTGTTACATATCTTTTATGTTCTGCGTCTTCAACCATTAAATAAGAAGAATTTTGTTCTTGGGAAATTTCATTTAATCTTTGTAAATCATCAATTCTTTCTAATTTATAGAAATCTTTAACTTGTAATCCTTTAAACAAGTAAGTTATTAATGGAGTTATTATATCATAGTTTAATGGCAGTATATGTAGATGTGCATGATCTAAACACCCTCCTCCTCTAAAACAACCAACTTTTGGACCATGTTCAAAAACTAATGTATCCGAATTATATTCGCTTGATATTAATTTTCTTGTATTTTCTAGAAGTTCTTCAAGTTCATTATGGTATTTATCAGGGATATCTCCTACACCCAGATAATGTTTTTTAGAACATAATAATAAATATCCTTCAATATTCATTTGCCCGATTGTAGGTGTAACGAAAAAATTATCTGTTTCAAACAAGATGTTTGTTTTATTATCCAATTCTTTCCCTAAATTGCAACAAGAGGCCATAATTAATAATTTTAGATCTAATCTTTAAAAATATTATTGTCATTAAATATAAATAAAAAAAGAAATATTTATTCTTCTTCAACTTTTGTTGCGCCAGCACTTCGATAGATTTCAACAAAGTTAGGAGCGACTACTAACCAATCTTCACCAAATCCTGCTATGTCACCTTCGGTTGCATCACAAGTTTTCTTTAGTTTGTTAATTGCCCTTTTTAACTCAACTAAATCTTTATCTTTTAATGGTTTGATGTTGATTAATGAAATAGTATTACCTTTTCTTAATTCATCTAAAATTTCTTTGATATCTTCAAATTCTTCCAGAATAAAAGGTCTTACAATGATTTTTGAAGTAGGTTGTTCTATATCTGTATCTAGTTCAACGTAACCTTCTTCCCCCTTTTGTTCCATTTCCTCATCGTCATCGATTGCTGTTAATTTATCTTTTAATTTTGAAAAAAAACCTGCCATTTTTAGATCCTCCTTTTATAGACCAATTTATAGTTATTTTATAGTAGGAATAAAAAAGGTCAACTATTTAAATGTTTCGAAATTAGATTATAACTAATGGTCTATACAAATTCTTAAAAAGCTATTGAAAAATTTTAAAGTTTTATTAATTATAATTTATTTCTTTTAAGAGCACCATAACCAAGCATAGTTAAACTCTCAACTTCGACAGGTTTAATTGCATAAAACCTGTCTCAGGTCGAATCGCATATTCTATGAAACAGGCCAATATAACTCAAAGCATAGCTTTTCGTATTCGCTAAATGCTTCGCGTTAGCGATATACAAATTAGGTTATGGTGCAATTAATGTTATTTTTACACATAAAATACAAAAGCTTTTTATATAGGTTCTATTTTTATTTGAGAATATTTAAGAGATTTTGATAAATAGAAGTGTAGAGGGATTATTATGCAAAGAGTTGGCGGACAAAGAAGGAAAACAAGGTATAAATTACAAAAACCAGCAAGAACAAAAGGAAAAATTAGTTTGACAAAGTATTTTCAAAAGTTAGAAATTGGAGATAAAGTTAAATTGAAAGCAGAACCTGCTCAACAAAAAGGTATGTATTTTCCGAGGTATCATGGTAAAGTTGGTACTGTTAAGAATAAGAAAGGATTTTGCTATGAAATTACAATAAAGGATCGTAAAAAAACAAAAAATTTTATTGTACATCCTGTACATTTAATTAAGGTGAGCTAAATGACTACATTTGAAATAATTAAAGAAGAATCAATGAACCTATCTCAGTTAAAAGTTAAGTTAGCTGATATTAAAAAGAGAGATAAAGAATTAGGATTTAGAGCACTTAAAACTGAAGAATATATTAACCAATTAAATGTTTTAGATGCTAAAGAAGCTGATGAATTATTTAAAAAATTGGAAAAATTAAAGATTCCAAGGATTAAAGATTTACATATGCATAAAATAATTGATATATTACCAGTACATATTGAAGATGTTAAGGTAATGTTTCAAGGATATCCAATCACAATTACAAATGAAAATTTGAAAAAAATTATAGATACAGTTAAGGAATTTGTTGAAGAAAATTGAATAGGGTAAGGGGCTTTAAAAATGGAACAAAAGAAAAAGGAAGAAGAAGCTATAGTCCTAGATTTCTTACCGCACGGATATCCATTTGAACAAAAAGGTTATAAAAAAATTCCTATCATACAAGCTATTGGTAAAGAAAATTTTACACTTCTTGAACTTGTACCTAGAAAAGATGTATTTGTACAACCTTATGAAGAAGTTTATATTGGTGAAGGTAAACGAGATAAGATTCATCATATTTCTGGAAGATTAAATGTTGAAAAACTGACAGGTACTGCTAGAAATGAACTTGAATTTGTAGTAAAAGAAATGGTTGAGAAAAATGAACCTAAATTTGTTGCGTTTTTTAATAAAGCAACTCCTTTAACTACAAGAATGCATCAGTTAGAATTACTGCCAGGAGTAGGAAATAAACATATGTGGATGGTTCTAGATGCACGTAAAGAGAAAGAGTTTGAAAGTTTTGCTGATATTAAGGCAAGAGTTAAGTTAATTCCCGACCCAATGAAAGCAATTATTAAAAGAATTCTTCTTGAATTAAAAGGTACTGAGAAATATAATGTTTTTGTTAGTAATTAAGATTTTTAAATACATCATATAATCTTCCTTTTTTAAACCAAACATCTACTAAATCAAAAGCTGATCTAAAAAATACATATGTTTCTGCCATTGACAATGAATAATCTGTACTATGTTTAATTTCAAAAAATAAATATATTATTGAAGCCTCAATTAAGTTTCTCCCAAAATATTTTAACGCTTCTTTTGAAGGTTCATTAAAAAATTTATCTAATGTCATTTTTGCTCCCCATAAATTAATTTCTCTAGTTCTTTTAAATCTCCATACATTCTATCAAAATAAACATCATAATGTAATCCTTTCTTAAATTTAAAATCAAAATCCACCATTTCTTGTGTTGCTGCAGTATAGATTCCAACATTAGTTTTTTCCATTGCAAATTTCATAAAAGAATCAACTTGTCCGAGTAATATTTTTAATGATGGAAATAATGTTTCTGTTGGAACTACTAACAATGTATCATAAGCATTTGTTTCAAGGAATATTTTTGCTTCAAACATGCTTCTAATAAATTTTGGTTCATCCATCTGGTCAGGTAACCTATAAGCATCTAATCCTAAATGTTGGTCATAAATGCCATCCAGTAATATTATATTCTTATTCATAATATCTCCCTCTCTTCTTGAGCGAATTTAATTGCATCCATATAATCAAGCCTTCTATATATGGAACCCACCATTTCTACAGAAATCTGCATGCTATAATATTCCTCAAAAGATAAATCCTTTCTTGATTTCAAAATATCTATTTTTAACAATTCAACATTTATTAATGCCCAGTCTAATGTTTCTTTTTTCTTACTTGTTGATTCATTGTTAATTGGCCTAATTAAATCTTCCAACTGTTTATCTAATCTTTCATAAGCTTCTGACATCATATTTCATATACCTCTAAGAATGTTTTAATCAGTTCAGAACAAAGTTCTGCAGGATCTTTTCCTTCATATTTTACTTTAGCAAAAACTTTAAAAACTAATGAGATATGGGAATTTTTCGGACCATCTAAAGTAATACCAAATTTTGAGTATCTTAACCCAAAAAAATCATCGAAATATCTTCCAAAAACTCCAGGAGACCTTTCCCGAATAGTCGCTTCTTTATTTGAGTTCAACCATTCTTGATGTTTTTGATATTTATTTATTTCTTTTTGAAAATAATCTTTCAGTTTGTATTGCCTCAATTCAGCTACCATAATGACATGTTTATAGTATGTAAATTTATGTTCCGCATAATTTGAGAAATCAACTAGAAGCCCCACATTTATTGGGTGTTGCTCATCTTTAAAAGGCAGGCTTGCCTCATACCATAACTTATGAACTAATCCTCCCTCATATCTTCCATCAGTGATATGAGATGGTTTATCATCTATCTCTCCACCACACGCTCTAATTGCTTCAATTGTTTTTTCTAGTATATTTTCTGTTTGATTTTTTTCATTCATTTTTTACTTCCTTCATCATCAATAACAAATATTTTATGTTTTTTCATTTTGAGATTCTACTCCTGATAACTTCCCAATAGATTGTTCCAAATTTTGTACTGCTATTCCATGATTCAAAAGAACGCCAAATGGAGCTGAAGAATTAAAATGATCTAAATCAGGAAACTTTTCTTTAATTGAATTATATTCAGTGTTAATTGAATCCAAATACGCATTATAATTCTTAGCACGTTGTAAAAAATCTTCAATATTAGCTTTTACTGCTTTTTCTCTTTCAGAAGGGCCTTGATTACGATATTCAAATATCATTAGAGGATATAAATCTTCTTGAGCATCACCAAAAGAATTAACATACTCACCTCCAATAACACGTGGAACATTAACCACATACCACAAACTCTTTTGAATAGCTTCTTCAATTTCACTTTCAATAAAAGAAACCCTCTTCCCAGCTTTAAACACTTCATTATTATCCATTGCAAATAAACTCCTCAAGATTTTTTAAATC